>CACNJU010000001.1 GCA_902620895.1 uncultured Prochlorococcus sp.
AACTCCTTTTTAGTAGTTAATAAGATGAGTTCTTGGTTAGAAGATATCTTGAATTTAAATATCTAACCTTTATATAGATATAAGGTAAAAGAAAAAAGAGAAAAAAGCATAATATAGAAACAAACTTACATAGGAAAAACATAAAAAATTAATTATCAAAATGATTAGTTACGTGAAATGTTCTGTATTGACTTATTATTAGGTTATATAGAAAAATCAATTGCTGTAGAAACATTATATTTTTCATGACCAACTCTGATTACCTTTTAAAAGCTGCCATTAAGAAAGTAACCGAAAAATTAAACGAGATATTGGTTGAAAAAATTGAAGAGGCAACAAATATAGCTCAAGATGCTCCAGAGATTCTCAAAAAAGAATTTGATAGTTTGAAAGAATCCATAATCGAAGAAGCCTCTAGAATGGAGAACGCCGAAAATATTCAAGAAAATGAGTCGCCAAATAGTCATCAAGATTCCAAAATAAGAAACGCTTTAAATGAAATTCAAGGCATCAATAAGCAAATTGATCTCTTTGACAAAACCATAAATAATCAAATTAAATGAGACATAACATTCTTCATTATCATTTAAAAAAATTGAAGCGGGCTTTTCTTATTTGGATAACTCTGTTGTCACTTTTAATAAATTTGTGGATAGATAATATTAGATTTACAATTTTCCAAACTAAGAGCGATGAAAAAAGTAGGGTCCAAGTTAAAAGAGCTAGGTGGTTTACTAATCAGTTAATAAGGCTTGGTTCAGCATTTATTAAAATTGGACAATTATTATCAGCAAGACCTGATTTAATTCCTAATACTTGGATACAGGAATTATCTAAATTGCAGGATCAAGTTCCTAACTTTTCATTTGGGCAAGTTAAAGAAACTATAAGAGATGAACTTGGTTCTAAATTTAATGAAATAGATCAAATAATATTTGATCCAGTCGGATCAGCATCACTTGCTCAGGTTCATAGAGCGACTTTAAAAGATGGGAAGGAAGTAGTTTTTAAAGTTCAAAGACCCAATTTAAAAGAATTGTTTATAATCGATTTGGGCATAATGCAGCAAATAGCAGGATTATTGCAGAAAAACAAGAATTGGAGTCGAGGTAGAAACTGGGTTGAGATTGCTAAAGAGTGTAAGAAAGTTCTCATGAAGGAGCTTGATTTTAATTGTGAAGCACAATATGCAGCAAGATTTAGACAGCAATTTCTTGATGATGAAAATATTGTAATTCCTGAAGTAATTTGGGATATGAGCAGTGAAAAAGTGCTTTGTTTAAGTTATCTAGAAGGAACAAAAATAAGCGATTTAGAAAAATTACAGTCACAAGAAATTGATTTCCCTAAAATTGCAGAAATAGGTGCCATAAGCTACTTAAAACAATTAGTAAATTATGGTTTTTTTCATGCAGACCCTCATCCAGGCAACCTAGCAGTTTCAAATACAGGTAAATTGATTTTTTATGATTTTGGAATGATGGGTAATATCTCAAATAAACTTCAAACTAGAATAGGGGCAATGGTTAAGGCTGCTGCTTTAAGAGACGCCTCATCACTTGTAAGTCAATTGCAACAAGCTGGTCTAATTTCAAAAGATATTGATATCGGCCCAGTTAGAAGATTAGTCAGATTAATGCTTAAAGAAGCCTTAACTCCTCCATTTAGTCCAAACATTATTGAAAAATTATCTGGCGATTTATACGAACTTGTTTATGAAACACCATTTCAACTGCCTGTGGATCTAATCTTTGTAATGAGAGCTTTATCAACTTTTGAAGGAGTTGGTAGAATGCTTGACCCAGGGTTTAACCTTGTATCAGTTACCAAGCCTTATTTAATAGAACTTATGACTTCAAATAATCAAACTCCCAATGATTTAATAAACCAATTTGGAAGGCAAGTAGGTGAACTAGGATCCAAAGCCGTTGGAATTCCAAAAAGAATAGATGAAAGTTTAGAAAGATTAGAGCAGGGCGATATACAATTGCAAATAAGAATGGGAGAGTCTGATAGACAATTCAAGAAAATGTTTACTGCCCAAAAAACTGTAGGACATTCAATTCTTATAGGAAGTTTATCCATTGCATCGGCTTTACTCGTGACAAATAAACAAAATAACTTTGCATTATTACCACTTTTTTTTGCACTTCCAATCAGTCTTGATTGGATAAAATGCCAATTAAGTATGAGGAAAGGCTCCCGTTTAGAAAAACTTAAGCGTTAAAAAACTATATATTTTTAGGCCCTAAACCTAAAGCCCCAGCGAATCTTGCTTGATTTCCCAATTCCTCCTCTATTTTTAAAAGCCTATTGTATTTTGCTATCCTCTCACTTCTACTCAAAGAGCCTGTCTTGATCTGGCCAGATCTTGTTGCCACAGATAAATCAGCAATTGTTGTATCTTCAGTCTCACCACTTCTATGACTTATAACACTTGTGAAACCTGATGTTTTAGCTAACTCAATAGCTTCCAATGTTTCAGTTAATGTTCCAATTTGATTTACCTTTATAAGAATTGAATTAGCAGAATTTTTTATAATCCCTTTCCTTAACCTTTCTGTATTAGTAACGAATAAATCATCCCCTACAAGCTGAACTTTATTTCCTAATTCTTTATTTAATTCTGACCAACCCTCCCAATCATCTTCTGCCAAACCGTCCTCTATTGAAACTATTGGATAATTAGAAACTAATTTTGAAAGGTATGAAATCATTTCAGAACTATTTAAACTTTTTCCTTCATATTTATAAATTCCATCACTATAAAATTCAGTACTAGCTGCATCTAAAGCTAAAGATACTTGCTCACCAGGTGTAAATCCAGCTTTTTGAATTGCTTCTAATAATAAATCCCCTGCTTCTTCGCTGGATGACAAATTAGGTGCAAACCCACCCTCATCACCTACAGCGGTGGAAAGACCTTTTTTATCAAGTAATGATTTTAATGAGTGGAAAATTTCAGTCCCCATTCTCAATGATTCACTGAAATTATGCACTCCATGTGGGACAAGCATAAATTCCTGAAAATCAAGACTATTTGGTGCATGAGCACCACCATTTATTACATTCATCAATGGTACTGGCAGAAGATTGGATAATGGATCTCCAAGGTACCTATAAAGGGGAATGTCTAAAGCATTTGCTGATGCTCTGGCAGTGGCAAGACTTACTGCAAGGATTGAATTTGCTCCAAGGTTAGACTTATTAGGAGTTCCATCAATTTCAATCATTAAGTTATCAACTGCAGTTTGATCAAAAGCCGACAAGCCAATTAAAGCCGGAGATATCGTTTCATGAATTTTATTAACAGCATTTAAAACACCTTTTCCCATATATTTTGAACCGCCATCTCTTAATTCATGTGCCTCATGAGCGCCAGTGCTGGCTCCGCTGGGAACAATTGCTCTACCACTTACCCCACATTCCAAAAATACTTCTGCCTCTACAGTCGGATTGCCTCGTGAATCAAGGACTTGCCTTGCTTCAATAGTGTCAATAAGAAAATCAATAGTTTCTTTCACAATTTAATTATTACTATTTAAATCCTATTAATAGCTGAACTATTTGGCTAATATCTGAAATATATATTTTAACCAACTATAATTTTTTAATTTCAAAACAACTTAAATATTAGTTAACGCTTTTATTAATTTCAATCTCACTGCAAGCCCTCTAATAATCATATTTTTCAAATTCATCTTACAATTTAAAAATTATTGGATGATTATTAATGCAGATACTATTTAGAATATTAATTAATAATCAACTATAGTTTTATAGTTTATGAGAGAAACACTTACATCCAGTCCTGAACTATTTAGCGATATCAGTTGGAATCTTCTTTTATTAGGGGAAGAAACAGCAAAAAAATGGGATCATAGCGAATTCAATATTGAACACATAATCCATACATTGTTCTCATCAAGTGAATTCTTTGCTTTTATAGAAAAATTATCAATCGACCCAGATACGGTTTTAGATATAACTGAAGATTTTTTAGAAGAGACACCAACAAATCAGTCAGATATTTTTACTATCGGAGAAGATTTAGAAATTTTATTAGATAATGCGAATCAGATTAAAATTCAATGGGGATCGAGATTCATAGAAATCCCTCATTTACTAATTGCTCTTGGAAGAGATTTAAGAATTGGAAATTATGTTTTTGAAGAAGGCAACCTTTCGATAGAAAAATTAGAAGAAGAATTAAAGTTTTTTCCAAATATTAATCAATCAAAAGATTCTTTTAATTATGAGAACGTACTTGAAATAAATAATCAATCTAATTTTGAATCAAATAAAGAGACTTTAGTAAAAGAAGAAAAATTTACAGAAGCTGTTGTTCCATTACCTAAAAGTAAACTTCAAATTGAAACCAAAAAACAAGTTGGGAAAGATGAAAATGCTCTTTCAATTTATGGAAAAGATCTAACAGAATCAGCGAAAAAAGGCTTACTGGATCCCGTTTTAGGGAGAGAAAATGAGATCAATAATTTAATGAGAGTACTCTGCAGAAGAAACAAAAATAATCCTATACTTATCGGCAATCCCGGAGTTGGTAAAACCTCAATTGCAAAATTACTTGCCCAATTAATTGTAGACAAAAAAGTTCCTGATTCTTTAAAAGACTTTAAAATTATTTCGCTTGATTTAGGTGCTTTAGTTTCTGGGACAAAATTTAGAGGCCAATTAGAAGAAAGGCTAAGCTTAATAATGCAGGAACTAAACAATCCAAGCCAAGGAATGATTCTATTTATTGATGAAATTCACTCAATATTAAGTTCTGACAGATCTTCTACCGACATTAGCAATATCTTAAAACCTTTACTAGCTGAAGGAGAACTTAGATGCATCGGTACAACAACTCCTGAGAAATTTCGTGAAACTATTGAAAAAGATCAAGCATTAAATAATTGCTTTCAAAAGATAGCTGTTAATGAACCTACAGTAGAATTGAGCGCAAAAATACTGCAAGGCATCAAAAAGAAATATGAATCACATCATGGCATAAAAATTTCTGAAGAAGCTGTAAAGTATTCTGCAAAATTGGCCGACAGATATATCAGCGATAAATGTCTTCCTGATAAAGCAATAGATTTAATTGATGAAGCAGCTGCAGAGTTAAAAATCGAATCTAATAAAAAGCCTCAAATAATTCTCCAACAAGAAAACAAACTTCATATTATTAATGAAAAACTGAATAATTTGCAAGGAGAGAATATCGAAGCTCAAGAAAAATTGTTGAATATGAGGCAACAAGCAGAGGCAAAATTGAACGTTCTTTTGGACAATTGGAACAATTTGCGGGTTGAAATGGAGCAATTATCAATTCTAATGAAAGAAGAAGATAAGCTAACCAAACAAATTAAAGATAAATCAAATCACAAAATTGAAAATGATCTGGATTATTTAGAAAAGCTCGAAGAAGATTTAAATGAAATAGAGAATGAAATACAAAAAGTTGAAGAGAACTTTAATAAAATAAAGAAAAATAGAAATTTCCCTTTTAAATATCAAGTTGAACCTGATGATATTGCTGATGTTATTTCAAAAATTACAGGTATTCCAATTTCTAAAGTAGTTTCAAATGATCGTAAGAAACTAGTCAATCTAGAAACAGAACTAAGTGAAAAAGTTATTGGACAAGAAAAAGCTATAGAAGCTGTTTCTGCTGCAATTAGAAGAGCTCGCGTTGGCATGAAAAGTCCTAAAAGGCCTATTGGATCTTTTTTATTTATGGGTCCTACGGGAGTTGGTAAAACAGAATTAGCAAAATCTCTTGCAACAGCTTTATTTGATGAAGAAGACGCACTTTTAAGATTAGACATGAGTGAATATATGGAGAAAAATGCTGTAGCAAGACTTTTGGGAGCACCTCCAGGTTATGTTGGTTATGAAGAGGGAGGTCAATTAACTGAAGCTGTAAGACGTAAACCCTATTCAGTAATACTTCTTGATGAGATAGAAAAAGCACATTCAGAAGTTTTTAATATCCTTTTACAAGTTTTAGATGAAGGAAGATTAACGGACTCTCAAGGAAGGACCGTAGACTTCAAAAATACCGTAATCATTATGACAAGCAACCTAGCTGGTAAATCTATACTTGAGTATTCACAAAAGATCTCTAAAAGTGAGGGAAAGTTAGAAAAAGACCAACAAACCTTAGATGATTCGATTAGTAATACATTGTCTTCAATTTTTAGACCTGAATTTTTAAATAGAATTGACGAAGTAGTAAAGTTTAATCCTTTATCTATTGAAGAACTTCAAAAAATAATAATTTTACAAACAGAAGATTTAAAAAACCTGCTACTTGAACAGAAAATAAATATCACTATAGACAAAAAAGTTATTAATAAAATTGCAAACGATTCTTACGAACCTGAATATGGTGCTAGGCCACTTAGCAGGGAACTTAGAAGACAAATAGAAAATCCCTTGGCTGCAAAACTTTTAGAGGATAACTTCAAAAACAAAAAAAATATAACAATCAAACTTAACCCTACTAAAAAAGATGAGATCATTTTCAAACCTAGCTGAGGAGTAAATCAATAAGCTAAAATAAAACTAAAGCGTAAAGCTTAATTTAAAAAAAATTTTTGTGACAAATCCTACTACTAATAAAGAACCTCTTAAAAAGGATTCTCCTGAAGTTGAAGAGCCTAAAAAAAAGAATAATTTTTTTAGATCTACCTACGATGAGCTTAAACTAGTCGTGTGGCCTAACAAACAACAACTTTTTAGTGAATCAGTAGCAGTTATAATTATGGTATCTTTTTCTGCTGCAGCCATTGCTTCTGTTAGCAGATTCTATGGATGGGCTGCCTCGCAAATTTTTGGTTGAATTTTCTCCCGAATATCCATTAATAAAGATCTTAATTAAGCTTCCAGAAAAATGAGTAATGAATTAACTACAAGCCTTGCTTCTTCAAAAGCAAATACAAGCATAGCAAGATGGTATGCCGTTCAAGTAGCGTCAAGCTGTGAAAAAAAAGTAAAAGCGACTCTTGAGCAGAGATCAGTAACTTTAGGTGTTAATAATAGAATTATTGAAATTGAAATTCCCCAAACTCCAGGAATTAAATTAAAAAAAGATGGAAGCAGACAAACTACTGAAGAAAAAGTTTTTCCAGGTTATGTCCTCGTAAGAATGATTTTGGATGAAGATACAATGATGGCTGTTAAAAGTACTCCAAATGTAATTAACTTTGTCGGTGCTGAAGACGGTAGAGGCAACGGAAGATCGCGAGGTCATATCAAACCTCGACCATTATCAAGACAAGAAGTTAATAGAATCTTTAAGCGCGCATCAGAGAAAAAAGCTGTAATCAAGCTAGATATTGAAGAAAAAGATAGAATCATTGTAACTAGTGGTCCATTCAAAGATTTCCAGGGAGAAGTTATAGAAGTTTCAGGAGAAAGAAATAAATTAAAAGCATTACTTTCAATATTTGGGCGCGAGACTCCTGTAGAATTAGAGTTCTCCCAAATCAATAAACAAAATTAATTTCTAATTGTTCTTGTTTATCGAGTAAAATTATGATTTTCTACTTAAGCTTAAATTTTCTAATCTAATGGCAAAAAAAATTGTTGCAGTTATCAAGCTTGCTTTACAAGCAGGCAAAGCAAATCCTGCTCCTCCTGTAGGGCCCGCTTTAGGACAACATGGTGTCAATATCATGGCATTTTGCAAAGAATACAACGCAAGGACACAAGATAAAGCAGGTTTTGTAATACCAGTGGAGATTTCTGTTTTTGAAGATAGAAGCTTTACTTTTATCACAAAAACACCTCCTGCTTCCGTCTTAATAACAAAAGCAGCTGGTATAGAGAAAGGATCAGGTGAATCCTCAAAAGGCTCTGTCGGGAATATAAGTAAAGCTCAACTAGAAGAAATAGCCAAAACTAAGCTTCCTGATCTAAACTGTTCTAGTGTTGAATCAGCAATGAAAGTAATTGAGGGTACTGCTCGTAATATGGGCGTCTCTATCACTGATTGAGTTCAATACAAAAATTCTCACTATCTCGGGGAGGTTAGTTAATAACCGTTTGCACCCAATATTATTATGAAAAAACTATCCAAAAGAATGGCGGCTCTATCAACAAAGATAGAAGATCGCAATTACGCGCCACTTGAAGCTCTTAGTATTATCAAAGAAAATGCTAATGCAAAATTTGATGAAACTATTGAAGCACATATACGTTTAGGTATTGATCCAAAATATACTGATCAACAATTAAGGACCACTGTTGCATTACCACATGGTACTGGCCAAAGCATCAAAATTGCAGTAATTACAAGCGGTGAGAATGTATCAAAAGCTAAGGCAGCTGGTGCAGATTTATTTGGAGAAGAAGATCTTGTGGAAAGTATCAACAAAGGAAATATGGAGTTTGATCTACTTATTGCAACTCCAGATATGATGCCAAAGGTTGCAAAATTAGGAAGAGTTTTAGGACCTAGAGGTTTAATGCCTAATCCTAAAGCTGGGACAGTTACTAATGACATTGCTAATGCAATAAAAGAATTCAAAGCTGGTAAGCTCGAATTTAGAGCAGATAAGGCTGGAATAGTTCATGTCCGCTTTGGAAAAGCAAGTTTCACAAAAGAGGCTCTATTAGACAACTTAAAAACCTTACAAGAATCAATTGATAAAAATAAACCAAGTGGAGCTAAGGGAAAGTATTGGAAAACTTTTTATGTAACTTCAACAATGGGACCTTCAGTTCAAGTAGACATAAATGCCATACAAGATTACCAACCTGAAGGTTAACGCGTTGTAGTATAATTTAAAGTGCAATAATACGGCCAAAGAAAGTAGGTTGATTTAGTTATTCTAAATTTTTAATTCCTACCGAGGACTCGTCTTAAATTATTTCTTTTTGGATCTAATAAAAGCGGCCTCTTTAAAAGGACTTTGCCGCATTTCCTGCTCTCCCTAAATTACGATCCAAAAAACATCAATGGGCCGAACACTAGAGAATAAGCAACAAATCGTTACTGAGATTAAATCTCTATTAAACGATTCGGAAATGGCTGTAGTTCTTGACTATAAAGGTTTAACTATCAAAGAGATGTCAGATTTGCGATCTAGATTGCAAACAACTAATGGCATTTGCAAAGTTACTAAAAATTCATTAATGCGTAAAGCTATTGATGGAGATAGTGATTGGAACGATCTTGAATCTTTACTGACCGGAACAAATGCTTTTGTCTTAATCAAAGAAGATGTTGGTAGTGCTGTAAAAGCTATCCAATCTTTTCAGAAAGACACCAAAAAATCCGAAACCAAAGGAGCTTTATTTGAAGGCAGACTTCTAAGCGATTCTGAAATAAAAGAAATTGCAAGTCTTCCATCTAAAGAAGTATTGATGGCAAAAATTGCTGGCGCTCTTAATGGCGTTGCAACAAAAATTGCGATCTCTATTAATGAAGTACCTTCTGGACTTGCTAGATCACTTAAACAACATTCTGAAAAATCAGAATCCTAAATTCAAAACCTAATTAACTTTTAAGAAAATGTCCGCAAAAACTGAAGAAATTCTTGAATCATTAAAATCTCTATCACTTTTAGAAGCATCTGAGCTTGTAAAGCAAATTGAAGAGGCTTTTGGTGTATCTGCTGCAGCTTCTGCAGGTGTAGTAATGGCAGCTCCAGGAGCAGCTGGCGGTGACGCAGATGGTGGCGCTGCTGAAGAAAAAACTGAATTTGATGTAGTTCTCGAAAGCTTTGATGCAGCCGCAAAAATCAAAGTCCTTAAGGTTGTAAGAAATGCAACTGGTCTAGGTCTTGGCGATGCAAAAGCACTTGTTGAATCTGCACCAAAAACAGTCAAAGAAGGAATTGCTAAAGCAGATGCTGAATCTTTAAAGAAAGAGATTGAAGAAGCTGGCGGTAAAGTTACACTTAAGTAAGAGAATATTTTTTCAAGCCGATTGAATTTATATCGGCTTCAAAAATTATGAATATTGATAGTATCGCAATTGAAGCTGCAACCGATGGAGCTTGCAGTGGTAATCCAGGTCCAGGAGGTTGGGGTGGTCTAATAATTTTTGATGACAAAAGTGAATTAGAAATAGGTGGTTCAGAGCAAAATACTACTAATAATAGAATGGAGCTCACTGCGGCTATAAAAACACTTGAGAAATTAAAAACCTATAAATTAAAAGAAAACTTTAAATTAAGAACTGATAGTAAATATGTCATAGAAGGGTATACAAAATGGATTATTAATTGGAAGAGAAATGGATGGAAAACAAGCTCAGGAAAATCAGTTCAAAATCTTGATTTATGGCAAAAAATTGATCAATTAAGAATTAGTGGTCTTGTAATGGAATATGTTAAAGGCCATAGCGGTGACAAACAAAATGATAGGGTAGATAAAATTGCGACCAATTATAGTAAAGGTATATCTTTAAAAAGTAACTTAAATGAGTCTGTATCTTCAGAAGAATTTTTTGAAAAAAATGCACCTTCAGAAATTCAGGAATTATTTTCAAGAAATGAATTAATTCAAAAATTTGCTGACAAAAAGTACTTATTAAATTCACTAGAACTAAGTAATTTATTAAGTGAAGAAAACCACGTAAAGATAAAACAATATTTACTTTTTGAATGGCGTAATTGGAGATTGATTCCTAAAGATAAAAAATATTGGATAATAGAAAAAAAAGAATCCTAATTTTTATGAATGAACATAAGGGGGTATTTAAAAATCTTTATAATAACTTGATAACCCCTATACTAAAAAATGATTCTGGAATAGATGCAGAAAATTTAACTAACTTATCTCTTAGTCTTTTATCATTTAGTTCAAGAAAATATAATTGGCCTGTAGTTTCATCAATCCTAAAAAATCTAAATAAAGAATTTTCTGTAATTGATAAAAGGTTAAGTCAGAATATATGTGGAATAAATTTTTGTAATCCAATTGGTTTAGCTGCGGGTTTTGACAAAAATGGAAATGCTGCAAATATTTGGAAAGATTTTGGTTTTGGCTTTGCAGAACTTGGTACAGTAACTAAATTTGCTCAAAATGGTAATCCAAAACCAAGGTTATTTAGATTAGCTGAAGAAGAAGCAGCATTAAATAGGATGGGTTTCAATAATAATGGTGCAGAAAATCTGGTTAAAAATTTTCTTGAGCAGGGTATTGATTTCAAAAAAAACAGGGAGAATATTTGTTTAGGGATAAATTTCGGTAAGTCTAAAATTACAAGCTTATCTCAAGCAAAAGATGATTATTTAACTTCTCTAAAATTATTAATTCCATATTGTGATTACGCAGCAATAAACGTAAGTTCTCCAAATACTGAAGGACTAAGAAAGTTGCAAGATCCAATACTTCTAAAAGAACTTCTTAGAGAAATTAAAAACTTACCTAATTGTCCACCATTATTTGTTAAAATTGCGCCAGATTTAAGCCTTAAAGATATTGAAGATATTTGCAAGTTAATAATCGAAGAAAATATTGATGGAATAATTGCTACTAACACCAGCATAGATAGATTAGGTCTTGAAAATAGGAAGATCAGACAAACAGGATTATTACTTTCTGAAGAAAATGGAGGATTAAGTGGAAAGCCTCTGCAAAAAAAAGCAAATCAAATAATAAAACATATACATAATATTGATAAAAAGATTATTTTAATTGGCGTTGGTGGAATTGATAGTCCAGAGTCGGCTTGGGAAAGAATTTGTTCTGGAGCATCATTAATTCAACTTTATACAGGATGGATATATAAGGGGCCACAATTAGTCCCACATATCCTTGAAGGGATTTTAAAACAACTCAATATCTATCAATTGTCCAATATTAAAGAGGCTATTGGATCAGATTTAAAATGGGTGAAATAAAAATTAGAAAATGAATAATGAACAAATCGGAAACTAATGATTACTCAACATTAGACATGCAAATATCAAACTTAAAGCATGGAGGAAATGTATATACAAATGCAAAAAAATTAAATTTATTACCCTCTGAAATAATTGACGCAAGTGCCTCGTTAGTACCCTTTGATCCACCTCAAATACTAATAGATTCATTAAATGCCGGAATTAAGAATCTTGGATTTAGATATTACCCAGAGAGAAACTTGAGTGATCTGAAAGAAATAATTGGTAAATTTCATGGTATCAATCCAGCCAATATATTGCCTGGAAATGGAGCTTCTGAACTAATAACCTGGGCAGGTTATGAAGCATCCAAATTTGGAATAAGTTGTATTCCTTCTCCATCATTTGTTGATTATGAAAGATCTTTAAATTGTTGGAATAGCAATTTTATACATTGCGAATTACCAAAAAACTGGAATAATATTTTTCCTCAATCATTTCCTCTTCATCCAAAAGGTGATGTTATTTGGATAACAAATCCACATAACCCTACTGGCCAATTATGGGAAAAGAATTCATTGGAGAAAGTTGTGAAAAAATATAAATTAGTTATCTGTGATGAAGCTTTCTTATCTATAACACCTAATGGAGATAAAGAATCTTTAATACCATTAACCCAAAGATTTGATAATTTATTAGTCTTGAGAAGCTTGACCAAAATCTTCAATATTCCTGGTCTTAGATTAGGTTACGTTATTGGCTCATCGAAAAAACTTAAACAATGGGAAATAAATAGAGATCCTTGGCCCTTAAATTCATTTGCTATTAAAGCCGGAATTGATCTATTAAGTAATAAGAAATTCTATGAACAGTGGATAAAACAGATTCACAGCTGGATCAATATTGAAAAAAAGAGAGTATTTGAAAAATTATCAAACATAGAGAACCTTAAAGTTCATAACTCTTCAACCAACTTTTTTTTAATAGAAAGTAAAACATCCTTGTCGCCAAATATAAAATACTTAGAAAATAAGGGCATATTGCTTAGAGAATGCACTTCATTTAGATTTCTTGACGAAAAATGGGCAAGAATAAGTTTGCAGAATAGGAAAAATAACACTCTTTTATGTAAAGAAATTCAGAATTCCTTTAAAAAATAATTAATAAATTTTTTAATCTCATTTTTAGATTTAGTTTTACTTTTATTTTCCATATTCTTCTTCATGAGATCTAATATTTCATAATGATTTTTTCCATTTTTAGATTTAATTTTAAAAATTCTTTCTATAGTTTCTTCAAAAACTTCTTTAGAAATTTTATTCTGATTGATTAAAACTGAGCCTCCAATTGCAGCAAGAATCATTGCATTTTTCTCTTGATGATTATTTTTAGAATCTGGATATGGAATTAAAATTGAAGGTTTTTGAGCCTCTATTAATTCATTGATTGTTCCTGCACCAGATCTCGATATTACAAGATCACAGTTTTGAATTAAAGCTGCTATTTCATTAGTAAATTTCTTTTGAATATAATTTTTGGTGTTTTTTACATGAAAAGGTTTTTTATTAGATTCGCCAATAATATGAACTATCCGAAACTGTTTTTCTATTAAAAATTCTAGAGATTCATAAAGAATTTGATTTATAGCTTTTGCTCCTTGACTACCTCCCATAACAATCAAAAGAGGTCCATTTCCTTTTGGAACCCATTCTGGCAAAAAATTTAATTTATAGAATTGTTCTCTTAAGGGTGTTCCAGTGAAAATAGTTTTACAATTTTTTAAATAAGAATTTGTTTTCTTAAATCCTAAAAGAACATAGTTACATAAAAAACCAAAATATTTCGTGACCATTCCTGGAATTACATTTGATTCATGAAGAATAATAGGTACTCTTAGAAATTTTGAAGCAACTATAGTAGGTGCTGATATGTAACCGCCAGTCGTAAAAACTAAGTTAATTTTTTTTTCTTTTAAAATCCTAATTATTTGGAAAGTTGACATTAAAATTTGTATATATTGATAAAACAAAAAAATATTTTTTCTTGGTGTCTTTATGTTCAAAGTCCTCAAATTATATTTTTTGGGAATAAAATTCGCATCAAGTCTTTGACTAATACCCAACCAATGAATATTCCATTCATCTTCAACCTCTTTAGAAACTGCTAAAGCTGGGAAAATATGCCCCCCTGTCCCACTGGCTGCGACTAATAAATTATTTTTTTTAGACATAAAAACTTAAATTACTAGAATAAAAATAACCAATGATAAATATGTTTATTTTAAACTTATTCAAAAAAATAGGATTTCTTCTCTACTTATTTGTTTATCTTATTATTCCCTATTCAGCAATAACAGAAACTTTAAAAATTGATTTTATTAGAAATCTAGAAAACTCTTTAAATGCAAGAGATTTAGAATTCATTAGAAAAAATTTTAGAAATGAAGAAAGCCAAAATATACCAATACAATTTTCAAAGATTATTAATGATTTCCCCAACAGCAAATGGAAGATCAAAAGATTAAAATCTAATATTCCAAATGAATATATTTTGCGAATAAAAGTTTCTGGAGAAAAAAAGGTTAATGGAGAAATATATATACTCGAATCCAATTTTGATTATTTATTTTCAATGGTAAATGGGAAAATAGATGAAGGTATTATCAAAAATTTATTCACAACCATAAGAAACGATAATAACAATATAGATATTAGTTTTAAAATTCCTGATAGAGTTCTTACTGGTTCAAAATATGATATAGATATAATTCTAAATAAGCCTCTTGAAGAAGTGATTATTGCTGGAGCTATAAAACCTCATCAAGTTAATTCATTTTTTGAACAAGAAATATTATTGGAGCCATTAGCGTCTGGAGGTATTTTTAAAATAACAAGAGCCCCTTCAAAACCAGGGATACAAATTTGGTCAGGAATCATAGCTCACCCTGAGGGAATGATTACTTTCACAAAAAGCATTGATATTGTTGATGAAATATAGCCTAAGCGTCATTTAACGCAGCTACACCTGGCAAAGTTTTACCTTCTAAAAGTTCCAAACTTGCGCCACCTCCAGTAGATATATGAGACATTTTCTCAGCTAATCCTGCTTTCTCTACTGCTGCGACTGAATCTCCACCACCAATTATTGTACAAACTTCAGAAAAAGCACTTAAATCCGCAAGAGTAGTAGCTATTGCATTTGTACCGTCTGCAAATTTATCAAATTCAAAAACTCCCATAGGACCATTCCAAATAATTGTCTTACATTCTGCAAGAGCATTCTGAAAAACTTTAATGGAATCTGGACCAATATCGAGACCCATCCAGTTCCCACTTATTGAATCAATTTGAGATATTTTACTATTGGCGTCCGGAGAGAATTCATCAGCTAAAACAACATCAGTGGGTAATAATAATTCAACTCCTTTAGCTTTTGCTTTTGCTTCTAAATCTTTAGCAAGCTCGAGTTTATCTTCTTCTACAAGGCTCTTGCCGACATCTAAACCTCTAGCTTTATAAAAAGTGAAAATCATACCTCCACCAATCATGATTTTGTCACACTTATCTAGTAAAGAATCAAGTACTCCTATTTTGCTACTAACCTTTGATCCTCCAACAATGGCTGCCAATGGACGCTTTGGGGAATCTATTGCTCCTTGTAAGTATTTCAATTCTTTTTCTAAAAGGAATCCAGCTACTGAAGGACTTAAATAATTAGTAACGCCTTGAGTTGAAGCATGAGCTCTATGAGCAGCACCGAAAGCATCATTTACATACATATCTGCATGTGATGCTAATTTTTTAGCAAACTCCAGATCGTTCTTTTCCTCTTCACCAAAAAAACGAACATTTTCAAGTAAAAGAACTTCTCCATTTGATAAGATATTTGATTGTGCAACTGATTCATCACCAATACAACTGTTTGTAAGAGCAACATTTTGTCCCAACAATTCACTTAATCTTGCTGCTACTGGAGTTAATCTCATTTTTTCATTTACCTGACCCTTTGGTCTACCAAAATGAGCAGCTAAAATAACTTTTGCAGAATGATTAATAAGATATTCAATAGTTGGGATCGCTGCACGAATACGCGTATCATCAGTTATGTGACCGTCTTCATTTAATGGAACATTAAAATCTACTCTTACAAGAACTTTTTTTCCTTCTAAATGTGTCTTATCAAGACTGGAAAGAGATAATTTTGACATTAAACAAGCTTAATTTTTAATCTTAAGACCCTAACGTTAATTTGGGCTTATTGGGTTAAAAAGTAGTATCTGTTACCTATGCCTTAATAAATTTTAAGAATTAACTATTATAAAAATTTTTTAGTCATTAAATTTATACTAAACTTTAAAAGTAAATACTTTTGAAATTTATAAAAAACTAAAAGGATTACAAAATTTTATTTGATTTATTGAAGTGGACATACCCAAAATTCAATGGTACCCAGGCCATATCGCAAAAGCAGAAAAGAAATTATCTGAAGTAATCAATAAAGTAGATTTAGTTATAGAAGTTAGAGATGCACGAATTCCTTTGTCAACAGGACATCCACACTTAAATAAATGGATAAATAATAAAAAACATATTCTTGTTATTAACAGATCAGACATGATCTCCCCTAATACAATCAATAGCTGGAATAAATGGTTTAATGCTAAAGATCAATATCCTCTTTGGTGTGATGCTAAACGAGGAATAGGTATCAAAGAAATTTGTAAGTCAGCCAAAGATTCTAGGTCATCAATCGACGATAGAAGACTCTCTAGAGGAATGCGAATTAGGCCAATTAGAGCCCTTACACTTGGTTTCCCAAACGTAGGAAAATCAGCATTAATTAATAGAATTGCAAAAAAAAGAGTTGTAGATAGCGCTAGGAAAGCAGGCGTAACGCGTAATTTAAGATGGATAAAATTAGAAAGTGGTATAGATTTGCTAGATGCTCCTGGTGTTATACCACCAAATTTAGAAGATCAAAAATCAGCACTTAATCTTGCACTGTGTGACGATATTGGTGAAGCTGCTTATGAAATAGAGAGTGTCGCAATTGGATTTATCAAAATTATATCTACTCTCAACAAAGATAAGAATGCGAATATCTCAGTTAAACAAATATCTAATAGATATGGAGTTGATATTGCAAAAGGCTTTATAAGTCCTTCTTCTTGGATCGACGAAGCTGCTTCAAAGCATACCTCTGGCGATAAAAGGAGAATGTCTCATAAGTTATTGGAAGATTATAGAAATCAAATGCTGGGTAAAATTGCTTTAGAAGTCCCACTATGGAATTAAATAAGCAAAATTCTTTCGGCATTGGAGAAGGTGAGCTTATAGAAATCATTTATGAGCTACCTCTTCCTATGAGGCTAGACAGATGGTTGGTAAGTAAAAGGCCAGAACAAAGTAGAGCAAGAATTCAACATTTTATAAATTCAGGTTTAGTACTTGTTAACTATAAGACCGCGAAAGCAAAGACCCCATTAAAAAATGGCGACAATGTTCAAATATGGATGCCTCCTCCAGAACCTCTTATTTATTTAAAACCTGAAAAAATGGATTTAAATATCCTTTTTGAAGATGAGCACATCATAGTAATCAATAAACAAGCAGGACTAATTGTTCATCCAGCCCCTGGACACAAATCTGGAACTTTAGTGAATGGATTACTTTTTCACTGTAAAGATCTACCTGGAATTAATGGGAAACTAAGACCTGGGATTGTTCACAGATTAGATAAAGACACCTCTGGATGTATGGTGGTTGCAAAAAGCCAAGAGGCATTAGTAAATCTCCAGAAACAAATTAAAGAAAAAATAGCGTCACGCGAATATATTGCAGTAATTCATGGAGCACCTAATTCTGAAGAAGGCCAAATAGTAGGACACATTGGCAGAGATAAATTAAATAGATTGAAATATAAAGTAGTTGAAGAAACTTCAGGCAGGTATGCTTGTACCCATTGGAAATTAGAAGAAAGATTTGGCAATTACTCATTAATGAATTTCAAACTAGATACAGGGCGAACACATCAAATAAGAGTTCATTGCGCTCACATTAATCATCCAATTGTGGGTGATCCTTTATATGGAAGATGTAAAAAACTACCATGTAAATTAGATGGCCAAGCTTTACACGCCATTAAGCTTGGACTTATACATCCAATAAATGGTAAAGAAATGATATTTGAATCAGAATTACCAGTAGATTTTCAAAAATTACTAAGTGTTCTTAGAGTTAAATAAGATTTAAAGAGGAATTTAGAAGCGATTTTGTATAAATGTTTTGTGTTGTAGTGAATATTGTAGAACTTTCTCCTTCATCAACTATCTTGCCATCATTCATAACTAATAACCTATCACAAAATCTTTTAGCAATGCCTAAATCATGAGTAATAAAGATAATCGTTAGATTCATTTTTTCTTGCAAGACTCTTAGTAATTCAAGAATCTCTATTTTTACTGAAGCATCCAACATATTTACGCTCTCATCACAAATCAAAATTTTTGGTTTCAACAATAGCGCTCTGGCTATTGAAATTCTTTGTAATTGGCCACCAGATAATTGGCTAGGATAAGAATTAAAAAAATCATTATTTAAGGGAAGATTTAAATTTCTTAACATTAATTTTATTTCTTTTTTAATTTTTCTTTTATCTGAAATTTTTTGAATAAAAAATATATCTTCCAAAATGTTTTTAATTGTCATTTTCGGATTCAAACTTGAAAAAGGATCTTGAAAAATAATTTGCACATTATTGTTCTTCTTAAAAGATTTATTTGTTTTCAATGCATGATTTTTATCATAAATTTTAATTTCACCACCTCTTACTTTAAGAAGTCCAATTAAAGCCCTACATAATGTACTCTTACCGCTCCCTGAAGAACCAACTATTCCAAGAGTCTCATTCTGATATAACTTGAAACTAACTTCATTTAAAGCCTTATTCCATTTATTAATGAAAATTGAAGAATTTAATTTATACCAATGTCTTAGGTTATTTACCTCTAGAACGACCTGATCTCGAGCATTACTTTTAGTATTTGGTTCTAATACTATTTTTGAAGCATTTACTAACTTTTTCCCGATATCTGATTTTGGTGATTGAAAAATATCTAATATATTCCCTTTTTCAACAATCGATCCCTTTTCAATTATTGCAACTTTTTTACACCACTTTGCTGCAAGATTAATATCATGACTAATTAAAATTAAAGTTGTATCAAATTCATTACATAGATGAATTATTTCTTGCATAATTTCAAAACTTGTTTTGGTATCTAAGCTTGTTGTAGGTTCATCAGCTATTAATAATTTAGGTTTCAAAGCAAGTGCCATTGCTATAGAAACTCTCTGTCTCATTCCTCCGCTAAATTGATGTGGGAAAGAATCAAGTCTACTTTCTTCAATTCCGACTTTTAGAAAAACTTCTCTTACTAATTTTTTAATAGCTAAAGATGATTTAGTTTGATCATGTGTTTTAAATAATTCATATAAATGATCCCCAACTCTCATTAGCGGATTAAGTTTTTTTATAGAGTCTTGATAAATAAATCCAAAATTCTTTCTTCTAAATAATTGTGCATCTTTGTTGTTTATTTTCCTAGGATCTACATTAGAAATCGATAGATACCCTTTAGAAGTGGCCTTTGCAGGCAATATATTTACTAATGTTTTTGCAAAAGTTGTCTTTCCACATCCAGAAGGTCCTATTATGGCCAAATGATCTCCACTAACTATTTCCAAATTAAAATTTTTGATAATAGGTTGCTGTTTTAGACCATATTTAACACTAAGACTTTTAACTACAATAATTTTTTCTTTATTTTTTTCCATGATTTATAGCAAATTTTTCTAGACATAAATAAAATACATCTAAAGCAATATAAAATGTCCAAGGCAGCTGCAAATTCAAAAGAAAAAAACGAAATTGAAGTTTCCAAAACTATTTTGCCTGAAAATAAAAAATATGAAAGTGAATCTTTGAATTATCAAATAAACATTCCCGATTGGCTTCTTAAAGATATTCATAATTTTGAAAAATCAAATAAAGAAAATGATGAGAATCAAAACCTTATAGTAAAGGCTTTTAAACTTGCTTATAAAGCTCATGATGGACAATTCCGTGCGAGCGGCGAGCCATACATTATCCACCCGGTTGCTGTTGCAAATCTCCTTAAAGAAATAGGTGCTAGTTCATCTGTTATTGCTGCAGGCCTTTTACATGATGTAGTTGAAGATACTGGCATTGATTTATCCGAAATAGAAACAAATTTTGGATTAGAAGTAAAAATACTTGTAGAGGGTGTAACAAAATTAGGCGGCATTCACTTTAACAACAGGACTGAAGCACAAGCTGAAAATCTTAGGAAAATGTTTTTGGCTATGGCCAGCGATATCAGAGTTGTCTTAGTTAAACTTGCAGATCGACTTCATAACATGAGAACAATTGAATGGCTAAATGATGAGAAAAAACTAAGAATAGCGAGAGAAACAAGAGAGATTTATGCACCATTAGCTAATCGACTAGGAATAAACAGATTTAAATGGGAATTAGAAGATTTAGCTTTTAAATTCCTAGAGCCTAAAGAATATCTAGATCTTAAAGATCAAATCGCCGTTAAAAGAAGTGATAGAGAAAAAAGATTAAAAGTAACTTTGAATCTTATGAAGGAAAACTTGATTTCAGCGGGTTTGAAAAATTTTGAAATAACAGGAAGGCCAAAACATCTTTATGGCATCTGGAGCAAAATGGAAAGACAACAAAAGCATTTTCACGAGATTTATGATGTTGCTGCCCTAAGAATTATCGTGGACAATTCAGATAGTTGTTATAGAGCTTTAGCAGTTGTTCATGATACTTTCAAACCAATTCCAGGTAGATTTAAAGACTATATAGGATTACCAAAACCCAATGGATATCAGTCCTTGCACACTTCTGTGATTGGAAGACATCGACCTATTGAAGTTCAAATTAGAACTACTTCGATGCATCAAATTGCCGAATATGGTATTGCCGCTCATTGGCAATATAAAGAGGGTGGTTCTCCTGCTAAAAGTAATGCCGAGAGATTTAATTGGCTAAGACAATTAGTAGAATGGCAACAAGAAGGTAATGAAAGGGATCATAATGATTATTTAGCTTCAATTAAAGAAGATTTATTTGATGAAGAAGTATTTGTAATCACTCCAAAAGGAGATGTTGTTGGTTTAAGGAAAGGATCTACCGCGATAGATTTCGCCTACAGAATCCATTCTGAAGTTGGAAATCACTGTAATGGAATAAGAATTAATGAAAAGCTTTCTCCATTATCTACAGCACTTCAAAATGGTGACTTCATAGAAATTTTGACAAGTAATAATGCTACTCCAAGCTTGGATTGGCTGAACTTTGTAGTTACGCCAACTGCTAAAAATAGAATTCGCCAATGGTATAAGAAAAGCCATCGTGATGAAACGATTAAAAGAGGTAGAGATTTACTTGAAAAAGAACTAGGTAGAAACGGTTTTGAAGCATTACTTTCTAGTGAAGCCATGAAAAAAGTTGCAAATCGATGCAATTTAAAAACTACTGAAGACCTTCTTGCATCTCTTGGTTTTGGTGGTTTAACTTTGCATCAAGTATTAAACAGACTAAGAGAAGAAATAAAATTACAGACAGAAGATGTAAAAAATGATTCTGACTCTGAAATAGCAAAATCTCTTAAAAGTAATAATAATTTATCCACTAATCAATCTAATACAGCAGCTAAATCACCAATTTCCGGGATAGAAGGTCTTGATTACAGAATAGGTAAATGCTGTTCCCCACTCCCAGGCGAGGATATTATCGGAACTGTGTCGCTCGGCAACCATGGGATAACTATACATAGGGAAGATTGTGAAAATGTAATACCAATTCCAATAGAGAGAAGATTACCTGTCGGTTGGAATCAAGATAATAAAACTGGCGATAATAAGTTTCCAATTCAGCTACGAATAGAAGTAATTGATCGAGTTGGAGTTCTTAAAGATATTCTTATGCGGTTATCTGATAAAGGTATAAACGTTAGTGATGCCAATGTTAAAACTGCTTATGGTAAACCAGCTATTATAAATCTTTGTGTAGGTCTTGAAAGTTATAATCAACTTCACAAAACAATTGAACAAATTAAATCAATGGCAGATGTTTTAGATATTGCCAGAGTTGGACAAAGTTAATTTTAAAATCAGATCAATCTATCTTTTACTTTTTATCTTGTAGATAAAGAAAACAATACTGCCGCAAATCAAAGCTAATAAAATACCTACACAAGATGAACCTAAGAGTAATTTTAAGGAAAAAATTCTACCTTGTTTCCATAAGTCATCAATAACTAAACTTTTTTCAAGAATTTTATTAGAAGGATTATTTAAAAAAATCGAACCAACTTTATAGTTAAAATAATAAAGTGGAATATAAGTAAAAGGGTTGCTGATCCAGGTACCAATTGCAGCTAGAACAATATTTCCCTTAGCTATTTTCGCAAAAAATACTCCCATTAAAGTCTGAAAGCCAAAAAATGGAAAGCAACCACTAAATACCCCTATAGCTAAACCTTTAGCATTAAATAAAGGACTTCCATTCTGACTCCTAAATAATGATAGAATTTTCTTATAGGTAATATCTCTTTTAAATCTCATTCAGAAAGAAAATTTCAAAATTAAATTCTTGATAATCTTACTTAATTATCCATAACAAAGCGAGAGATGGATTCGATAGTTACTACAGAAGATACCATAGCCGCAATTGCTTCAGCTATAAGTATTGGGAAGGGAGGAGTTGCGATAATAAGAGTATCAGGGAAAGACGCAATAAATTCTTGCAAAAAGATTGTTCAAACTAAATCTAAATATGCATGGGAATCACATAGGGTTTTTCGTGGCTTTATTCAGGAAAATAAACAAAATAAATTTATAGATGAGGTTTTAATTTTAGTGATGAAATCCCCAAATAGCTTCACAGGAGAGGATGTAGTTGAACTTCATTGCCATGGCGGAATTATAATAGTAAATAAAGTTTTAAAGATATTATTATCTGGTAATTCTAGAGTTAGACTTGCAAACCCAGGAGAATTTAGTCAAAGAGCTTTTCTTAATGGAAAAATAGACCTTACTCAAGCCGAGTCGATTAATCAATTAATTAATGCAAGCAATACCAGATCAGCAGAGTTAGCCTTTAGCGGAGTTCAAGGAGAAATAAAGAAAAAAATTGATGATATTAAAAATGACCTTATAAATCAACTTTGCGAAATAGAAGCGAGAGTTGATTTTGAAGAAGACTTCACAGATTTTGATTACACCAAATATCTAAAAAACATTAAAAAAGTCAAAGAAAAAATAGAATTACTAATAGAAAATGCAAAAAGAAATTCATATATTCACAATGGAATATCCATTGCGCTTATAGGTAAAACAAATGTTGGTAAAAGCTCTTTATTAAATTTGCTTGCAAAAAAAGAGAAAGCAATCGTAACTAATATTCCTGGAACAACTAGAGATGTTATTGAAGTTAATTTAACTATTAATGATATTCCAATGAAAATAATTGATACTGCTGGCATAAGAGAAACTCATGAACAAATTGAAAGTATTGGAATTAAAAAAAGTTTTGGGAAAATAAAAGAGTCAGATTTTATAATTTATATTTATAGTCTTGAAGAAGGATTTAATGAAGAAGACAAAAAAATAATAGAAGAAATTCCTAAAGAAAAATTAATTACTATTTTGGGCAATAAAAAAGATTTAATTGATTGCAAAAATATTAATTCAAATGAGTTAAAAAAAACAATTCTTATGAGTATTAAGAATAATGATGGTGAAAGATTATTAATAGACACAATTATAAAAAAATGCGGATTAAAACAAGTAGAAAATATCAATATATTTTTAAACGAAAGACATCTAACAAATTTGTCTGCTTGCTTATCTAATTTAAATGATACTGATGAAATAATTGAAAATAAATTGCCATTTGATTTGTTATCAATTGAGCTGAGAGATGGAATTCAAAACTTATCTAAAATAACTGGTCAAGAATTAACAGAGGAACTTCTAGATAATATTTTTTCTAAGTTTTGTATTGGTAAATAAATTTGAGTTAAATTACATAGTGATATATAGTTGATTCTCTAACTTCAGTTTAATTTTTATTAATTAATTATTTCTTAGTTTAGTGGATTTAAATACTCCAATAATAAGTAAAATCATTGATAATTGGATCGATGAAGATATAGGTAGGGGAGATCTCACAAGTTCCTCTATTACAGAAGAGAATGGTAATGCATATTGGATTGCAAAAGAAGAGGGTATATTCTGCGGGGTTGAAATTATAAAAGAAATTTTTAGAAAAATTGATTTAAAAATCAGTCCAAAATTTAATATCTCTGATGGAGATAAATTTGTTAAAGATCAAAAACTCTTAGAAATATATGGGCCTTCAAAAAGTTTACTCGCTAGTGAAAGGATCAGCTTAAATATAGCAATGCATTTATCTGGAATATCAACATATACAAAGAATCTTACAGATAAATTAGAAGGCACAAATATAAAATTAGCAGATACTAGGAAAACGACTCCTGGCTTAAGAATATTTGAAAAATATGCATTCAAATGCGGAGGTGGGGTGAATCATAGAATGGGATTATACGATGCTGCTATGATCAAAGAAAATCATATTGCATGGACAGATAATCTTAAGAATGCAGTACAAAATATTCGCCTAAATTCGCCTTTTACAACTCATATCATAATTGAAGCTGAGAATATCGACCAGGCAAAAGAAGCAGTATTAGCAGGAGCGGATAGTGTCTTATTAGATGAACTTAGTCCTGAAATAATCAAAAAAAACGTTCAAGAATTAAGAGAGTTATCAATTAATAGTCCAAAAAAAGAAGTCAATAAAAATTTGATAATAGAAGTTTCTGGAATAAACCCTCAAGAAATTAGTAAATATCTAATAAAAGGTATTGATTTGATTTCAACAAGTTCTTCAATCACCAAAAGTAATTGGATTGATTTGAGTATGCGTTATATTAATTAATCATATAGATAAATAATTGAATAATTAATGCTAATCATTTTTAAAGAATTAACAAAACAATTTGAACAATCTCTTTTAGATAGTCTTGAAAAAAATGATAAAAAAGGAGAATTCGCAATTCTTAGCAAGAATTTAATTACACAATCATCAAAAGAGGAATTTGGTGATTATCAATGTAATGTTTGTTTAAGTTTATCTAAAATATATAAAAAGAACCCAAGAGATATTTCTAATGATTTTATTAACCTTTTAAATAAAAATAAAACTATAGCAAAATTATGTAAGAGTTTAGAAATAGCTGGACCTGGATTTATAAATATAAAATTAAAAGATGAGGTTCTAATAAATGAAATTAAGTCAAATATTCAATGCAATAGGGCTGGCATACCTCTAATTAGAAAAAATTTAGATAGTGGTTTGTCCAATAAAGTTATTGTAGATTTTTCTAGCCCTAATATTGCTAAAGAAATGCATGTAGGGCATTTAAGATCAACAATAATAGGTGACTCTATATCTAGAATTTTCGAGTTAAGAGGTTATGAAGTATTAAGACTCAATCATGTTGGTGATTGGGGAACACAATTTGGCATGCTTATTACTCAGCTCAAAGATTTATATTCAAATGATCTAGAAGAAATAGGAAAGATCAAGATAAGTGATTTAGTTGAATTTTATAAAGAATCAAAAAAAAGATTTGATAACGAATCTGAATTCCAAAAAAGATCTAGAGAGGAAGTCGTTAAGTTACAAAGTGGAGATATTAAATCGATTAAAGCTTGGAAATTATTATGTGATCAATCAAGGAAAGAATTTGATGAAATCTATAAAAATTTAAAAATAAAAATAGAAGAAAGAGGTGAATCTTTTTATAATCCCTTCTTAAAATCAGTTATTGATGATTTGAATTTAGAAAAAATATTAGTAGAAGATCAAGGAGCAAAATGTGTATTTTTAGATGGGATGACTAATAAAGAAGGCAAACCTTTACCGCTAATTATTCAAAAAAAAGATGGAGGTTTTAATTATGCCACCACAGATCTTGCTGCTATAAGATACAGATTCAATAAACCTCCTAATGGCGATGATGCTTCAAGAATTATTTATGTAACTGATCATGGGCAAGCAAATCATTTTGCTGGAGTTTTTCAAGTTGCAAAAAAAGCAAAATGGATCCCAGAAAATTGTCAAGTAGACCATGTCCCTTTTGGGTTAGTTCAAGGAATTGATGGCAAAAAACTAAAGACAAGAGAAGGTGAAACAATACGCCTAAAAGATTTATTAAATGAAGCAGTTAGAAGAGCAAAAGAAGATTTATTGAAAAGATTAGAAGATGAAGATCGTTATGAGACCGAAGAGTTTATAGCAAATACTTCAAAAATTATTGGATTAGGAGCTGTTAAGTATGCAGATTTAAGTCAAAATAGGATTACTAATTATCAATTTAGTTTTGATAAAATGCTTTCCCTTAATGGTAATACTGCTCCTTATTTGTTATATACACTTGTAAGAATTTTAGGAATTAAAAGAAAAAATGATTTTGTTTATGAATCTAAAGATTTTCAGTACATAAATTATGAACATAAATCTGAGTGGAAACTTATCAGAAAATTACTCAGGTTCGATGAAGTCATAATTTCAATTGAAAAAGACTTAATGCCAAATAGATTATGCAATTATCTGTTCGAGCTATGTCAGACTTTTAATAGATTCTATGATCAAGTTCCAATTCTCAAAGAAGAAAAAAATATAAAAATCTCTAGGCTTAATTTATGTGACCTAACTGCAAAAACACTAAAATTAAGCTTAGAGCTTTTAGGAATTGAAACTTTAGAAAGAATGTAATGAATGATTTTGATCCATTAAATAATCTTTTCCCAAAACCAAGAGAAGAAATAATAAATATGCAGTCTTACTCTGCACCTTTAGAAAATAGAAGAAATTTACTCCGCTTAGACTTTAATGAAAATACTTTAGGTCCAAGTCCTAAGGTTTTAGAGGCATTAAAAGCGATAAAATTAGATGAGATATCAATTTATCCAGAATATAATTTTTTAAAAAAGTTTTTATGTGATAAATATCTTGATTCAAGAAAATTTGGTAATGATGAGATCGGAATTTTCAATGGAGCAGATGCAGCAATAAATGCAATTTTCAATTGCTTTGGAGAAAAAGATCAGATATTTCTAACCACAAATCCAACTTTTGGTTACTATTCTCCTTGTGCAGACATCCGAGGAATGAAAAAAATAAGTTGTTCTTACATTGGAGAAAATTTTCTATTCCCTATCGAAGAATTTAGGGAAAAAATTATAAAGCATAATCCAAAGTTAATATTCATTTGCAATCCAAATAATCCAACAGGAACTGTTCTAAGCTCTCATGAAATAATTAATTTAGCCAATATCAATAACGATTCATTAATAGTTGTTGATGAACTATATGAAAAATTTAATGGAGATAGTCTTCTTGCATCGATAGATTTTGAAAAAAATAAAAATATACTAATAATCCAATCTCTTTCAAAAACTGCAGGTCTAGCTGGTTTAAGAATAGGTTTTACTTTTGGCAATAAAAGTTTAATTGAATACATTAATAAAGTTACAGGACCATATGATGTAAACAGCTTTGCTATAACAGCTGCATTAGCAGCACTTAAAGACAAAGCATATATTGATAATTATGTTTTAGAAGTAAAAAAGGCGAGGGAATGGATTTTAAATAAATTTAAATCAACAAAAATCAGAACTCACTTTAGTGGAGGTAATTATTTCTTAATTTGGCCAAAAAAAGATCCTAAAATCTTAATACAACAGATGAGAGAAAAAGGTATTCTTATTAGAAGTATGGAAAACAAAAAAGATATCGGGAATTCTATAAGGGTTAGTATTGGAACTAAAGAACAAATGATTTTTTTCTGGGACAATTACAAGATATTAGATTTAAAAAATTAATTACTGAAAATATAAATTGTATTTAGATCGATTCTTTTAGGTTTTATTTGAAAATCTTTTCCAACATATTTTACTTTAAAATCTTTCATATTTTCGATAAATAAATCAGCATTTGAGAAATCACATTCTTTATTAATTATTTTGCCGCGTTCAAAGTGAACAGGAATAACTACATTAGGTTTTAGAAGCTTAACTATTTTTGAAGCTTCTTTACCATTGTAAGATTTTATTCCTCCTCCAATTGAAATAAACAATATATCTGGCCTAGACAAAATAATTTGACTGTTTATATCAATATCACCAGCAGCTCCTCCCATATGAACAATTTTAAGATCATTCTGCTCCCAACTCCAAACAGTTGCCATCCCAAATCTTCTTCCATCTACTCTGTCATGTGGTACGGAAATTCCATTTAATAAAATATCCTCAAATTGATAGATTCCTGGGTCAACGAACATTAATTTATCATTAGGGTTATATCCTTCATCTGGAAGCCTAGAACTAGCCAAAATAAAATCTACATTGACTTCTTTTGGCTCCTTTAAATTACTTGCACAACCTATTGCTTTAAAGGGATTTATAAGAATAGATTTATCTGCACTAGTAATTAAAAAACTACTATGTCCCAAACTTTTTATTCCTAAGTTCCTTGCCAATAATGAGGTAGGTAAAAAAAAGCTCACTAATATCAAAAATAAAAAGTTTTTAATTTGAGAAATCATAGTATTAATTTTTTTTTATTTTACTTTTGTTCAGCCATTTTTAGAAAATTACTAATTAATTTATGACCAAATTGCGTCAACACACTTTCAGGATGGAACTGTACCCCATGTAAATGTTTATATTCTTTATGAGAGATAGCCATAATTGTTGAGTCTTCTAAAGTCGCAGTTATGTCGAAACAAGATGGTAAAGAACTTGAATCAACTATAAGACTATGATATCTAGTAGCCACAAATGGAGTCTCGATATCTTTAAACAATCCTTTTTGATTATGAAATATTTTGGATGTCTTACCATGCATAAGTTCTTTCCCAACTAAAACCTTACCTCCAAAAGCTTGGGCCAAAGCTTGATGACCTAAACAAACTCCCAAGGTCGGAATATTTTTAGATAATTTTTTTAGAATTGGCAGACAAATTCCAGATTGATCTGGATTACCTGGACCTGGAGATAAGAGAATTCCACCAGGATTTAGTTTGATAATTTCTTCTAGAGTAATTTCATCATTTCTTTTAACTATTAATTCTTTAGTTATTTCATGCTCAACTGAAAGTTCTCCTAAATATTGAACAAGGTTATAAGTAAAACTATCGTAATTATCAATAACAAGAAACATATTTATATGGATTTAAAATAACAACTTTATTTTAGGAACAAAGATATATACAGCAATAATAACAGAATTAATGGAAGCTAATAATACTGCTCCTGCAGAAGTATCTTTTGAAATTTTAGCCAAAATACTAAATTCTTTTTTCACTACTAAATCAACGATTGATTCAATAGATGTGTTCAATATTTCTAATATTAAAACAGACATTATTGTTGCAATCAAAATAACATAATTACTTAGACTAATTTTGAGTAAAAAACCAATTATTAAACTTGTAACTGCAAAAATTAATTGAATTTTAAAATTTCTTGAAGTTTTTAATACATAACCAATACCACTGAAAGCATACTTAAAACTTATAAATACATTACTAGAAGTTTTGTATGATTCTTTTCTATTTTCTAAATAGTTTATTTTTTTTTCCATTGATTTTTAATCTAATCGAGTAATTAAATATTCTTGGAAATTTAACATATTTTCTAAATCATGCTCATTATTATGTTCCCATCCCAAAAGATGTAAAAATCCATGACTAGCCAACCAGATCATCTCTCTATAGATTGAATGTTTAAATTCATAAGATTGCTCAAGTGCCATCTCTAATGATATAAAAATATCTCCCAACTCTATATGATCTAAATTATTTAGAGATTCATCAGAAATAATTGGGAAAGATAGAACATCAGTTGGACCATTTTTTTGCATCCATTTCTTATTCAAAGAAGCAATTTCTTGATTAGATATTATCTGTAAGCCTAATGAAAAAGATTTTTTTTCAAAAATATAATTTGGTAATTCATAGTCCTCTTTTTTTACTATAGTATTTATCCAAGATAAAAAAACTTTCTCCCAAAAAATAGATTCAAAAATAAGATGAGTTTTAGTATCTTTTAACTTATTTGAAAATTGAGAGAAATCATTACATTGAAAAACCAAATCTAAATTTATTTCAGAAATAATTTTTTCTTTCATACATTCTTAAACTGGAATATTGGGCTTACCTATTGTGGCCACCAGTATTAATATCCCAATTAAAACTAGAAAGGTTATTGAAAAATGAGAAATACTTTTTGAGCCTTTCCTTACCATATTTCTCATAGCAAGCTTTATAAAGCTTGGAGGAGAAACTTTTTTTTCTAAAATTTCGTTTTTATTTTCCATTAGTTATTCAAGAGATTCATTAGAAGAGATATTCATACGTAATAATTCATGAATAAATGGTTCAATTCCACCATCTAAAACACTATCTAACTCATTAGTCTCCTGCATAGTCCTAAGATCTTTTACCATTTGATAGGGATGGAAAACATAATTTCTTATTTGATTGCCCCATGCAGCTTCCACAATATCACCTTTAATATCAGCGACTTCAGCAGCTCGTTGTTCTTTAGCAATCACTAATAGTTTAGACTTTAAAAGTAACATAGCTTTTTCTTTATTTTGTAATTGAGATCTTTCTTGAGTACATCTTACTGAAATCCCTGAAGGCAAATGAACAATTCTCACTGCTGTTTCTACTTTATTAACATTTTGTCCTCCAGCTCCACCGGATCTACTTGTTGTGATTTCTAAATCTTTTTCAGGTATATCAAGGGAAATATTATCATCTAATTTTGGCATAACCTCTACCCCAGCAAAGCTAGTTTGTCTTTTGCCATTGGCATTGAAAGGAGAAATTCTTACTAATCTATGAGTTCCTTTTTCATGTTGCAGATAGCCATATGCATATTTTCCATCAATTTCGAACGTTACACTTTTAATACCTGCTTCTTCTCCTTGAGATAATTCATTAATGACAAGTCTCATTTGATTATTATCAGCCCATCTTGAGTACATTCTTAATAATATCTCTACCCAATCCTGCGCATCTGTTCCACCCGCACCTGCGTTAATAGAAACTACTGCTCCTTCCTTATCGTATTCACCACATAACAGTCTTTCAAATTCCCATTTATCCAAATTCTCTCTTAATTTCTTTAATCCCAGCTGCGATTCTAAAATCATTTCCTCTTCGGGTTCTAGAGAATAAAGCTCAAGAGAGGCATTAGCATCAGAAATAAAAGTTTTCCATTTATCTAACAATTCGAGTTGTACTTTTACATCATCAAGGATTAACATTTGCTTTTTAGCTTCTTCTTGATTTTCCCAAAATTCAGGCTGAGCAGAAATTTGCTCTAACTCTTTCTTTTTCGCTTTTAATCTTGGAACGTCAAAGACAATCCTGAGCATTACCCAGGCGCTCTGTTAGTTCCGAAAGATCTTTTTTGAAATCTGTAATATCTATCAAAATAGAATTTAATCGTTATTTATAATCTAACAAGCACTTTTGTTTAATAGTATAAACTAAGTATTATTTTAAAAAAATGTCTAAAGTTGAAATTTATACTTGGCAATATTGCCCATTCTGTATTCGAGCAAAATCACTACTCAAGAAAAAAAATGTAAATTTTGCAGAATATAAAATAGATGGCGACGAAGATGCCAGAGCATTGATGATTGAAAGAGCTGATGGTAGAAGAACATTACCACAAATATTTATAGATAATGAGGGTATCGGAGGCTGCGATGATCTCTACGCATTAGAGAATGAAAATAAATTAGAAGCATTATTAAACTAGATCTTATGAAATTTCTATTCGTAATAGATCCAATTAAAAATATAAATCCTCTAAAAGATTCAACTGCTGCTTTAATGCAAGCATCATCAAAAAAAAATATTGAAATCTGGAGTTGTACTCCTCAAGACCTGGAAGCTAGAGGTGATGAAGTATGGGCATCTTCCTTAAAAGTTGAAGTAATTCCATGGATTTCTTTCAAAGAGAATGATTGCATACCTCTCGCCGAATTTAATTGCATTTGGATGAGAAAAGATCCTCCTGTAAATGAGGCTTATTTATATGCAACCCATCTTTTAGAAGTTGCCGAAAGAAAAGGAGTAAAAGTAATTAACAAACCCTCATCGTTAAGAGCGTGGAATGAAAAGCTAGGTGCTTTAAGATACAGCCACTTAATGGCACCTACAATAGTTGCGAGTAAGGTAAAAGATCTTATTAATTTTGCAAATATAAATAATGAAGTAGTCATAAAACCTCTTGGAGGAAAAGGTGGTCAAGGTGTTATAAGGATAAATAAAAATTCTCCAGGAATTAAATCAATCATTGAATTAATCACTTCTCAAGAAGAATTACCCGTTATGATGCAAAAATTTATTCCTGAAGTCATAGAGGGTGATAAAAGAATAATTATCGTAAACGGAGAAGCAATTGGATCAATAAATAGGATTCCTCAAGGAGGCGATTTTAGGAGTAATTTAGCGATGGGCGGCAAGGCTGAACCCACATTATTAACAGAAAAAGAAAAAAGTATCTGCTCAGAATTATCTCAACACTTCAAAGATGAGGGTTTATTTTTTGTAGGTATTGATGTAATAAATGGAATGCTTAGCGAGATTAATGTAACCAGTCCAACAGGTTTAAGAGAAATAGAAAATTTATCCAATAAAAATGTTTCAGAGGAAGTTATTGAAAAATTAGTAGAAATTATCTAGGATTTTTAGCGCAAAATATCTGTTTTACTGTAGATTCAAATTTTAATTTAATCTCATCTATTTCTTTCTCTAAAACGGAGCCAGAAACTATACCTGAACCTGCAGTAAATTCAATATTCTCTTCAATGCATCTTGCGCCTCTTATTGCCAAAAGAAATGAAGCATTGCCTGATGAATCCACCCAACCCATTGGAGAAGCATAATTTCCTCTAGGGAAAGACTCAAGAGTGTTTATCCAATCCAATGCTGCATTTTTTGGGTATCCACAAACAGCTGGAGATGGATGTAAGTTTTTAAGCAATTCAAAAGGACAAATATTTTCAACTTTAGAGAAAATGAGTGTTTGCAAATGAGAAATATCTCCAAATGAATTTACCTTGATATCACTTTTTTTAAAGTTTGTTATTTTTGAAACTTCTAAAGATTTAATCAAATGTTGTATTACATAATTATGTTCCTTTAAGTCTTTAGTACTTTTTAGGAGTTTCTTAAAATTTGAATTAGTAGAGATAGTTCCAGCAAGAGCCTCTAAAGTTAAATTAGGTTTAGAGAAAGAAAATAATTTTTCTGGAGATGCTCCAAACAAAATATCCTTACTATTCCTTTTCCAAACGTATCTACATGTATTTGGTTGCTTATTTTTAAATCTTTTTAAAATTTCTACTAAATCTAATTTATTTTTAAGTTTTATTCTAATCCTATTTGCTAAAACTATCTTTTCGAGTATATCTTTCTCTACTAATTGAATTCCTCTATTTACTACTTTTTTCATGTTTGTTTTAGAAGTTTCTAAGGAGCGTGAGAAATCATCAATAAAAGGGGAATCAAAACTATTTTTTAAGCCAGATGATTTTATTAATTCTGAGCCAGAATTAATAACTTGATTTCTAATTGTCCATATTTCTTCAATTAATGTTCTTAATGATGATTTACCTTCAACATGACCATTGATTCTTAAACAGCAATTCTTGCCACTTTTAGTAATTAATATTTTTGGCAAAATGGCTTCCAAACTAGGGATATCTGAAGGTAAATTCTTATTATTCAAATTTTCAGAGAAAGAAAATAAATAAATAATTTTTGAAAGTGCAGAATTATGCGATTCATTAGTTAAGTTAATTAAATTTTTAAAATTCTCAGAATTAAACTCTTTTGCTACCTCAAATCTTTTTGGGCCATCCAGAGTAACATATTTACACTTCTCGAAAGCTATATATGAAATGCCATCAGATTCCTCCCAAAATGAAGAAAACGGGTATTGATTTATTAACAATTCATAAACTTGAAATAAATCAATAGAAGGAATCTCAACACAAATACTTACTAATCCAGAATTTTCAACTTTCTTATCGAAAGAGGAAAATACATCTTTTAAAAAATCTGTTAAGTTTAAATCATTTTTCATTACTTATTGAAAATAACTAAAAATGATGCAATAAAGTAAAAAATGTAACTCAATTTATAAACTACATTCAATAATTATCTAATTTTGCGTGTTAATTAAAAATGGACGAAGAAAAAAAACAATTATGGAAAAAAGCAATAAAATGGCCTCTTTATTCTGTTGCCATACTTCCAGTTTTAATAACAGGGGCTTACTTACTCAATCAATATGAAGAGGTAAAAATTTATAATTTGATTTCATTTACTTTAGCTGCAATTTTGATATTACTCTGGGAAAATCTAACTAATGATTTATACGACGCAGAAACAGGAATCGATGAATTTAAATTCCATTCAATAGTAAATCTTGTAAAAAATAAAAAAATAATTTCATTTATTGCATATACATCTTTAGTTATTGGTTTATTAATAATTTTAATTATTTCAGTATCAACAAGTATAAACATTTTTATTTTGGTGGCAGCTTGCTGCTTCTTAGGATATTTATATCAAGGTCCTCCTTTTAGATTGGGCTATCAAGGTTTAGGAGAACCATTATGCTGGCTTGCATTTGGACCTTTTGCTTATTCTGCAGTCTTAATTGCGTTAAATCCTTCTAATATTTACTTCGAAGATATTCCATGGAAAGTATCTTTATTACTTGGTTCAGGACCTTCCTTGGCAACAACTCTTGTATTATTTTGTTCTCATTTCCATCAAATTTCTGAAGATAAAAAGTATGGGAAAAATTCACCTTTAGTTCGCTTAGGGGCAAAAAAAGGTTCTCAATTTGTGCCTTGGATAATTTTTATAATATATATTTTTCAACTTTTCACAATAGTTTATGGATTTATTCCAGTGTTTTGCATCCTTTATTTGCTTAGTTTCCCTCAAGCAATAAGACTTATAAATTTATTAAAGTCTTCGTATGCAAAACCTTCTGCAATAAAAAATTGCAAATTCGTCGCAATAAAATTTCAAACTCTTAATGGAATTGGTTTAATCACAGGATTAATATTTAATTACTATCTAAATAAATGAACTTAATATTTCAAAAAAAATCTTATAGCTTTAAGTTATTGGCCAAAGTAGAAAATTCTAAAACCAATTACCATACAAAATCGGGTTGGATAATTAAATTAATAAGTAATGATAAAAAAATAGGATTCGGAGAAGTTTCACCGCTACATAAAAAAGACTTAAAAAAGTGTGCGAAACAACTAGATATGATCCCTGAGTATATAGAGGAATTTAATTTATCTGAGCAAATAAATATTTTTCACCCATGCATTCAATCTGCAATAAATTCTGCATTAGCTGAGATCAATGGAAAAATAATTTTTAAAGAAAACTACTACTTTGATGAAATTGGTAAAACAGCCATATTGTTAAATCATGAAAATGTAGTTTCAGATCTAAATGATATTAAAAAAAGACATTGTGATATTGGAAAATCATTAACCTTAAAATGGAAAGTAGCACTAAAAAATAACCATGAGGAAGAAGCAAAATTAGAAGAAATTTTAAGCAAAATAGGTAATAATATTAAGTTAAGAATAGATGCTAATGGTTCTTGGGGAAGAGAGATAGCTAATAGATGGGCTGATATTTTGAAAGATAATAAAAATATAGATTGGTTAGAACAACCTCTCTGTGTTGATGATATTGATGGACTGACAGAACTAAACAAAAAAATTCCAATAGCTTTAGACGAATCACTTTTAAAATTTCCAACTTTGATTGATGAGTGGAAGGGTTGGCAAATTAGAAGGCCCTCTCAAGAAAATAATCCAGTTAAGCTTTTAAGAGAATTAGAAAATAAAAAAGCTTTAATATCTATAAGTACCTCATTTGAAACTGGAATAGGAAAGAGATGGCTCCATCATTTATCTTCTCTACAATTACAAGGACCAACGCCAAAAGTTCCTGGTTTAGCAATGAATAAATTCCCTAATTCGTTCCTATTTTTAAGTGAAGCAAAAAAGATATGGGATCAACTATGAAAAATAAAATTCATACTATTGAAGTTGAAAATAACGAAACTCAATCTGTAGAAAAAATTATTAAAAAAATTAGAGAGAATAAAATTATTTACGTAAAAAACAAATTTTATGAAGACAAAGATGTATTAGATTCAATTACTGAAAATGGGCCAGCAATTATTTTAAACAGTAGTGGGAGTTCTGGAAAACCGAGACAATGTTTTCACCATTTAAATAATCTTAAATTATCTGCAACTACATCAGGTCAATGGCTAATAGAGCAAGGATTTGAATTACAAAACTGCTTAATTTTAAATACTTTACCCCTGAACCATATAAGTGGATTAATGCCAATTTTTAGAAGTCAAACTTGGGGATGTGATTGTATTAATATTTCTCCGAATTTGATAAAAAAAACTCGAGAACTTTTACTTTTCACAATTAAATTTAAAAAAAACAAAAAACACTTGATTACGTCATTAGTTCCCACCCAATTACAAAGACTTTTAGCTCAAAAAGATGGAATTAGTTGGCTAAAAATTTTTGATCTAATTTGGGTAGGTGGAGCTTCAATTTCAGACGAAACTGCAGAACAATGTATAAAAGAAAAAATAAAATTAGCACCTTGTTACGGCTCAACTGAAACAGCAGCAATGGTTACGAGTTTAAAACCAAAAGAATTCTTAATGGGTTTTAAAAATGTTGGAGAAATACTACCAGATACAAAAATAAGAATTAATGCACGAGGATTAATCGAAATAAAATCAGCCAGAATTGGAATCGAAATAATAGATTCTTTAAACACTGAAAATTTCAAAAATAAAAATGGGTGGTGGCAAACCGGGGATTTAGGTGAAATTAAGCAAATCAATAATTCTTACTATTTAAAATTTGTTGGAAGAAGTGATAATGCCTTTAATTCAGGTGGAGAAGTTGTTTTCCCTGAAGTAATTGAATCTAGATTAAATGATTTCATTATGAAAGAAAATATCCCAATTAATAAATTCAATATTTCGAAAGTATCTAACAAATTATGGGGAAATAAAATTAAAGTAATAGTTGAATTTAGAGAACTTACAAATGATAAAAATATTGAAATTTCTTTAAATTTATTAAAAAATTTTTCTCAAAGTTGGCCTAAACATGAAAAGCCTGAAAATTGGATTGTTAAAAACAAAAATAGCATTACAGAAAAAATAAACTATAAATTTAAAAAATAATAATCAGCATTCTTTTAAATTTGTACTCACATTAGAAGCCTCTATCCATCTTTCTAACTGATCGGGAATTTCTATTTTATTTCTTGAATCAACATCTAAAGAACAGTGTATAATTTTCCCTTCGGCTACTTTATTTCCATTATTTATAAAAAAGCTATTTACTTGGAACATATGAGTATTAATTTTATGAGGGGCAATTTTTACTTTTAATAAATCTCCAATTTTTATAGGTGCATGAAAGTTTGCCTCACAATTTACTATTGGAAAAATAATTTGACTTTTACGTATAGAAAAATCTGGAAAAATATCATGACAAGGGATCCCATAGATTTCAATACTTTCTTCCCAAGCTTCATGCGACCATTTTAATAAGTTATGAAAATGAATTACACCTGCAGAATCACAATCACCAAACCTTACCTTCTTCTGCAATATTAACCAGTCAGAGGGTTTCATTTAAAGAAATTATCTATCAACAGATCCCATAATGACATCTATTGAACCAAGGATTGCCATAATATCAGCGATTTTGGCACCTTTAAGAATATGAGGCAATATTTGCAGATTATTTAAATCAGCTGCTCTGATTTTGAATCTCCATGGGGTAACTTCATTATTTCCTTGAATAAATACACCTATTTCTCCTTTGCCGGACTCTAATCTTGTATATAATTCTCCGTTAGGAATTTTAAAAGTTGGAGCAACCTTCTTAGCTACATATTGATAGTCAATACCAAATATTTCACTTTTCTTATCTTCAGTCGCCATTCTTTGAGCTTCTAAATTTTCTGTTGGACCTCCTGGAATCATTTTGCAGGCTTGGCGAATGATGCTTAGTGATTGTCTCATCTCTTCAACTCTTACTCGATATCTCGCATAACAATCTCCTTCTTTTTCCGAAGCAATCTGCCAATCAAAATCGTCATAACATTCATAACTATCGACTTTCCTTAAATCCCAGGAAACTCCAGAAGCTCTAAGCATTGGCCCAGATAATGACCAATTAATTGCCTGGTCTCTTTGTATTGTTCCTAGACCTTCAATTCTTTTTCTAAAAATTGGATTATTTGTAATTAATTTTTCGTATTCATCTATCTTAGGACCAAACCAATCGCAAAAGTCTAAACATTTTTCTAACCATCCGTATGGGAGATCACATGCGACTCCGCCTATCCTAAAGAAATTATTATTTATTAGCCTTTGTCCAGTAGCAGCTTCCCAGAGATCATAGATCATTTCTCTTTCTCTAAAAATATAGAAAAATGGAGTTTGAGCTCCTACGTCTGCTAAAAAGGGACCAAGCCATAAAAGATGATTAGCAATACGATTAAGTTCGAGCATAAGAACTCTGATGTAACTAGCTCTTTTGGGAACTGGAATATTAGCTAATCTTTCAGGAGCATTTACTACAATAGCTTCATAAAACATTCCTGCTGCATAATCCATTCTGCTTACATAAGGGACATACATTACATTTGTTCTATTTTCAGCTATCTTTTCCATTCCTCTATGTAAATATCCAATTACTGGCTCACAATCAATGACATTCTCACCATCAAGAGTTACAACTAACCTTAAAACCCCATGCATTGAGGGATGGTGAGGTCCAAAATTGACCACCATTGGTTCTGTTCTAGTCTCTAGCTGAGCCATTCGAAATTTAACTTCTAATCAAATCTTAGTCGAAAGTTATGCAAACTGACCTATCTGATTCATCTTTTTTCAATCATCAATCAGTTATGACAGATGAGATTATGGCCTCATTAGAGTATTACCCACTTATGCATAACAATCAACTTAAGGGAATAGACGCAACTTTAGGCGGAGGCGGGCACTCTTATCATTTATTGAGAAAATATTCGGATTTAAATATAATTGGACTTGATCAAGATCCATTCGCAAGAAAATCAGCATTAAAAAAACTTGATGAGTTTAAAAGTAGGATTGATATAAGGGCTTCAAATTTTGCGGATTTTGTACCAAAAGAAAAAGTTTCTTTTGTGATTGCAGATCTTGGAGTAAATAGTAACCAACTTGATGACCCTAAAAGAGGATTTAGCTTCCAAAAAGATGGTCCACTTGATATGAGAATGAATCCTTTGCTTGATGTTGATGCAGAGAAATTAATTGAGGTTTTAAATGAAAAAGATCTGGCTAACCTAATCTATCAATATGGAGATGAGAGATTATCAAGAAAGATTGCCAGGAAAATAAAAATGGATTTGAAGGAAAATGGAAAATATTCTGGAACAAAAGAGCTAGCTTACTCTATTGCAGGCTGCTTCCCACCAAAACAAAGATATAAAAAAATACATCCAGCAACAAGAACATTTCAAGCACTAAGAATTGCTGTTAATAAAGAAATTGAAGTATTAGAAAAATTTTTGCAAGTTGTCCCTGAATGGATTTTGCCAGGAGGTATTATTTCTATTATTAGTTTTCATTCACTGGAGGATAGGTTAGTTAAAAATTCTTTTAAGAATGATCAAAGACTAAAAAACCTGACAAAAAAGCCAATAACTCCTTCCGATCAAGAAGTCAAACTCAATAAAAGAGCTAGAAGTGGAAAATTAAGAATTGCTCAATTAAGATAAGAGCCAATAATTTCTAGCGTAATGATCTGATCGTATTTGTAAGAATATGAATTGCTTTTTTTATATCTTTTGAATTAGTGCTTAATCCAATACTTAACCTTATTGAAGATTCTGCTTCTTTAAAAGATCTACCTAAGGCTAGTAAAACATGAGATGGTTCACCATTACTACATGCAGATCCACTAGAACAAACTATTTTAGATTTTAAAAGTTTATGAAACTTTGCTCCGTTTAAATCCAATACAGTCAAATTTAAATTGTGAGGTAATCTTTTTTCTATGGAGCCATTAATTAATAAACCAGAATTATTTTCTAACAAACCCTCTAAAAGGGTATTTCTATGCAAAAGTAATTTCTCAGCATTATTTTTTTGATTAAAAACTGCTATCTCTATTGCTTTAGCAAAGCCAACTACTAAAGGAAGAGGTAATGTACCAGACCTGAGACCATATTCCTGACCTCCTCCAACAATTAAAGGCTCAAGATTCATTTCTTTATCTATCAAAAGAAGTCCTATCCCTTTAGGACCATATATTTTGTGAGAACTCATCGTTATCATATTTACATCTGATAAAAGATTGTCTAAAGCCATATAACCTAAACATTGTGCAAAATCAGAGTGAAATGTTATTCCTCTCGATTTACATATCTTTGAAATATTTTCTATGGGCTGAATAACTCCTATTTCGTTATTTGCCAACATGACACTAACCAGAAATGTATCTTCTCTTATTTTTTTTTTGAATTGTTCTTCTGAAATTAAGCCATCTTTCTCAGGATTAATTTCTGTAACCATAAATCCCTCTTTTTTTAGTTGGTTTAAGGGCTCCAAAACAGCTTTATGCTCCGTTTTTAAGGTAATAATATGTCCATAATTTCCTGTTTTTTTATAGAAATTTCTAGCAAAACCTAATAAGGCTAAGTTATTAGATTCAGTTGCCCCACTTGTAAAAATAACTTTTTTATTCTGAAGAAATAAACTTTGTTCTATTTTTTCTCTTGAGGCTTCCAATATAGCGCTTGCGTTAATCCCCGCCAAATTAGATTTATTTGCAGGGTTAGAAAATATCTCACTCCAAAAAGGTTTCATAGAATCAACGACATCTTTAGAGCAAGGAGTCGAAGATTGATAGTCTAGTAGTATGGGAGTTGATAGCATTATGTTTAGTATATAAAATTCTGTTTATTACTAGAAAATCAAATTAAAGAATTAAAAAATGAATGAAATTAATCAAATAAATAATGAACCAGTAAGAAAATCAAGAATTTTATTAGTTGATGATGAGCCTGGTTTAAGAACAGCTGTTAAAACATTTCTAGAAGATGAAGGCTTTGAAATATTTATTGCAGTTGATGGAGAGGATGGTTGGGAAAAAGCTCAAAAAGTCTTCCCCGATTTAATAATTAGCGATGTTATGATGCCTCGAGCCAACGGTTATGCTTTATTAGAAAAAATTAGAGAGGATGAAAAATTAGGAGGAACTCCAGTAATTTTTCTAACTGCAAAAGGAATGACCCTAGACAGAACAGAAGGTTATCTTGCAGGAGTTGATGATTATATTTCCAAACCTTTCGATCCCGATGAATTAGCTGCAAGAGTAAAAAATGTAATCAACAGACAAGAACGATTATTAAAAGAAGCGGCACGATTCGCAGATATTGACGTAAGCAAAATGGCAAAACAAATTACTGAAATAAAATCTATGCTCACAGACCAAAACCAGACTAATCCAGAAAATAAAATAAATCTTCCTAGTTTCACACCTAGAGAAGCAAGTGTGCTTCAACTAGTAGCAGAGGGACTGATGAACAAAGAAATTGCAAGACAGCTTGAAACATCTATTAGAAATGTTGAGAAATATGTAAGTAGACTTTTTATCAAAACAGGTACATCAAGCCGAACAGAATTAGTTCGTTATGCACTTGAAAATCATTTAGTAAAATAAATTATTTAATTTTTTCGAATTCAATTAGTTTTGAAAAATAAAAAGGAGCTTGATTTAATTTCTTTTTAACAACTTTAAAACCTCTTTCTTTGGCAGCATTAATAATACCCTTTTCTTTCAATGTATATGCTCTTGTAGTTTTACTTGGCCCAGGAAATAATTTTCCAATATTTTTTAGAACAGCAAGAACTGGGGTATAAGGAGCAAAGCTAACGATTAGTTTTTCTTTGCTTAAATCGCATAGGTGTTGGACCATTTCTTCTGCGACCGGTTGAGGATAATGAATAAATACATCCAAACAAACTACAACATCAAATAAACCTTTTAATTTTTCCAGATCACAAACTTCATATTTTATTTTACTTTGATTCAAACCTAATTCATGAATGCGTTTTTTTGTTTCTTTAATCATTTCAGAAGAAATATCGCTCATCTGTAGTTCTTTTATACCGAGTCTTAGTAAAGGTATGGAAAGACTTCCTACACCACAGCCTGCATCACAATAACTTTTTTTTGTTAGTTCAGGATAATTTTTGATGTATGAAACTACATCATCTACAGTTTTTTGATGTCCTTTCCTAATATTTTTCTGAACTGTATTAATTTCATCAGATTTGCTATAAATTTTATTCCATCTCTCAAAGCCAGTACCATTAAAATACTCCCTGACTTCACTTTTTTCGATAATCTTATTTGACGTCATAATATTCTATGAAAATTTATTCTTTTCATACTAACTAACTGGCACCAAATTAATTGCGCGCCATTATAGGAAAGAATTGATTTGTTATTTTGTCAGAATTGAATTCTAAAGAAATTTATAAAATTGCTGTCGTAATGGGTAGTGATTCAGATCTAAATACATTGAAACCAGCCATTGATATTTTAAGAGAATTTAGAATAAAAACTGAAGTTTGTATACTTTCTGCTCATCGAACACCAATTGAAATGATGGAATATGCAAAAAATGCAGAATCAGAAAACATAAAAGTAATAATTGCCGGTGCTGGGGGTGCTGCTCATCTTCCAGGGATGCTGGCATCCATAACTTGCATTCCTGTAATTGGAGTACCAGTAGAGAGTAAGACACTGAAGGGGATTGACTCTCTTTTATCAATCGTTCAAATGCCCTCTGGAATTCCAGTTGCAACAGTTGCAATTAATGGAGGACAGAATGCTGGATTATTGGCAATAGGGATGGTTAGTTTATTTGATGAATCCATAAAGAAAAATTTAAAAGAATTCCGAGAAAATCTACATACACAGGTAAGAAATAAAAATAATAAGTTATCAACTATTGGACCTGATAATTATCTTCAAAATAAATGAACTAATATTTTTCTATTAGGCCTTATTAAGAAAGTTTTCTTTTTTGAGGTAGTTAATAACTTTTTCAACGGAATCATTTAAATCTAACGAACCTGTATCAACAACAATTTCAGGATTATGAGGAGCTTCATATGGACTAGAAATCCCTGTAAATTCCTTTATTTCACCCAAACGAGCTTTCTTATAAAGACCTTTAGTATCCCTATTTTCACAAACTGTGATATCAGCAGAACAATAAACTTCAATAAAATCCTTAGATCCAATAATTTTTCTCACCTTATCTCTATCGCTAATAAATGGCGAAACAAATGCTGTAATAGTTATTATCCCAGCATTCATAAATAAATTCGCAACTTCACCAATTCTTCTTATATTTTCTTCTCTATCTTCATCCGAAAAACCAAGATCTTTACATAAACCGTGCCTTATATTATCTCCATCCAACACATAAGTCGAAAAACCATCTAAGTGTAAAACTTCATTTAAAGCGTTAGCCAAAGTACTTTTACCAGAACCAGATAAACCGGTAAACCAGATAACCATACCTTTATGACCTCTCATGTTCTCTAACTTTTCTCTATCAATAGTTAAGTTGTGCCATTTTATATTGGTTGACTTTTTTTGATCTTGTTCTTTCATTTTTTGCATCATCAAAATTAAAAACTATCTTAACCCTTGCTTCATAAATTATGAAATCCCTCTTTACGAAGAAACTCAATTGATTTCGATACCATATCACCCTGTAACTGGATATCTCTATCAATCAATGTTCCTCCAGTCCCACAAAAAACTTTAATTTTTTTTAGTAATTCTTTTAATAAGATTTCATCATCAGCGCCTAAACCTCTAATTAAAGTTACGGTCTTTCCCTTTTTACCTTTTTTTTGTTTTGAAATATTTATTTTTAATTTTTTATTAAAAGTTTCTACTTTAGCTGTTTCTTCTGATTTTTTTTCTTGATTATCAAATTCGATCCAATTCTTTTTTCCCATTATTTTCAATATAATCTATAGTTAGTTAATAATTATTCTATAGAAAAAGTGGTAAGTACATTTTCTCGCAAAGATCAGAACTATAAAAATGACGATTTAAATCAACCCTCCAAAGAGGGAAGATTTGGAAAATATGGTGGTCAATATGTTCCTGAAACGCTAATGCCTGCTCTTTTTGAGCTTGAAACAGCTGCATCTAATGCATGGAAAGATAAACTTTTTGTAGAAGAATTAAATCATCTCCTTAAGACTTATGTAGGAAGAGAAACACCACTTTATGAAGCCAAAAGACTTACTGAACATTACAAAACTAAACAAGCAACTCCTAGAATATGGCTTAAAAGAGAAGATTTAAATCATACTGGGGCTCACAAAATTAATAATGCCCTTGGACAAGCTTTACTTGCAATAAGAATGGGCAAAAAAAGAATAATTGCAGAAACTGGAGCAGGTCAGCACGGAGTTGCTACTGCTACTGTTTGTGCGAGATTTGGCTTGAAATGTATTATCTACATGGGTGCTGAAGATATAAAAAGGCAATCCCTTAACGTTTTCAGAATGAAACTTCTAGGAGCTGAAGTTAAAGTTGTAAATTCTGGAACAGCAACACTTAAGGATGCCACTAGTGAAGCCATTAGAGATTGGGTTTCTAATGTCGAAACCACACACTACATTTTAGGATCTGTTGCCGGCCCACACCCTTTCCCAAAGATTGTGCGTGATTTTCATGCAGTTATCGGTGAAGAAACTAAAAAACAATGTTTAGAATCATTTGGATCTTTTCCCGATATTTTGCTTGCTTGTGTAGGTGGGGGATCAAATGCAATGGGGCTTTTCCATCCTTTTGTTAAAGAAACTTCTGTGCGTCTTATTGGTGTTGAAGCAGCAGGAAACGGAGTTGATACTGACAAACATGCTGCCACTATCACTAAAGGATCAGTTGGAATTTTGCATGGATCAATGAGTCTTCTCTTGCAAGATGATAATGGTCAAGTACAAGAAGCTCACTCAATAAGTGCAGGTTTAGATTACCCTGGAGTAGGACCTGAACATAGCCATTTAAAAGAAATAGGTAGAGCAGAATATGGATCAGTCACAGATCAAGAAGCTTTAGACGCTTTAAAACTTGTAAGTGAACTAGAAGGAATTATTCCTGCACTTGAAACTTCCCATGCCTTTGCTTGGTTAGATAAATTATGCCCTACTCTTGAAAAAGATACTCATATAGTTATCAATTGCTCTGGAAGAGGCGACAAAGATGTTAATACTGTTGCATCTTCATTAGATATTTAATCAATATCTTGGTATTGATGGGTCAATATATCTACTCCATCCATCAATACCCTCCTCCAAATTCCATATTTCGCTCACAATATTATTATCCAAGCACCATTGAGAAAAGTTATAACTTCTTATTCCTGCATGACAGGTAACTACAATTTCTCTATCTAATAAACCAGCAAATATTTCTTCAACATATTCAGATGTAACTTTACTAATTGGTATATGTAAAAATTCTTTTGAGAAACGAGCCAGTTCAAGCTCTGACTGTTCTCTTACATCAATCAAGACTGGATCTTCTTTCTCAGAATTAAACCAATCATTTAGACTAGAAGCATTTATAGATTTTGGATAACTTCCCAATTTGTAGGATAAATTATGTGTTATTTACAATTTAATAAATTAAGTTGCAGGAGAAAGTTTATTGTTAAAAATAAAAATAAACATTGATAATGAAACTTAGAGTAGTAGCAATAATCCTATTATTATCTTTATTACTTTTTTTTGGTTTTAAAAAAGTTTCTACTAATAAAAATAAGGAACAAAGTACAAATATTGAGCAACTAAATATCTTAAAATATGCACCTGAAAACAATAAATTATTATTTATTTCAAATTTAGATAGTTTTAATATCGTTAATAATAATGAAAAGGATAAAAATCCAACAAATAAAGATAACTTTTTTTTAATAAAAGACTCTATATTAGATTACTTAGGAATAGATCTAGGCAACAATAAATTAGAAGATATCTATAATAATGAACTTATAATCTCAACTTTTGAAAATAATAAAAAGCTTGAAGATGATATTTTGATTGTTTTTAAAATTAAGCCAGAAAAAACAATAGATGATTTATTAAATTTGCCTAATAAAATAGATCAGATTGATGAGATAATTTCAATTAATAGAGAAAACAAAATAAATTTTCTTAACTATATATACCGAACCAACGATAATTATATAATTGCTTCATCAGATAAAAAATTAATCAAAAATAGTATTATCTCTAGTGAAAATTTTAAGAAAAAAAAATTTCAATATGAGGGAGAACTTGTTGGACTGAACAATGAAAAAAATATATTATTCACAAATAAATTTTTAGAAAGTAAATTTTTAAATAAAGAAATTTTTCCTGAGAATGATGGGGATAAAATTGCTACAATTTTTGACTTTAAAAATAAACAACTAATTTTAAAATCATATTTACTAAATAACAAAAAAAACATTGATATTCTTACTTACGAAAAGTTAATGAATAAAGAGAATAGTAATGAAGATAATCCTGAAAATTTAATTTTTTGTGATGCGAAAAATTTTGATAAACATCTTAATCCCTTAATAAGTGATTTTCAACTAAGTTTTTTTGAAGAGTTTAATCAAAATAATAATCAAAACATTTTAATTCTCAATTCAAATAAAGATTGGCTTATTACGTTTGAAAAAAATAATGAAGATCAATTTGATTTAAGTGCTTTGAAAAAGCTAAAAGATTTCAACAAATATACTCTGAAACAAAATGAAGATATTTATTCGATATATTCCAAAGATATTCTTGAAGAAAAAGACGATGTTATAAAACAATTATCTTTTGAAAATATCTATTTGATAGAATCAGGAGGTTTACAAACCATAAGTAATTATTTAATTGATGGTAAAGAATTTGAGAAAATATCAAAAAAATTTTTTAACCTAAAAAGTAATAAAGATAAATCTGCTTTTCTTTATTCAAAAGTTGATATCAAAGATGGTAATTCTAATAAAATTGAATATTTTTCTAATTTGCAGGACCTTAATTTTCTCATTAAAAATATTTTAAAAATATCAAATGAAGAATCGCTAGAAATCATAAGTCAGTCTATTCCTGAAAAAAATCCAATTATTTACAGAGAAACAATATTAAACATTCTTTAAATTAAATTTATTCAAACAAGCTTCAAAAACAATCATTTTAATTTTTGCGAATTTAATATCTTGTGGTTAATTAAAAATTATTTGACTATCTTTAATCTATAAGTATTTGATATTGAATTAAGCAATTGGATAGTAACAAACTAATTTTAAAACCAGGATTAGAGGGTGTCCCAGTTACTAATTCATCCATATGTGATATTAACGGCAACAAAGGTAAATTATTGTACAGAGGCTACTCTATTGAGGAACTATCCAAAAAAAGCAGTTTTTTAGAAACCGCTTACCTATTGATTTGGGGTGAATTGCCCACAGCTATTCAACTAAGAGATTTCGAACAAGAAGTTCAGATGCATAGAAGGTTAAGTTTTAGAGTCAGAGATATGATGAAATGTTTCCCTGCAACTGGTCATCCTATGGATGCTCTTCAATCTAGTGCAGCTTCTTTGGGGCTCTTTTATTCGCGTAGAGCAATAGATGATCCTAATTACATCTACAACGCAGTCATAAGACTAATAGCAAAAATACCCACAATGATTGCAGCGTTCCAACTTATTAGAAAAGGACAAGACCCAATTCAACCTAGAGATGATCTAACTTACTCATCAAATTTTCTTTACATGTTGACTGAAAAAGAACAAGATCCTATAGCCGCAAAAGTTTTTGATAGGTGCTTAATTCTACATGCCGAACATAGTTTAAACGCAAGTACATTTAGCGCTAGAGTGACTGCAAGTACTCTTACAGATCCATATGCTGTCATCGCCTCTGCAGTAGGAACCTTAGCTGGCCCATTGCATGGAGGAGCAAACGAGGATGTGATTGCGATGTTAGAAGAGATTAAAACCCCAGAAAATGCTGGGTCTTTTTTAGATAATGCAATAAAAAATAAAAGTAAGATAATGGGCTTTGGCCACAGAGAATATAAAGTCAAAGATCCCAGAGCAATAATTCTTCAAAAACTTGCAGAAGAACTTTTTATTAGATTTGGAGCAGATGAAATGTATGAAGTTGCTAAATCACTTGAGGCAGAGTCAATACCAAGACTTGGACCTAAGGGTATATTCCCTAACGTGGATTTTTATTCTGGCCTTGTTTATAGAAAACTTGGTATTCCTCGTGATTTATTTACTCCAATTTTTGCCATATCTAGAGTGGCTGGTTGGTTAGCTCATTGGAGAGAGCAACTTGGAGCAAATAGAATTTTCAGACCATCGCAAATCTATACAGGTTCAGCACCAAGAGATTGGATTAGCCTAGAAAACAGAGAATAATATTTGCAGCTTTTCATAAAAAACACACATATTGTTTGTGAGGAGTTAATCTATTAAGTAAATAACATAAAAATTTTGGAATACGGATTAGATCTCGAATATAGTTTTAATGAATTCTTAAAAGGTTTTGGCCTTTCCAGCGAAATCGCTCATATAATATGGCTCCCTCTTCCTATGCTTTTGGTTTTGGTAGCGGCAGTTGTTGGCGTTTTAGTAACAGTTTGGCTTGAAAGAAAAATATCTGCTGCTGCTCAACAAAGAATAGGTCCAGAATATGCTGGAGCGCTCGGCGTCCTCCAACCAATTGCAGATGGTCTTAAGTTACTTGTCAAAGAAGATATTATTCCTGCCAAAGCGGATGGGATTCTCTTCACTGCAGGACCTATATTAGTTCTTGTCCCAGTTATTCTGTCTTGGCTAATTGTTCCTTTTGGACAAAACCTTTTAATAAGTAACGTTGGCATTGGAATTTTCCTATGGATCGCTTTAAGCAGTATTCAGCCAATTGGCCTTCTTATGAGCGGATACGCATCAAATAATAAGTATTCTTTATTAGGAGGTTTAAGAGCAGCGGCTCAATCAATAAGTTATGAAATTCCTTTAGCTTTATCTGTACTGGCTGTTGTACTAATGACAAATTCTCTAAGCACTATTGACATTGTCAACCAACAAAGTGGTGCTGGAATCCTAAGTTGGAATATATGGAGACAACCAGTTGGTTTTATAGTCTTTTGGATTTGTGCTCTTGCTGAATGTGAGAGACTTCCGTTTGACTTACCCGAAGCTGAAGAAGAATTAGTTGCGGGATATCAAACTGAATATGCAGGGATGAAATTCGCATTGTTCTACCTGGGTAGTTACATTAATTTAATTCTTTCCGCCTTATTAGTATCAATACTTTATTTGGGAGGATGGGGTTTTCCTATTCCAGTTGAATTAATAGCTAAGTTTCTTAATTTACCTATTAATGCACCCTTTATTCAGGTTTTCACTGCATCAATAGGAATTGTAATGACTGTACTGAAAGCATATCTTTTAGTTTTTATTGCAATATTATTACGGTGGACAACTCCTAGAGTAAGAATTGATCAACTCTTAGATCTAGGATGGAAGTTTCTTCTGCCAATTTCTCTTGCTAATCTTTTGATAACAGCAGGATTAAAACTTGCTTTTCCGCAATTCTTTGGTGGTTAAATTTAAGTAAAAATACTTAAATTCAAAATTTTTCCACTAAAATAAAATAACTAAGTAAATTCTTCGAAATGAACAATTTCCTTCAACAAATAAATAGCTATATCAAAGAAGCATTTAATGCTGGCAAATATTTATACAATGGTATATCGGTAACTTTTGATCATCTTCGAAGAAGACCAGTTACTGTTCAATATCCATATGAAAAATTAATACCTTCTGAAAGATATAGAGGAAGGATACATTATGAATTTGATAAATGTATTGCTTGTGAAGTTTGTGTGAGAGTATGTCCCATAAATCTCCCAGTAGTTGATTGGGTAATGAATAAAGAAACCAAAAAAAAGGAACTTAGAAATTATTCAATAGATTTTGGAGTTTGTATTTTTTGCGGAAATTGTGTTGAATATTGCCCGACTAATTGTCTGTCAATGACCGAAGAATATGAATTAGCTACTTTTGACAGACACAATTTAAATTTCGATAATGTCGCACTTGGCAGACTACCCACAAATGTTACAACAGATCCTTCAGTTAAACCTCTAAGAGAACTTGCCTATCTTCCTAAAGGTGTCATGGACCCTCATGAAATCCCAGCTTCAGATGCAAGAGTTGGTAAATTACCGGAAGAAGTTTATGATTGGATGAGGCCTGAATCTAATGAAAATAAAGATAAAGTTTCTAATCCAAACAATTAATTCAGAATAATTTATGTCCATTGCCATAACAACACAATTTATTTGTTTTACAGTTTTATCTTTAGTTGTCATTATTGGAGCACTTGGTGTTGTTTTGCTCGAAAGTATTGTTTATTCAGCATTTCTGCTTGGTGGAGTTTTCATGAGTGTTGCAGGATTATATCTTCTATTAAATGCAAGTTTTGTTGCTGCAGCTCAAGTTTTAGTTTATGTGGGTGCAGTTAATGTATTAATAATTTTTGCAATAATGCTAGTCAATAAAAAAGAAGATTTAAAGCCTATTAATGACATTAAATCGAGAAGAGTTATATCAACATCGATATGTTTAACCCTTCTAAGCCTCTTAATAAGAGTTGACTTGACCAATGTTTGGAGCTTATCAAGTCCTCAAAACTCTATTGGAGAAGAATCAACTATTAGGATTGGTGAACATCTTTTTAGTGATTATTTACTCCCATTTGAAGTAGCTTCAGTCTTACTTTTAATGGCAATGATTGGGGCTATTGTTTTAGCTAGAAGAGATGTAATGAGCAAAGATATTTCAACAGGACTACCTGTTGATCAAGAGTTAATTGAAAAATCATCAGAACCATTACTTACAAATAAAAATTAACCTTTTGTATTTCTTATTATGAATTTAGAATCAATTCCTCTTCAAGCTTTTTTAATAGTTTCTTCAGCACTATTTTGCATTGGTATTTGGGGATTATTAAATAGCAGAAATGCAGTCAGAGTTCTTATGAGCATTGAGTTAATGCTCAATGCGGTAAATATAAACTTGATGGCGTTTTCTTCCTATATTGATAATAATTTAATTCAGGGACAAGTTTTTACAATTTTTGTGATTACTGTTGCTGCCGCAGAAGCAGCCGTTGGATTAGCTATATTGTTATCTCTTTATAGGAATAGGGTCACTGTCGATATGGAAAGTTTTAATTTATTAAAATGGTAAAAGCATTAAATGAAACTTTCATTAGTGCTTATTGTATATCGTTCAGATAGTTCTATAGCTCAAGAGGCTTCAAAATTCTGTGAAGAAGTTCTTAAAGCAAAAAATATCAAATCAAACAGGATTGAAAGTAATTTTCATAAAGATGAAATTGAAAAATATTTTTCTAATTCAGAATCACAACCAAATATTGGCATAGTTCTTGGTGGAGATGGAACCTTCCTGAAATGCGCAAATGCATTAGCTGATTATGATATTCCTTTATTGAGTATTAATATTGGAGGTAATTTGGGGTTTCTTACTCAAGAGAAAGAATTTTTATTTGACAAATCTTTTATTGAAATCCTTGAAAACGAAGAATATTTAATTGACTTTCGTAATAGATTAAATTGTAATGTTTGTATTGAGGGGACAAGTTCTGAGAAAAAAATCATAAAAAGCTATAACGCCTTAAATGATTTTTATTTTAAATCCGTTGAAGAAGATATTTCTCCGACCAACCAAATACAAATTGAAATAGATAATGAGAAGGTAAATGAATATAAAGGTGATGGATTGATTGTATCTACAACCACGGGTTCAACAGCCTACTCAATGGCTGCAGGAGGTCCAATAGTACATCCTAGTATAGATGGAATGATTATTAACCCTATATGCCCAATGAGTTTGGCTAGTAGACCAATCGTCATACCTAATACAAGTAAGGTAATCATTAAGCCAGTAAAAAAAAGTAAAGGGGAAATTAAATTATGGACTGACGGTTCAAAATGTATGACCATTAAGAAAAATTATTATTGTGAGATCAAGAAGGGGAAATCACCCTGCAAAATAATAAAGTTTAAAAAAAGCACAAGTTACTACAATACCTTAATAAAAAAACTAGATTGGAAAGGCGATTTGTCTCCAAAAAATTTCAAAAATTAAATGGCTTTTGAGATAGAAAGAAGATTTCTTATAAAAAATGATAATTGGAAAGAATTCATAAATAAAAAAGTTTATATTGAACAAGGATATTTCTCCAAAAGTTTAGATGGTTGGATTATTAGAGTAAGACTAATAGGCAAAAACTCTAAAATTACACTTAAAAAACATATCAAGGGTTTTACCAACTTTGAATTTGAATACTCCATTCCACGAAGCGATGCTGAAACAATAATGTCAAATCTTTCAAACACAATTAAAAAAGATAGATACTTTCTAGAAATTGAAAAAAAATCTTGGATTATAGATTGCTTCAAAGAAAATAATTATCCACTAGAAATTGCAGAAATTGAACTTTCCGATGAAGAGGAGGATTTATTGCTACCATCCTTTATTTCAAGAGAAATTACTGGGCTGACCCATTACTCCAATTTCAGTCTAGCTAACAATCCTTTTTCAGAATGGAAAGAAGAATATTTAAAAACTTTAAAAAGTGACTAGTCGAAAGAGCCATTCATCCTTTATATTTTCTTTATATTTAAGCAAAGAATTTTTTATTTTCTCCAGATGTATGGTCTTTACGACAAAGAAGGAATATTGAGATTTGTTGATTCAGACAAGGATGCATGTATTGCATATGCTGAACTCTTCGAATTAGGTTCTACAAATTATTGTCTAATGGAACTAGAAAATGAAACAAAAAAAAGTAAAGGGTAATACTAATCTTGATCAGAGTCAGGGAGTGTACAACAATTAAATCCATCTCTACAAATCTTCCCGTTGTCCATTGCCCAATTCAAAAGTGCTACTCTGTTTTTTGAACCAGTTTTGGTAAACATATTACTTACATGATTATCGACAGTTCTTTTACTAATAGTTAGTTTTACTGCAATTTCTTGATTTGTAAGCCCATCAGCTACGAGATCAATGATTTCCATCTCTCTTGCCGAGAGACCCATCATATCAATGTTGTTTACTTCTTCTTCAACCATTTGCATTTCAGCAGTTACTTTTTTATATTAATTAAGTTTAGCAATCTCAGTACACTTGTTAACCAACTAGAAAACAAACGCAATTGAAATCAAAACTTCAGCAGACTTTAGAAAAAAGATCTAAGGTAATAACGGCAGAGATAATGCCGCCAAGAGGTGGGAACCCCATAAGATCTCTTAACATAGCACAACTTTTGAAAGATAAGGTACATGCTGTTAACATTACCGACGGAAGCAGAGCTGTAATGCGAATGTGCAGCTTGGCAATGTCCAAACTATTACTGGAAAATGGAATAGAACCAGTAATGCAAATATCTTGCAGAGATCGTAATAAAATTGCTTTACAATCTGACATTCTGGGAGCAAATGCTTTAGGAATTAGAAACATCTTATGCATTACCGGTGATTCAGTAAAAGCCGGGGATCAACAAGATGCTAAGGCAGTACATGAGTTTGAGTCAGTGAGATTACTTAAACAAATTCAAGCCTTCAATAATGGAATTGATCCCACCCTAGGAGAACTTTCTGATAAAAAAACATTTATTTTTGCAGGTGCTGCAGCTGATCCTAGTTGCAGAAATAAAAGAAGTTTAGAAAATAGAATCAGAAAGAAAAAAGAGGCTGGAGCTGGATTTATACAAACTCAAATGATTATGGAAAAACAAAATTTGATAGAATTTTGTGAAAAAATCAGTAACCCTCTTGAAATTCCTGTAATTGCAGGTGTATTCCTATTAAAGTCTTACAAAAACGCTCTCTTTATAAACAAATACGTTCCAGGCGCAAACATCCCCGAGAAAATCTTAAATCGTCTTAAAGATGCTAAAGACCCTTTACAGGAAGGTATCAACATTGCTGCTGAACAAGCTCATGATTTTATGAATATCGCTAACGGTGTTCATCTAATGGCCGTAAAGGCAGAGCATTTAATTCCTGAAATTATTGAAAAAGCTGATCTTAATCTGGAATATTAATCAAATCAGTACCTAATAATTCTGCCATAGCTTTCTGCTGAGGGGATGGCTGAGTTAAATCAGATCTTCTTGAATCTGTTATTAACCAATCTAAAGATGCATCTTGCAAATCAAAATGATCTCCATTTTTGCCAACGCAATATTTACCAAACACTAACTTATCAACAAGTCGTACACCTTTACCAATTTTAGAATAATCAAAAATAATTGAATTATCTATAGTTGCTCCCTCGCAAATGCAACAACTTGGTCCAATCATAGTAGGGCCAATAATAGTTGCTCCATCCTCTATCATAGTCATGCCTCCTATATAAACCGGCCCGGTAATATTTACTTTTTCCCAATTAGCAGCTACATTCAACCCGGTAAAAACACCTGGTTTAATTTCTTTACCTGGTATTTGTACTTGTCTAACTTTACCCAGCAATACATTTCTAATAGCACTCCAATAATCAGGAACTTTTCCAATATCTACCCATTCAAAATCCATTGGCAATGCAAAAAATGGCAAATCCATTTCAACAAGTTTAGGGAAAAGATCGGCTCCAATATCAAATTTCTCGGCTGAAGGTATGTAATTAAAAATTTCGGGCTCGAAAAGATAAATTCCTGTATTTATAGAGTCACTTAAAGCTTGATCAACTGATGGCTTTTCCTGAAATGCCTTTATTCTTCCGTTTTCATCTGAAACTACAACACCGTAACTTGATACTTGATCTTTAGTTACCCTTTTTGTTATTAAGCTCGCAATAGCTCCTTTCTGTTTATGTTTTTTAACAGCTTGAGTTAAATCTAAATCCACTAAAGCATCGCCACATAAAACAACAAAAGTTTCATCAAAGAATTTTTGAAAATCTTGAATTTTTTTTAATCCTCCTGCAGATCCCAAAGCATCACCTATTAATTCCCCATCTTCAATTCTACCCTCAAAACTATAAGCAATTTCTACTCCAAATCTTTGCCCATCCCTAAAATAATTCTCAATTTCTTCAGCCAGATGAGAGACATTTACCATTATTTCTTTAAAGTTATGTTCTCTTAAAAGTTCCAAGAGAAACTCCATAACAGGTTTTTGCAATATCGGAATCATAGGTTTCGGAATAACATGAGTAATAGGCTGAACACGTGTGCCTTTACCCGCCGCAAGTATCATTGCCTTCATAAATTCAAAACCTTTTTTCCAAATTATACGTTATTACTATTAAGCTTCTATGCAGCCGAAGAAGAGGCATTACTTACCTCAAGATTTTCTATAGGCAATTGAGCTACGCCACCATCTGGTATGATTCTTTTAATTTGAATTGGACCATATAAGGAATTAATTTGTTTAATTTCAATTTTGTTTTCAGATGATAAAAATAACAAAGCCCAAAAAACTCCCAAACGGTCTTTATCTAAATCATTTTTTACAACTGTTTGCCATTTTTTGACTAAATATTCAAAATCTGTCCATTGTAATGCTTTTTCCCATCCTTCAATAAATTTCCCTAATGCTTTAGTGGTTTCTGGAAGTTTCTCACGATGCGCAAGGGACTTTACTTGAGAAATTAAAGCCCTGTCAGAATATTTTTTATTTCTTTTTCTCTTCATCAGCAGAAGATCTTGGGTTTCTATAACTTCTGCTATGGACTCTAACTGACTTACAAGTTCTCCCAATGTTGTTGTACGTTTGAGAATTGGTTGTGCAATTGATCTTCTCCTTAGATATTTTTCAGGATATTTCGGAATATCAAATTCTTTATCAATCCAATCTTGATCATCCAAATCAAATTCATCTTCAAAATCGGAAGAATTTTGTTTAAAAACATCAGCTTCCAAAACCTCAGCCTTAAGATTAACTAGCACGGAAGCCGCAAAAAATGCTTCGCTGGTCTCTGCTAAATCCTTCTGATATGAGATTTGACTATTTGAAGATTGATTAAAAGTATGTGAGTATTCCTCTAAAAAACTATCAATTACACTTATTACATCAATATCCCATGGATCAAGTTCACCTTTACCTGCGGCATCTTGAAGGAACTTAATCAACAATCTAGGGCCTAATTGTTGCCTATCAATAGGATTGAAATAAGATATTTTGAGATAGATAAAATCTATTCACAAGATATCTTTTAATTTATTTAATGCCAAACAATATTGAGTTAATTTAAAAAATTATATTGTTGGAGCTTTTAGGATGTCATTTGTTTTAGTTCCTGAAAAAATATTTGTTTTAACAGCACCTTTAACTGCAGTTAAATCTCGATCGACCAAATTATTAATAGATGCAATGTAACTTTCAGTAATTAATCTTGGGTATAAACCTATTCCAATAATCGGTAAAAGTAAACAGGCAATAATATAAACTTCCCTTGGCTCTGCATCTATAAGTTTTCGTTCTTCGATTAATTTAGGATTTTCTTTACCAAAGAAAATTTCTCTTAACATTGAAAGTAGATAAATAGGAGTAAGTATTACACCGATAGCTGCTAAAGAGGCCATCACTACCCTAAACGGAAGTGTATAAACTTCATCAGTAACGAATCCTGTAAATACCATCAATTCGGAAACAAATCCACTCATACCTGGTAAAGCCAGAGAAGCCAGGGAGCAAGCAGTCCATAGAGCAAACATGATTCTCATCTTTTGTCCTACACCACTCATTTCATCAAGTTTAAGAGTCTTTGTTCTGTCATAGGTAGCACCAACAAGAAAAAATAAACTTGCACCGATTAATCCATGACTGACCATTTGCAGCATAGCTCCGCTTGTTCCAAGGCTACTAAAACTCCCTATTCCAATAAGCACGAAACCCATATGACTTATCGAACTATATGCAATTTTTCTTTTAAGATTTCTTTGAGCAAAAGAAGTTAATGCAGCATAAATTATATTTACTACCCCTAGAACTATTAATAATGGGGCAAATTGAGCATGAGCAACCGGTAATAATTGTGCATTAAATCTTAAAAGAGCATACCCTCCCATCTTTAATAATATTCCTGCTAGAAGCATATGAACTGGAGCTGTAGCCTCTCCATGAGCATCTGGAAGCCAAGTATGAAGGGGAACTATAGGAAGTTTCACTCCAAATGCAATTAAAAGGCCTACGTAACATAATATTTGGAATTTTTGACTAAAATCTTGAGCTGCTAAGTGAGAAAACTCAAAGTTGGGAATTTCTGTACCATAGAAACCCATTGCTAACGCTGCAAGAAGAATAAAAATAGAACTACCAGCTGTATAAATAATGAATTTTGTTGCTGCATATTGTCGATTTTTGCCGCCCCATATAGCTAATAATAAATAAACGGGAATTAACTCAAGTTCCCAAGTAAGAAAGAATAAAAGCATATCTTGTACGGCAAACACAGCGATTTGGCCGCCATCCATAACCAATATTAAAAAGAAAAACAACTTTGGTTTGAACTTAACTGGCCATGCAGCAAGAACTGCTAAAGCAGTAATAAAACTAGTTAATAATATTAACGGCATAGACATGCCATCAGCGCCAACAGACCAAGTAAGACCTAAATCAGGGAGCCAACTAATATTTTCTTTAAGTTGAACATTTTCATTACTTATATCAAAGCCATTTATATATGAACCTACAGTTATTAAAAAAGTAATTAATGCAATAGACAATGCAAACCATCTCACCTCTTTACCATCCCCTTTATCTGGGAAAAAAGGTATCACAAATGCACTACCAATTGGGAATAAAATTGAAGCAGATAACCAAGGAAAATTAGACAATCCAGCTCCCAAAGTCCCCAACATTTGTGTCGCAAAATGTGAATAAAAATAAGTACTCAATTTAATAAAAAAATTTATCTTAAGTGAAGTCTAGAAATTTTCTGTATTTTTTCACCCCAATGAACAGTGAAGACACACAATTGTAATTAAGAAACTTGAGGAGATTGAAAACCAAATATAGCAACTAGTAAAATTACACCCCCAAAAACAATAAGCGCATAAAATTGAGCCCTACCGGTCTCAAAATATTTTAAACCTTCTCCACTACCTAAAGTTACAAGTCCAGTAAGATTTACAACGCCATCAACAACCTTAGAATCAACCTCTAAAACTTCTTTAGCAAGTTTTCTACTACCCTTAACAAAAAGTTTTTCATTAATATCATCTAGGTACCATTTATTGGATAAAAATCGATTGATGTTAGGAAACTTTTCGGCAAATAAAACTGATAAATTAATTTTTTTCACAAAATATGCCTGATAAGCAATAATGATTCCAGCTGATGCAATAAGTACGGAAGCAAGTGCTAAAGGCAAAAATTCTTTTAATTCGAAAGCTTTTGCAGCAGTCTCTGCTTCTTCAGGATCTAGTAAATTTGCAATTTTGCTATCCCATGGAAGTCCCATAAAACCGATTATTAAAGAGGGTACAGCTAGAAATACCAAGGGAAATGTCATTGACCAGGGTGATTCATGGATAGAGCCATGTTCTTCATGCTCTTCTTCATTTTCTTCATCTAGGTTTGTTTTAGAAGCTATTAGAAGCTGTTTTTGCAATTCTTTATTCTCCCCTCTGAAATCTCCTTCAAATGTCAAGAAATAAAGCCTAAACATATAAAAAGCAGTCATACCAGCTGTTAGCAGTCCTACGAACCAAAAAGCTGGAAATGATATAAAAGCATTTCCTAGTATTTCGTCTTTACTCCAAAAACCTGCCAATGGGGGAATTCCACTAATAGCTACACAGCCTATTAAAAACGTTGTTGATGTATATGGCATTTTTTTTCTTAAACCGCCCATCAATCTCATATCTTGAGCTAATACAGGCTGATGGCCAACTACTTCTTCCATAGCATGTATTACTGAACCAGATCCCAAAAATAGCATTGCTTTAAAGCAAGCATGAGTTACTAAATGAAAAATTCCTGCAACTGGTGCTCCACAACCCATTGCGAGCATCATATACCCAAGCTGAGAAACTGTGCTGTATGCTAAACCTTTTTTTAAATCCATTTGGGTCAAAGCTATAGAGGCTCCTAAAAAACAAGTAATGGTACCAACTAAAGCAATAATGAACTGAATAGAGGGGAATATTGAATACAAAGGTTGAAGTCTTGCTACAAGAAAGATTCCTGCTGCAACCATTGTTGCAGCATGGATAAGTGCAGAAATTGGTGTAGGACCTTCCATCGCATCAGGCAACCACACATGAAGAGGAAACTGAGCAGATTTAGCCATTGGCCCTAGAAAAACTAAAAAACAAAGTAATAAAGCAGCCCAAATGGGTATCGAATGGTCAGATATCGATTGAGAAATTCCAGTAGCTATTTCATTAAAATCAAAACTATTTGTTGCCCAAAATAGACCAAGAATTCCAAGTAATAAACCAAAATCTCCCACTCTATTAACAACAAATGCTTTTTGTGCAGCGTGTGCAGCGCCATCCCTGTCATACCAAAAACCAACTAATAAATAAGAACACATCCCAACTAATTCCCAAAAAACATAAATTTCTAATAAATTCGGACTAACTATTAATCCCATCATTGAACTACTAAATAATGCTAAATATGTAAAAAATCTGACGTATCCTTTGTCATGTGCCATGTAACCATGAGAGTAAATCATTACCAGCAAGGTTATTGTAGTTACCAACGCAAGCATTACACTCCCCAAAGGATCGAGGACAAATCCCATTGGAATTGTGAAATCCCCTGCATTGGCCCATACAAATAATTTTTCTACTGATTGATAACCATTAACTTGTTCAATTAAAGCTTTATAACTAATTACCGCAGAAATCCCAACGAAAGATATCAGACCTACAGAAACAATTTCTCTTGAATTATTAATTTTCTTATTAATGCTTATTAGTCCTAAGCCAGAAAGCACAGCTCCAATAAGTGGAAAAACGGGAATTAACCAGGCAATTTCTGAAGCTTGTGGCATTTTTTAAAAAACTTATATCTTGATTTTAAACTGTCAATTGAAAAATTCAGACAAAAATGATGAATTAAATGTTTTAACAGCAATATTTATATATTGATGAGACCACCAAAGTACGCCTATTGCAATTAATATACCAACTTGAGATAACCTAAAAAATTCTTTAATCTTAAATTCTTGCCTCCCCTCAAGTATCGCCAAGAAAGGGATTATGGAAGTATTTTTTTTAAAATTTTCAAATTCTTCTCCAAATCTATTTGCTAATCTCTTGTCGCCATGCCAGATTGCAAAAAGGTGATGCAAAACTAAGCCAATAGAAGTTACTAATGTGAATGATGTACCAATCCATAAAGTATGAGCAAAACACCAAATTATCTGACCAAATGCTTGTGGATGTCTTGTGATTCGCATTATCCCAGTTCCATAGATTCGTACTTTAGGTTTTAAAACGGAAGGAATTTCTAGCAAATTGTAAGTAGCGGGATATAAAAATAAAAAACTTATTGCAGTTAAGAACCAAACGACCATAAAAACAAAATTATTACCCTGTAAATTCCATAATCTGATTCCGTCATATCTATGAGCTAAAAAATAACTAATCAAGATAATTGCAGATGGCAAACTTAAAAAAACAAAACATAACCGCCATAATCTTGGACCCATAATAGATTCTGCTTTGATTCTTAAAGCAGCTCCCCCACTATGAATGACCGCAAAAATCAAAATCAAAATTAAGATGATTAGCGAAGTTTTATGAGTCTCCATATATTTAGATTGTTCAAATAATTTTTGTTCTTAACAAGAATGCTCTTAAGCATTAGAATTATAAGAAATTGTAGGCATAATAGATGCCAGAATTACCATTTACACTCGACCAATTAAGAATATTAAAAGCTATAGCAGCTCAAGGAAGTTTTAAAAAAGCTGCAGATCTCTTATATGTAACCCAACCTGCCGTAAGTTTACAAATACAAAATTTAGAAAAACAACTTGAAATCACAATTTTTGACAGAGGTGGTAGGAAGGCTCTATTGACTGAAGGAGGGAGACTATTACTTGAATATTGTGAACGAATTTTGAATCAATGCGACGAAGCTTGCAAAGCTATTGAAGATTTAAATAGCTTAAGAGGTGGAACTCTTGTCATTGGAGCGAGCCAAACAACGGGTACTTATTTAATGCCGAGAATGATAGGACTATTCAGACAACAATACCCTGATGTATCCGTTCAACTTCAAGTACATAGTACGAGAAGAACTGGTTGGAGTGTGGCCAATGGACAAATTGACTTAGCCATTATTGGCGGACAATTACCTGGAGATTTGGAAAATTTGCTACAAGTAATTCCATATGCCACTGATGAATTGGCATTAGTTTTACCATCTAAACATCCACTTTCGACCAAAAAAGAGCTGCTTAAAGAAGACTTATACAAATTAAATTTTGTAACATTAGACTCACAATCTACAACAAGAAAAGTAGTTGACAAACTTCTCCAAGATTCTGGTCTTGATATTCAAAGATTAAAAATTGAGATGGAACTTAACTCTCTTGAAGCAATCAAGAATGCAGTTCAATCAGGTTTAGGAGCTTCCTTTTTGCCTGTTGTTTCTATTGAAAGAGAATTATCGGCTGGAACAATCCACAAAGCATTTGTTGCTGATTTAGAGGTAAAAAGAGAACTTAAATTAATTTCTAATCCGTCAAGATATACATCTAGAGCATCAGAAGTATTTAAGAAAAACATTCTCCCACAATTTGCTAGTTTAGAAAGCCCTTTGAGACATATATGATTTCGATCAAAACTGAATTGCTTCTTTGTTAATACCTACCCCACCGTCTTCAGCTTGCCCATCACCTTTTATTATAAATTTATTTTCATTTACATCAGTCTGATAAACGCACTTAACTATTGGCTTATCCCTTATAGAACCAATATAAGCAAAAGTATTCATCCTTTGCTTACATTCTCTTACATCTTCATTACTAATTGCACCCTGTTTTTGTAAAACTGTCCAATTCTCTCTTCTTATAACACACCCTGGCTGGAGAGCTGGTTGCGTTACAAAACTCGTAGATGGATTTAGAGTCGTATACATTTCAACATCAATTACAAAAGCACTAGCTCCCCATTGTCTGCAAAATTCAGGATCTGGAACAGCCATATCTAATTGTTGTTGACTTGCTATATTTCCCTGCCCTCCATCAGTTGTACTGGTAATAGCGCTCCCGATACCAACTCCTAAAATTAATACTCCAGCAAGTACGGCAATGGTTCCTGTACTAAAGTTGATCTTTTGTTCAGAAGAAGCAGGCAATCTATTGCTTCTTTGAACATAAGGATCCATTTCCTTTGGATTTGGTGGATAGTAACTCCTATTTGAGCCTCTTCTTGGCCTTCTATTTGAGGATGATCTATTCACAGCACTTCATTTGTCTTTGGTAAACCCATTGAATAATTCATTACTCTACAATCAGGGTTATAGCTAAGCTGACCATTTTGAAGCAAAAATTTAATCAATCCTTCAATTTCTGATCCTATTTTTCGAAGTTCATAATCATCTAAATCCTTTCCTGCTCTCTCTTTTATTAATTCATTAAATTTTTCATTTATTTTATTTAGAGAATCTTCGTTCCAAATAAATTCGTTATCAGGATCTAAATCAAGGGTTAGTTTATTGGGATGAAACTTTAATTCCTCATCTACAACTTCGGCAGTAAAAATTCTTACATGCCTAGTAGTCGATTTTAAAAGCATTTTTTCCATAATTTTACAAAATAATCAACGAAAAAAACTATTATGTTCTAACTTTAATGTAGCTTATTAGTAAGTGTTAATTTATTTCTTGATTTAATAATGCGTGTTGTAATTGCTGGTGCTGGTTTAGCAGGTTTATCTTGCGCTAAATATTTAGTCGATAATGGACACATTCCTATTGTACTTGAAGCCAGAGACGTTTTAGGTGGGAAAGTTGCCGCATGGAAAGACGAAGATGGAGATTGGTATGAAACTGGGTTACATATATTTTTTGGAGCCTACCCAAATATGTTGCAACTTTTTAAGGAATTAGATATTGAAGACAGACTTCAATGGAAAAGTCATTCAATGATTTTTAATCAGCCATCAGAGCCTGGAACTTACAGTAGATTCGACTTTCCCGATATACCTGCTCCAGCTAATGGTGTTTCAGCAATACTAAGCAATAATGATATGCTTTCATGGAATGAAAAAATTCTATTTGGACTAGGTTTAGTGCCTGCAATGTTGAGAGGACAAAAGTACTTAGATAAATGTGATACAAAATCATGGACAGATTGGCTAAAAGAGCACAATATACCGGAAAGAGTTAATGATGAAGTATTTATAGCGATGAGTAAAGCTCTTAATTTCATTGGACCGGATGAAATATCATCTACAGTTTTATTAACAGCATTAAACAGATTTCTACAAGAAAAAAATGGTTCTAAAATGGCATTCCTTGACGGAGCTCCTCCAGAAAGACTATGCCAGCCAATGGTCGAATATATTACTGCTCGTGGTGGTGAAGTTCACATGAATAGTCCATTAAGGGAAATCAATCTTAATGAGGACAGCACTGTTAAAAGTTTTACTGTCGCCTCTTTAGATAAAAACGAAAAGAAAGAGCTAACAGCTGATGCTTATGTAAGTGCAATGCCCGTAGATCTCTTTAAATTAATGATCCCAAAACAATGGAAAGGGTTAGATACATTTTCTAAATTAGATGGTTTAAATGGTGTGCCAGTCATTAATATCCATTTGTGGTTTGACAAAAAATTAACAGATATTGATCACTTATTATTCAGCAGATCACCTCTTCTCAGTGTTTATGCAGATATGAGTATCACCTGCAAAGAATATGAAGATCCAAATAGGTCAATGCTCGAATTGGTTTTTGCACCAGCAAAAGATTGGATAAATAGGAGTGATCAAGATATTGTTGATGCAACTATGGAGGAACTCAAAAAATTATTCCCAACGCATTTCATGGGAGACGATAAAACAAACTTACGAAAATATAAAGTTGTCAAAACTCCAAGATCTGTTTATAAAGCAGTTCCTGGATGCCAAGAGTTCAGACCTAGTCAAAAATCTCCTATAAAAAACTTTTTTTTAGCGGGTGATTATACTATGCAAAAATATTTAGCATCTATGGAAGGAGCTGTTTTAAGTGGTAAATTATGCGCGGAATCAATCAATAAGGAGTATTCCAAAACTCCTCAAAATGTTTCTTCATGAGATTTACATTACAGTAAACTAAAAATTCATCAAAAACTTTTTGAAAAATTCAATTTCTCAACTAGATCAAGCATACGAGATATGCCGAAAAGAAACCCAAAAATGGGCTAAAACCTTTTACTTGGGAACCCTTCTGCTACCTCTAGAGAAAAGAAAAGCTATTTGGGCTATTTATGTTTGGTGTAGAAGAACAGATGAAATAATGGATAGCTTAGAAGCTTCAACTAAATCGCAAGATGAACTTGCAGAAAATTTAAATGTATGGGAAGAAAATACAAAGAATGTTTTTAAAGGCAACATTAAATCGGAATTAGATGCCGTTCTACTAGACACCATCGAAAAATATCCACAAAGTATTCAACCTTATCTAGATATGATAGATGGCCAGAGAATGGATCTTAATAAATTTAGATACAAAAATTTTGATGAATTAAAACTCTATTGTTATAGAGTCGCAGGGACAGTTGGATTGATGACTCAGAATGTCATGGGGATTGATAGTGCTTACACGTCCGCTCCTTGGAGTGCCAAACCTGACCCCTCAGAAGCGGCTATAGCTTTAGGTATAGCTAATCAATTAACAAATATATTAAGAGATGTCGGCGAAGATAGGCAAAGAGGTAGAATTTATCTTCCTCAAGAAGATATTGAAAAATTTAATTATTCTGAAGAAAAACTTTTAAAAGGTGAAATAAACAAACAATGGAAAGCACTAATGAACTTTCAATTAACCAGGGCTCGCGATTGGTTCCAGAAATCTGAAGATGGAATCAAATGGTTATCTTCTGACGCAAGATGGCCAGTTTGGACATCCTTACGTCTTTACAGAGGAATATTAGATTCTATAGAAAGGCTAGATTATGATGTCTTCAATAATAGAGCTTTTGTAAAAAATTCAGTAAAAGCTTTTGAAATTCCTATATCTTTTTTAATTTCTCGAATTAAATAACTAAGCAGGAGTCTTCTGATTAGCCAATAAATCTTTTAATTTAGATAGTTCTCCTGCCCATCTTGGATCAGGAGCTTCTAAGTTAGGAGCATCACTGTGAACAATTTTCTTAAATTCTTTCCTCTTTTTATTCTTATTTAATTTTCCACTATTTCTTTTATTTGAAGCAGAATCTTTCTTTTCTGATAGCTCTACCCTTAATTTAGAACCATTAAATTCAAAACCATTTAACTTTTGAATTAATAAATTAGCATTATCTTCATTATTAGAAGTCGCAAAACCAAACCCCCTGCATTCCTTAGTTTCCTTATCTAAAACTGCTTTAAATCTAATCGAATCAGAAACTGACTTTAAAAGTGTATCAAATTCTTTTGGATTAAATCCTTGTGGTAAGTTGCCAATGTAAATGCGAATACTCATAAATTTTTAAAAATGATTTTGAAGTCTGAACTCCTAAACAAAACTAAGCTATGTGTATTTAATCACATTTTGGCGCATTTTGTTCAATCCATCGCTTTGCTTTATAAATAGCTTCATCAAAATTATTCAATCTCTTATATGCAAGTTCCTTAGAAAGATACTGTAAAAGCTCTCCCAAGATAGGTCCATCCTTGATTTCCAAATTTTTTTTAATTACATCACCATTAACTAAGTTTGAGGGATGAAATAATTTATCATCGTTATCACGCCATCTATGAAGCCAATCTAATTGTAAGTTTTGAGGTAAATAAAAAATAAAAGATGGCAGAAACATTTCTAATTCTTGATGTAATTTAAATCTGTCAAATTCATTTAACTGAGCGATATTTTTGTTTTTCAAGAAAAGGTGCCATTTGCGCAATAACTTAGTTTTTGCAATATCAGCTTTACTAAATTTCAGTTTTTCTAAAGTTACAACATCTAAGATTTGAGCAATAAAAAATGATGGTAAATATTTATTTTTTTCTTCCTGATCAAGTTCTCCATAATTAATTTTCTCTAAATCCAAAAAAAAAGAATCTTCAAATAAATTTTCAGTATCAAATATATTTAATTTTTTTATCAACAATACTGCATCAAGAGCATTTGCTCCATTTACTATTTTCTGTATTTCATAAGTTATTCTTTCTTTTGCGACAAGATATAAGTTCCCTTTATTTTTTTTTATAAAATCAACTAATCTTAAATCAATTTTAAAATTCAATTCTGAAACAAATCGAAAACATCTTAAAATTCGTAAAGGATCATTTAATAAATTGTTTTCAGAATGAGTTCTAATCAAAGAAATTTCAAGATCTTTAAGACCATTTAATGGATCTAACAAACTCTTCTTATCAAATAAAAAAGCAATTGAATTAATCGAAAAGTCTCTAGAACATAAATCTCCTTCTATGGAAGATGAAACTTGATTAGCAACATCAATATAAATATTATTAAGAATAATTCTTACTACTTCTCTTTTTTTATCTAAAGTTATAAATTTTGATCCAGTTTTATCTGCAATCTTTTTCCCAATTTCAATTGCATTTGAAGGCACCACAATATCAACATCTAACTTTTTAGTTTTTCTTCCCAAAATAATATCTCTTATATAACCACCAACTAAATATGATCCTTTAGGTAAAAAACCTAAGATTAAATCCAAATTATGAAATTTTATACTTGTTTCTAATTGATCAATTATTAGTGTATGATCTGTGTGAAAGCTATTTTTCATATTATTTGTTATGTGCATTTGCATCAACTGTAAATGGGTTGATAGATGTATCACATATCATGATGTTGAGAGTAATCATGGTGTTGATCATATTTGTGATCTACCTGATTTTAAAGCAAAAAAACCATTCATTCATGTCAATATAGTTAAAGATAATAATGGTGATTATAAAACTGATTGGGATGTTCAATCTTGTGAAAGTTTTGAAAATGAATTTGGTAAATGGTCTAAACTTAATCCAGGTATGGAATTACCTGTTTAAAGGTAATAGATGACAAATAAACTCAATCACGGAGAAAATTACTCTACATTAGTGATTCATAGCACAGATAATTCTTTTGGCTTTGGGTATAGAAAAAACAATGACCTAGAATCTGATGAGTTATTTATCAAGAAATTTGATAATGACCTTTGCAACAACTTAATAAATGATCTTAACAAATTCATTTCCAAAGAAAATTTACGAAAAATAAATAAGTTATCTGTCAGCATAGGGCCAGCAAATTTTAATGCTTCACGACTAATTGTAGTTTTAGCAAGAACTATCTCACAACAAATAAATTGCCCTCTAGACAGTTTTAGTTCATTTGAAATAATGGCAAAAAGAATTGCATCAAAAAATAATATCTTAAGAAACAAAAAATCATTCTGGATTTTCAAAACTTTAAAGCGTAAGGGTTTTATTGCAGGTAAATACGAAATTTGCAGTAATGAAAGAAACTCCTCAGATCTAATCATTCGAGAAATAATTTTACCAAAAGTTGTCAAAGAACTTGATAGTAAAGAAATTTCTTTTGAAGCTACTTATGATGATAAAAAAGATTTGAAAGAACTATTAGATTTATCAAATAAAAATTTATTAAATTCAAATATCACTTCCTGGAAAAAAGTTTTGCCTCTTTACCCTATTTCTCCAATTAACTAAATATTCATCCAATCAAATTATTAATTTTATCTTGAAGGTGCATTGTTACAGAATTCAGATCATGTCTTGATGAACTTTGTGGAGGTTGAACAGGTTTCCCCACTTTAATAACTATTTTTGAAAACAAAGGAATAAAGCATCTAAATCTTATTAGTCTATGTGAATTAACTATTGCAACAGGCAATAATAATTTTTGATTTTTAAAGGCTAATAATGCTGCACCTTGTTTGGGCTTATTCACTCGACCATTTTTTTGACGAGTGCCATCAATAAAAATTCCAATACTATTACCATCTGATAATTTCTTACAGGCTGTTTTAATTGTGTTTTTATCAGCAATTCCTCTTTTTACAGGATACGCTCCACAAGCCTTGATAATAAAGCCAAGGAAAGGGATTCTAAAAAGCTCTGCCTTGGCCATAAAGGATATATTACGTCCAATGGCATGTCCTAATAAAGGAGGGTCAAGTAAAGAACCATGATTAGAAACCATGATAAAGGAATCTTTTTGCGGAATATTGTCTCTACCTATTAAATGACCTTTAAATACAAATTTATAAATAGGAAATACAAAAAGCTTACTAACTAATTCATAGATTAATTTTTGAATAGTATGATTTTCCATACAAATTAATAAGATATTTGATCAGAAGATGAAACTTGAGAAATTTTTACATCTTTAAGATGTCTTTTTACTAAACCGCTTAGTACATTAGAAGGGCCAATTTCGACAATATGAAGATCACTATCTTTTGCCATTAAATCCATAGTTTCTCGCCACCTCACTCCATTACACATTTGCTTTTCTAACCTAATTTTAAGCTCATTTGGATCGCTACATAGTGAAGGTTCATAATTACTTATTACAGGGAAAGAGGGATTGTTAAATTTAATCTTTTTTAAATACTCACAAAATTTTGATGAAGGTTCATTCATAAATGGCGAATGAAATGCTCCTGAAACATTTAATTTCAAGAATCTTTTACAATCAATTTCTCTCGATAAATTATCTAAGGCTTCAGTAGATCCAGATAAGACAACTTGGGAAGAGCTATTATCATTAGCAATGACAATATCATCAATTTTTTGCACTAATAAATCAAGTTGATTTCTATCAAAACCAATTACTGCTGCCATAGATCCTTTCCCAGCATTGAGCATTAATTGAGACCTTTCTTTTATGAGAGAAACACAATCTTCGAATGAAAAAACATCGGAACAATATAATGCAGTGATTTCTCCAAGACTATGTCCCGCAACATAAGTTGGTTTAAACCCATTTTCCTTTAATGCATCTAATAAAATTGATTCAACTAAAAAAAGACAAATTTGTGTATTTCTTGTGTTGTTCAAATCAAGAAGAGGATTTGTTGTTTCAGTATTTAATTCACAAATTTCAAATAAATTTCTCTCAAATATCTCAGAAGCATAACTAAACCTCTCTTTTGTGATCGGCAGTTTTTCAATTTGTTTTGCCATTCCAATTTTTTGCGAACCCTGTCCAGGGAATACCCATGCAACTGTCATAATGTTCCTATTTTGTTTTTAACCCCATTTAATTAGGGCTGCACCCCAACTTAGCCCAGCACCGAAACCACTTGTAGCAATAATATCATTTTGTTTAATTCTATAATCTCTTACAGCCTCATCCAACATTAGTGGAATTGTTGCTGCTGACGTATTGCCATATTTTTCTAAATTGCTAAGAATCTTTTCTCTGGGAATTTTTAACCTTTCTCCTACAGAATCCAATATTCTTTGATTAGCTTGATGCAACAAGAGCCAATCAACTTGATCAGAATTATATTTCATTTTTTTCAACAACTTTTGAAGAATTAGGGGTACTTCTTTAACTGCGAATTTATAAACTTCCTGACCATTCATCTGAATTGGAGAAAAACCTCCACTTAAAAAGTCAATTTCATCCACTATTGAATCCTTATTATTTTTTGATGGAAGATTAAGAAAAGAACCCCTCCCACCATCAGTTCTCATATCAAAACCTATAAAATTATCAAATTCATTTGTGGCTTCAATTGCTAATGCACCGGCACCATCTCCAAAGAGAATACAACTTCTTCTATCATTCCAATCAACAAAACTTGATAATTGATCTGCTCCAATAACAATAGCCCTTTTAAAACTACCCCCTTTTAAAAATTGTGAGGCTGTTATTAAGGCAAATAAAAAGCCACTACAAGCTGCAGTTAAATCGAAAGCTACAGCATTAGCTGCCCCTAATTTAGCTTGAATGGATGGGGCTGATCCAAATAAATCATGCGGAGTAGAAGTAGCTAAAACAATCAAATCAATCGTTTTAATATCCCAATTAGCCATTTCAATAGCAGTTAGAGCCGCCTTATAACCCATCTCAGTAACATTATCTCTCAAGCTAGAGATTCTTCTCTCAGAAATGCCAGTTCTAGATTTTATCCATTCATTGCTTGTATCAACCTTTTGACTAATTTTGTGATTGGTTAAGATTTGATCAGGTACATAACTTCCGCTTCCCTTAAATGATATTCCAATCTGATTAAAATTTATTCCTTCCAAAAGAGTTTTTTAGTTACTTATATTAGTCAAACATAAATTTGACTAAATATGTTTTATGAATTTAAAACTTGAAGCTTTTGAAGTTGATTTAAATTGTCCATAACATCATGATTTACGGCGGAGTGAGCCAAGCGAAGAGCACTAACTACAGATAAAGATTTGCTACTTCCATGACCAATAACACAAACACCATTCACCCCAAGTAATAAAGCTCCTCCATGTTCAGCATGATCTAACCTTTTCTTAATTCTTAGTAGATTACTTTTTAAAAAAGCTGAACCAACTTTCCCCCGTCTTCCACGTGGAAGCTCAGATCTCAAAATATCTAATAAAACTCCTCCAACAGATTCAAGAAATTTCAATAATATATTTCCAGTAAATCCATCACAAACTACCACATCAAAACTACCTGATAATACATCTCGTCCTTCACAATTACCTCCAAAATCAAAACTTTTTTCAGAAGATAATAATTCGAATGTTTTTAGTGATAAATCATTACCTTTGCATTCTTCTTCTCCGATATTTAAAAGGCCAATTCTTGGTTTTTTTACTTGTAAGACATCTTTTGAATAAATATTACCCAATAGAGCAAATTGATGCAGATAAGATGGCTTACAGTCAGTATTTGCTCCAACATCTAAAACTAATACCGGGCGAGTTTGATCCCTTGTTGGAAATAATGCTCCTATAGCTGGTCTCTCAATGCCTTTCAACCTCCCAATTCTAAATATGGCAGAAGCCATCATTGCACCTGAATTACCTGCTGAGTAGACAGCTTCAGCTTTATTATTTCTAACTAGATCCATTGCAACGTTTATACTTGCATTTTTCCTTTTTCTAACTGCAGTAGCTTCTTCATTCATCCCAATAGGTTCTCCACTATCAATTAATTCAAGACGATTGTTATGTATTTCATTTTCTAATAATTCTGCTAAACCAATTTTTTCTGCTGCATCTTTAACTTTTTCAATTTTGCCGACAAACTTTATATTTATTGGAAATCTACTTATTGCTTCAAGGCAACCCTCAAGAATTGGACCAGGAGCATAATCTCCACCCATACCATCAACTGCGATCCAAATTCTTTTAGATTGAGATTCCTCCACCTTATCTAAAGTATTATCATTATTTTGTAATCTTTTTAATGGGTCAAAAACTAATGGTTGTAATGTATTTTTAGCTATTGTACTAGCATTTGAAACAACACTGCTAGCAGTATTCACAACAGATTCAGCACTTGAAACTACATTACCTGCAACATTACCCGCAACATTACTAGCTGTGCTCACAACAGAACCAGCACCAGAAACTACATTCCCCGCAACATTACTAGCAGTTGCTGCAGAACTAGCAGCAGTATCTACTATAGAAGTCACAGCCGAATTTCTTTTGTACCAAATAACTAATCTTCTAATAGCTCTGGACTTATTAATTTTGTGCGATGTTTCTTTCCCCATTTATTTTCCATCAAAAGGAGCGATATCTACAATCCTTTGAAAAAGATATCCAGTACCTCTTGCTGTCAATATTAATTCAGGATTTGCTGGATCAGCTTCCAGTTTTGATCTTAATCTTGATATATGAACATCAACGACTCTTGTATCTACATGCCTCTCTGGAGTGTATCCCCAAACTTCTTTCAAAATCTCCCCTCTACTAAATGGCTCTCCCGACTTACTCACCAAAAGCTCTAGGAGACTAAATTCCATACCAGTTAATCTAATTCTCTCATCACTTTTAAAAACTTGTCTTCTGTTTGTATCAATTTTTATATCCGTAACCAAAATTAATCCTGAATTAGGCATTCCAGGGATTTGCTCTTTATCGATTCTCCTAAGAACGCACCTAATTCTAGCTTCTAATTCCTTTGGGCTAAATGGTTTTACTACATAATCATCTGCCCCTAATTCTAAACCTGTTATCCTATCAGCAACATCTCCTAATGCAGTTAACATAACAATAGGAACATCAGAATCTTTCCTTAATTCTTGACAAACTCCATAACCATCTAGCTTTGGCATCATCACGTCAAGTACTACTAAATCAGGTTCGTAATCTTTAAATAACTTTAGTGCTTCTTTCCCATCACTTGCAGTTACAACTTTGTAGCCAATCATGGAAAGACGTGTCTCCAGAATTCTTCTAATACTTGCTTCGTCATCTGCGACAAGTATAGTTTCTTTGGTTTGACTAGATAGAGCCATTTGTTTCTATTAGCTAATCAGTAAGAGAATTTATTATTTACCTAATCTAACTTGTAGAGGGGCAATATCCCAAACATTATAGCTCCATTATTTAATTCAGAAAATAAATGTCTAGCAAATTATCTACTTTTATTTGTCAGAATTGCGGATCTGAAACTTCTCAATACTTTGGTAAATGCCTTAATTGCAACTCATGGAATTCTATTGTTGAAGAAATAAAAATTAAGAGCTCTAAATATCAAGAAAAAAAAGATATAAAAAAAAGTAAAAAATCTATACCGTTTAGTGAGATCTCATCAAAAAAAATATCAAGATTTACGAGCGGGTTTAGGGAATTTGATAGAGTTCTTGGAGGTGGAATTGTACCTGGATCTGTTGTTTTACTTGGAGGAGAACCAGGCATAGGTAAAAGCACAATAGTTCTTCAATCAGCAGGGAAAATATCTCTCAAGGAAAAAGTTTTATACATAACTGCAGAAGAATCCTTAGAACAAGTAAAAATTAGATGGGAAAGATTAAATCAAAAAAGCATTGATTTAAAAATTTTTGCAGAAACCAATTTATCTCTAATTATCGAAGAGATCAAACGCGTAAATCCAAGTTTCGCAATTGTTGATAGTATTCAGGCCATACATAATCATGAAATGCAAAGTTCTCCAGGATCGGTTTCTCAAGTCAGAGCATGTTCATCTGAATTACAAAATCTTGCCAAAGACCATAATATTGCGGTTCTAATAATTGGTCATGTAACCAAAGATGGTGCTTTTGCTGGCCCTAAAACTCTTGAGCATTTAGTTGATACAGTAATTAACTTTGAAGGAGATAATATTTCGTCTCATAGATTACTGAGAAGTATAAAAAATCGATTTGGATCGACCTTTGAGATTGGAATATTTGAAATGCTTGAAGAGGGTTTACGAGAGATAAAAAACCCAAGTTCAATTTTTACAAATAAAGAAAATATTTCAGGTGTAACAACTACGATTACAAATGAAGGCACTCGACCATTAGCAGTTGATATACAAGCACTGGTAAATAAAACTACCTACAGTAACCCAAGACGAACTACAACTGGAATTAGCATAAATAGATTGCATCAAATTCTTGCTGTTATAGAGAAACATGTTGGGATAAAATTATCTGAATTTGATTGTTATGTAGCTACTGGTGGAGGTTTTGAGATTAATGATCCATCATCTGACTTAGGTGTAGCAATATCAATTTTATCAAGTTTGAAAAATATTCCTCCTTTGGCAGATAGCTCATTTATTGGGGAATTGGGTTTGAGCGGTCAGGTTAGAAAATCGAATAACCTACGAACAAAGATAGAAGAAGCTGTAAGACTAGGGATCAAAAATATCGTAGTGCCAAAACTAGAGGAGGAATTAAATAATAATTTTCAAAATTTAATAAATATCAAAGAGATATCCAATATTAAAGAAGCAGTTGATTATTCTTTATCAAAATAAAAAAATCAAAGGTACATATCAATTGAGCTTCGGCCTGAGTTTTTCAACCAATTCTCAATATCTAGATACCCACCTGGATAAAGTCTTACTGCTTTAGACCAGACTTCAGCAGCTTTATCAAACCAAATATCTCTCTGATCTAAATCACCATTTTGCTCTGCATATCTTCCCCTTTTTTCATAAATTAAACCTATATTTTTCAAGCATGATGGCTGTTTAGGATTTTCTACTAATGCTTTTTCATAAGTTTCAATAGACAAATCCTCTTCACCATTACTCATATATATTATTGCCATATTTTTTAAAGTCTCACCCCTATCAATTTTATTTTCTTCAAGCAGTAAGCTCTCTTTGTAATACTCTAATGCTTCCGAATAATCTCCATTATTTTGTGCAGCTAAGCCATCTCTATAATAAATATATGCCTTTTTTTCTTTCTCAGCGATAGGCATTATTTTTACAATAGATTCAGCAATTACAGTAAAAGCTTTATCAATAAAATTGTCTCTGTTTTGATTACTAGGCACTGCTCAAAATCTAATGAAATTAATATAGTAATTTAAAAAATAACTATTTAAAAAGACTATTACATTTATTATTATAGTTAAATATAACGTCAAGCATTAATTTGCTTCTATTGTGAAAAATATGGAGAGCATTCAATTAAGTGTTACGGGAATGAAGTGCGGAGGTTGTGTTAGTACTGTTGAAAAAATATTGAATAATTCTGATGGTATTGAAAATGTTTCTGTTAACTTACTTACTGAAAGTGCTTATTTTGAAATTACTCAGAAACATATTGAAATAGAATCAGTTCTCGAAAATCTAAAAGAGAATGGTTTCCCATCAAAGATTTACATAAATGATTTTTCAAAAAAAATAAATAAAGCAGAATTAGAAAAAAAAAAGAAGTGGAATAATCAATGGAAAAAACTAACTTTTGCCCTATTACTTTTATTATTTTCAGGATTAGGTCATCTAGCAGAAGGAAGATATATAAATTTTCCAATATTAGGTAATATATTTTTTCACGCTTCTTTAGCAACTTTAGCTTTATTATTTCCTGGCAGAGGCATAATTATTAATGGATTTAAATCATTTATTAAGAACCATCCCGATATGGATTCTTTAGTAGCTCTTGGAGTAATTAGCGCATATACAACAAGTCTTCTATCCTTAATATTTCCTGCCACCGGTTTTCCTTGTTTTTTTAATGAGCCAGTTATGCTACTAGGCTTCATACTTATTGGGCGTTACTTAGAAGAAAGAGCAAGATATCAAACTGGTTCATCCATTGGAGAATTATTAGATCTTCAACCTGAAATGGCAAATATCTACACAGAAGACAATCAAATAAAGTCAATAAGAGTGAACACTTTAAGACCTGATCAAGAGATTCAAGTTTTAGCAGGAGACAGAGTACCTGCTGACTGCATTGTTACCCGAGGTAATTCATATGTTGATGTTTCACATATTACTGGAGAATCCAAACCTATAGAAGTAAAAGAAGGCGAAAATCTATCTAATGGGTCTTTAAATCTTAATTCAACTCTTAGACTTAAAGTACAAAAGGTCGGTGGAGATTCTTCTCTTGCAAAACTAGTAAATCTTATTGAGTCTGTAAACGCTAGAAAACCTCGTATTCAAAGCATTGCTGATGAAATTGCAGGAAAATTTACTTACTTTGTACTTATTTTTGCTACATTAACATTCTTCTTTTGGTGGAAGGGAGCAAGAAACATATGGCCTGATTTATTAAGTCACAATCATGTATTAATCACTCACTCAAGCCATACACTTCATAGTTCGCTTGGTAGTAATGCTGAGAATTTCCTGAGTTTAGCAATTCAATTATCAATTGCCGTTTTAGTGATAGCTTGTCCTTGTGCACTTGGTTTAGCCACCCCAACTGTAATCACTGTTGCATCAGGTAAAGCAGCAAAAAAAGGGGTTTTATTTAAAGGCGGGGATAAAATAGAGATGGCTTCAAAAATTAATTATATTATTTTTGACAAAACAGGTACTTTAACAAAAGGTAAGCCTTTTATTGTTGATTACAAAAATAATAATGATCATTCATTTTTATTAAAAATAGCTGCCAGTTTAGAAAAAGAAAGCAGACATCCAATAGCAGATGCCTTCAATCAAGAGGCAAAAAAGCAAAATTTAAGTTTATTTCCAATAAAAAAAATTTTTACTCATTCAGGGCGAGGTATTTCTGGAGAACTTGAGTCAATTGATGGACTTATTAAAATTGGAAATATTGAATGGCTACTGAGCGAAGGAATAATTATTGATAGTGATGCAAAAAAAGTAATTGAAAATGAAGAAACAAAAACGAACACTATTATTGGAGTAAGTATCAAAGATAAGTTATTGGGCTTTATTTTGCTAGGAGATTTACTAAGAGATGATTCAATTAAAACAGTTCAAAATTTGAGAGAAAACAAATTCAAAATTAACATTTTAAGTGGCGATAGGAAAGAAACAGTTCTAGCTTTAGCAAAAAAAATTGGTTGTAAAGAAACAGAAGTAAAATGGGATCTTCTTCCTGAAATGAAGCTAAAGAATTTAGAAAATTTAAAAATCAATAATAAAGTGGCAATGATAGGTGATGGTATTAATGATGTCCCAGCCTTAGCATCCTCAGACTTAGGAATTGCAGTAGGATCAGGGACTCAAATAGCCAAGGCAAATGCAGATGTAGTATTAATGGGAGATCAACTCAATGGATTACCCTACGCCTTAAATCTTTCAAAAAAAACTATAAGAAAAATAAAGCAAAATCTAACATGGGCTTTTGGTTACAACTTACTAGCTATACCCTTAGCCGCCGGTATTTTATTCCCTAAATACGGTATTCTTCTTACTCCCTCAATAGCAGCATTATTGATGGCTATTAGCTCTATTACAGTTGTAATTAATGCTTTATCTTTGGATTAAATGAAAGGAAAATTTATCGTTATTGAGGGTATTGATGGATGCGGTAAAACTACCCAAATAGATGAACTATCTAAATGGCTTCCTAATAGTGGTCTAATAAAAAAAGGGTCTAAATTAATCACAACTAGAGAGCCTGGAGGCAGTCTGTTAGGAAAGAAACTTAGAGGACTGATTCTTGATAACAATGAAAATAACAAGCCTTCATCTCTTGCAGAATTATTGCTTTATTCAGCAGATAGAGCTGAACACGTTTCCAAAATTATTTCACCTGCTTTAAATAACAATGATTGGGTAATTAGTGATAGATTTTCCGATTCCACACTGGCTTATCAAGGTTATGGAAGAAATATAAATTTAGAAGTAATTAAAAATATTGAATCTATTGTGTGTCAAGGAGAATATCCAGATCTCACTTTCTTCTTAGAAATTTCTCCAGAAGAGAGCATATTCCGAAGAAAAAATGAAATACCAGACAGAATAGAATCAGAAGGTATTAGATTTTTAGAAAAAGTAAATGAAGGCTTCAAACTAATTGCCAAACAAAAAAACTGGAAAGTAATATCTGCTTCACAAAATATTAAAACTATTTCTAATCAAATTAAAGAGACTTTGCTAAATAATTTTTCAAATAACAAATGATTGAAGATAAAAAAAATAATTTTTTCTTGAATGAAGAAGTCAATACCTTTCTCAAGAACATACTAAAAAATAATTCGTTGGCTAATGGTTATATATTTTATGGGGCTGAAGGAGTAGGCAAAAAACAAACTGCTCTTCAATTTATAAAAGAGATTTTCAAACAGTCTTCACCAAGCGAAAATGTTGAAGAGAGAGTTACAAACAATAACCATCCTGATTTTTTAATTATTGAACCTGATTCTCTTTTGGCAACAAAAAGTTCAGGAAGTTTCGATCTTGAAAAAACGATAAAAAGTGGATCTGAGATTATTAAAATTGCTCAAATACGTAATATCAAAACTTTTCTTAGTCAAAAATCAATAAACTCAGAAAAAAAAATTGTTTTAATTATTGATGCTCACCTGTTAAACGAAGCAGCCTCAAATTGCCTTCTAAAAACCTTAGAAGAACCTAGTAACGGCATTTTTATTTTACTAACATCCAAATTAAACCTTCTCTTAGATACGATCATCTCAAGATGTCAAATCGTCAGATTTCAATCTTTTTCTAGCAAACAAATAAAGTCAATTTTAAAAGAATATTTAAATACTTCTAATTTAAAGCTAAATACAAAATTAAAATTTGAAGATTTAATAAACTCTGCTAATGGATCTCCAAATCAATTATTGAAAAATATTGAAATTTGGAACGATTTTTCAGATGAAATCACAAGTAAATTGGATTATCCAATTAAAAATAGTCTGGAAATATTAGAAATATCTAAATCAATATCTGAGAAATTAGAAATTTTTCAACAGATTTGTTTAGTAAATTTAATTCAAACAATTTGGTGGAGAAAAACAAAAAATATCGGTTTAGTTAAAAAACTTGAAAATTTAAAATTTCTCTTAAGAAAAAACATTCAACCAAGGTTGGCATGGGAAATATCTTTTTTAAAAATTTCGATGGAAGAAATATGAGATTAATCTACTGCAGAATTTATCAAGTCAGGATTTCTTGCTTGAATGAACTCTTGTCTAGCAGTTTCCACTTGAGAACCAATAGGTAACTCAAGACAATATCCAGCACCGTATACAGTTTTTATATAGATAGGTTTGCGTGGATCGGGTTCAAGTTTAGTGCGTAAGTGTCTAATATGGACTCTTATTGTCTCAATATCATCATCAGGTTCATATCCCCATACTTCTTTAAGAATTAATGCTGGAGATACAGTTTGACCATGTCTCTGCAAAAGACAATGAAGAAGTTCAAATTCAAGATGAGTTAACCTAACAGGAGACTCAAACCATATAGCTTCAAATCTTTCCGGAACAAGAGTTAAAGGGCCATAATTTAATATTTCTTGCTGATTACTAGAATTTAATTGTGCTCTGTTGGTTCTTCTTAATAAAGCTTTTATGCGTACATATAATTCTTCTAAATCGAATGGTTTAGTAATGTAGTCATCTGCTCCAGAATTAAACCCAGTAACTTTATCTTTAAGGCCGCCTAAAGCAGTTATCATCAAAATTGGTATATTTGATGTCCTTTCATCTCTTCTTAGTCGCTGGCATAAAGTTAAACCATCAACACTTGGTAGCATTAAATCCAAAAGTATTAAATCTGGTGAATATTGAAGAGCTAATGCTTGTCCTTTAATTCCATCTTCAGCTTTTTGAACATCGAAACCAGAATGTTCTAAATGCCTAGCAACCAAATCACGCATATCACGATCATCTTCAATTAAAAGGATTGAAATTTTCATATTTATGAACTATTAAATTAAAATTAAGTTTTAGTATTATGATTCTCTCAAGAATTTATAAAGATTGCTGAATTACTGTAAACAATTTTATCAATTAGATTTATCAAATAACTTACTAATAGCAATGGATTAGATAGAAATTGTAAATTTTAAAAAAGTTTAAATTTTAGAATTTCTTTCGATTCTATTTACTTTTTCTTAATATTCAAAGGATTATTAGAAACAAATAATGGTCCAAATTGAAAAAATATCTAATTCATGTTGCCATTATAAGGTTTAGAAAAATTGCATTAATATGCAGATTTTCAGCTTTCAAATAGGAATTAACAAAGTTTAAAATTTTTAATTTCTACAAAATGTTTAAACTCATTATTTTGTCTATATTAAAAAAAATTTAAATATTTATGAAAAAGAATTCTATTATCTATTCTGATTTATCAAAAAAACAGCTAGAAATTCTTAAAGAACTTTATATTCAAAAAAAAGTTGAATCGATGAGTCATAAAGAACTTAAACAATACGTATTAGAAATTATTTCTCATCAGATAAACGATACTATTGGTAAAGAAGAGGAAATGGAAGCATGGAGAGAAATGTCAGATTTTTTTGGAGAACAATTTGAAATAAATATCTTAGAAATACAAACAAAATACATTGACAATAAAAACGTATTTGAACCAGAAATAGATCCTCAGAAGCAAAGAATAGAATTTCTTGAAAAGAATAATTTGGATCAGGAGAAAAAAGATATGTGGGATGACTAGAATTTTCTGAAAGGTTTATTAATTCGAACTATATAAACAAAATATGTCTTAATTTAAAAAATGATAATCAATCAAAGAGCTTATTTTTTACTTTCGTGGAGAATTGACTATGTTCTAATTACTGTTCTTAAAATATAATTTTTTTATTTTGCAAAATATATTTATTAAATTAAAATATGATTATTTCTGTTGTTCTATATACTGTTCTTAATATTCTATCAAATATACTTGATTATATCTTCGATTAAACCACTATTTGACAAAAAAGAGGTTAAAAAAAGTCACCTTATTAGGGTGACTTTAGATAACTTTTTGAAATTTATAAACTCCCCGGGCGGGATTCGAACCTGCGACCAATCGATTAACAGTCGATCGCTCTACCGCTGAGCTACCGAGGAATATAAAATGAATTTAGCTCTTTAAAGTACCTTATGACAAGTACAAAAGTTAATTATATTGAAATTTTGATGGTTCTTCCCAGCTAGATAAAAAACCATTTTTCAACTCTGCTACTGCATCAGCATAAATTAATTCTTCATAACGATGAGTAATCCACAAAGCTGATAAAGGTTTTTTACCGTCACTTGTAAGATTTTTAATAGTTTTTAAAACTTTTAATTGGCTGGTTTGATCAAGTAACGCTGTAGGCTCGTCTAAAAGAATAAAATTTCTATTACTAATCAGAGCGCATGCAATAGTTAAGCGTTGTTTTTGTCCACCGCTCAAAGTATGAACTGGTCTTTTTTCAAAACCAGTCATTCCAACCTGATCAAGCACATATTCAATTTTTTTATTAATTTCACTTTGACTTATATTCTGATTAATATTAATCAGAAGTTCACTCCTACAATTTGGCATCAATATTTGATGATCAGGGTTTTGAAACACCATGCCAATATTTGCATTAGAGTCAATGATGCCATTTTTGGGTTTAATTATTCCATTAATTAATTTTAAAAGAGTACTTTTTCCACTCCCGTTTTTACCTACAATCATCCAAAAGCCAGGTTTTTTTATTGAGAAGTTACACTTAAAAATTAAATTTTCTCTTTCTCCAAGATATGAAAAAGAAACATCTTTAAATTTAATATGAGGTATTTCATTTTCAAGAGAATCTCGCATTAATTCTATCAATCTATATTGAGGGAAAATCCTGGCCTTTTAGCTCCTCCTGCTACTGATGATTTTTCATATATCTGAACAGAAATGATTTCTTTAGCTCTTACAGCAATTAATTTATCTTGCACTTTGTCACACCTTAATTCGATCAAGTTTGGAGATTCTAAAGTTTCATTCATAGAACTTTTTATTTCATCATAAATTTGTTTAACATCATCAAATTCTTTCTTCTGAATTGAAAGTGGAAAAGGTGAATATCTCAGACTTAGTTCTAACGAATACATAATCATAATAAAAACTTCCTTTTATATTACTAAATATTTTTTCTCAGGAAGTTATTTAAATTAAATTATTTTGAGAAAATTATATAAAAGATCTTTAAATACAATTATTATAAATATTAGGAGTATTTAATTTGCATTTTAAAAAATAATTGCATGGAAATAGCAAATGATATAACTTCACTAGTTGGAAATACCCCATTAGTTAAATTAAATCGAATTAAAAAGTATTTTGATTGTTATCCAGAAATAATAGCCAAACTAGAAAGTTTCAATCCATCAGCTTCCGTTAAGGATCGGATCGCTTATTCCATGTTATGTAAAGCTGAAGAAGAAGGATTGATAACGCCAGATAAAACAACATTAATTGAAGCAACTAGTGGGAATACTGGCATCGCATTAGCAATGGTTGCTGCAGCAAAAGGCTATAAATTGATATTGACTATGCCGGATACGATGAGTATCGAGAGAAGGGCAATGTTGAGAGCATATGGAGCTGAATTACAGCTAACACCAGGAAAAGACGGAATGAAAGGAGCTTTAGATTTAGCTAATGAATTGTCTTCAACCATTACAAATAGCTATCAATTTAATCAGTTTGAAAACTTTGCTAATCCAGATATTCATGAAAGAACGACGGCTCAAGAAATATGGTCCCAATCTAATAACAATTTAGATGGATTAGTTACAGGAGTAGGCACAGGAGGAACAATTACTGGTTGTGCACGTTTTTTGAAGAAAGTTAATCCAAATTGCAAAATTTATGCCGTAGAGCCCAAAAAAAGTGCTGTGATTTCCGGAGAAAAAGCAGGATCTCATTCGATTCAAGGAATTGGCGCGGGTTTCGTACCAAAAGTACTTAATACTAAATTAATTGATGAAATTATAAAAATAGATGACGATGAAGCATTTTATTATGGGCGTTTATTAGCTAGATTGGAAGGTCTTTTATCTGGCATCAGCAGCGGTGCAGCTTTAGCAGCAGCTATAAAAATCGGCAAAAGAAAAGAACTAATGAATAAAAGATTGATAGTTATTCTTCCAAGTTTTGGAGAAAGATATTTATCAACGGCAATGTTTGAATCTAATACTTCGATTCAAGCCAGAAAAGATGGTTATCTTTAATGCATATTTTATAAAAATGGAAAAAAATTTATATGAAGAATTAGGTCTCAAACAAAATGCAACCAGAAGTGAAATTAAATCTTCATATCGCTCTTTAGTTAAGCAACATCATCCAGATGCAGGCGGCAAGAAAGAACGCTTTCTTGCAATACAAAATGCCTGGGAAACTCTAAATGACCCTATCAAAAAGAAACAATACGATAGCAGTTTTTCCTTTTCCAGCTCATCATTTGAATCATTAAATGAAAATTGGGAAGAAAAATTTAATTCAAAAAAACATAATTCTTCAATTAAGGACAAAGAAGTTGAAGCATGGATTAAAGAAATTTATAGTCCGATAAATAGATTAATTAGTCAAATCATTAAACCTTTAAATAACGAAATAAAAGAACTATCTGCGGATCCATATGATGACGAACTAATGGAAAATTTTTGCAGTTATATTATTCTTTCACAAAAGAAAGTAGAAAAAGTTGAAAAAATTTATAACAAAAAAATAGTTCCAAAGTCTATTTCAGCCTTAGGCCTTGATCTTTATCATTGTTTTTCAAAAGTTAAAGATGCGCTATCAGAATTTGATAGATATACGCAAGGATACGTAGATAATTACTTATTTGATGGCAAAGAAATGATCAAAGAAGCAAAAAGAATACAATCAAAGATGTCTATAGAGAAAAAAAATAAAAACTTTTAGATATAAGAATTTTATTGAGTATATTCTTTAAGTTGATCTAATTTCAACCAAACATCTGGAACAGGTCTGCGCCATCTAACCTGAGCATATTCATCTTTGACTGAAAGAATCTCTGCAGGACCTTCAAAGACATAATTAGGTAGATCATCATCACTGGCTAGCGCTTCGATACTTTTTATATAATTTTCTTTATCGACAAAAACCAAGCTTCCTTTCTTGAGAGGTTTCTTTGGAATAGAATCTGTCATAATAAATTCAAGAAAGTTATTTGAAATTCATTATACAAAAACTTGTTTGAAAACTATTGAAAAAAATTTATACCGGAATAATAATTACAAACGTCTAAAAAATTTAATAGCCTTAAATGATAAACATTTATAAGATATGCGTCTTTTACTACTTGGCTGTACTGGATTTGTTGGAAAAGAATTGGTACCAACACTACTCAATGAAAATCACGAAATATATATTGTAAGTAGAAAACCCATTAGTAAATTAAAGCTTGATTTAGATTTCAATAAGTTTAAATTTTTACAAATAGATTTATCAAAAGAAAAAAACTGGAATAACGAAAATCTTCTAAATATTTTAAGAGAGACAGATGGAATTATTAACTTGATGGGAGAACCCATAGCAGAAAAAAAATGGACTTCTGAACAAAAACAGGAGATTGAAAATAGTCGTATTAACACCACGAAATTTATGATGAAGACCCTTAAAAATTTAAAAATAAACCCAAAAGTCATCATAAATGGATCAGCTATAGGTTATTACGGTACAAGTTTATCTAATGAATTCACTGAAAATAGTCCTGGAGGAAAAGACTTTTTATCTAATCTTTGCAAAAAATGGGAAGCGGTCGCCGCTGAAAAACCATTTTTCTCAAGGTTAGTTATTTTTAGAATTGGAATTGTTCTTGAGAAAGACGGAGGAGCATTAGGAAAAATGATCCCTATATTTAAAGTTGGATTAGGTGGACCAATTGGAGATGGTAAGCAATGGATGAGTTGGATTCATAGAACTGATTTATGTGCATTAATTATTCAAGCATTAGTTGATAAAAAGTCTTCGGGAGTATTTAATGCTGTTGCACCAAATCCAGTATTAATGAGAGAATTTTCTCAGACTTTAGGCAAATGTCTGAATAGACCTAATTTACTTCCAGTGCCTGGAGCGGTTTTAAAAATATTGTTAGGAGATGGAGCGAAAGTTGTTTTAGAAGGACAAAAAGTAATTAGCAGTAAAATCAAAAATTATAATTTTAAATATCCTCTTCTTGAGAAAGCAATTTACGCCTCCACCAAGAATTAATACCGTTTAATAAAGCACCAATAATAAGAATTGTAATCAATGGAACTACAAGAGGATTCCAAACTATCTGAATAAAATTAATAAAAATAAATATCCCATTAAATTGCATAATGATTGCAAAAATAAAAAATATTGCAAAAAAAATGACCGTAAATAAATTTATTAATAACAAATTATCAATAATTTGTTTTAACTTATTTTGATTATTCTCCTTAGTCATTTTTTATAACAATATTCATATCATCAAACATTTTAAGACAAGCTTTGTTTTCACCCAGTCTTTTTTTAGCATTTTCATTACATGAGATCATAAACTTCTTATTGAGCTGTATGAGGTATATTATTTTTATGATCAATTTAATTGTCTGATTGATTTGATCATTTTTGTCTTTAAAATTACTGGCACAAAAAACATATTTTCCAAGTAAACGTCTTTGAGCTTCTGCGAAAGTTTTTGTAAATTGTGGACCTTTACCTTCAATCTGAATAACAGGTTTTCCTAATCCAATCGCTTGCTCAGCTGCTGTTCCTGCCATGCTAATACAGCATCTACTTTTCAATAATATTTCGTCAAAATTATTCCAATATATATTCACTTCTAAAAGTTTATATTGGAATTTCAAGAGATTATTATCTTTTATATTTTCTATTTTCAACCATCCTCTTTTTTGAAATATCTCCTTTATTTTGAATGGAGATAGAGCATTAACTATTGCAAAATTAAACTGAATTTTTTGAAAATATCTTAAATCTGACAATGCCTCTAATACCTCTAAAATCAAAACAAAATTATCTAAAATCTCAGGGAATCTACTTCCTGGAAATAATCCAATACTAAATTCATCTTTATTTAATACTTTGTTTCTAGGAAAAAACTTATCCATAAATGGGTTACCTAAAAAAGACACTTTCTTTTTTAACTGCAAAGTTAAATCATTAGCTGTAAGGGAATCTCTCGTATATATTTTTTTTGCTTTTTGTGAGAGCAAGAAAAATTTAGAAGGCCATGGTAATTTCAACTTCCCTTCATAATGGCTGGAATAAGCAACTAGATATGTAAAAAAATCTTTCTTACAAACCCATGCAAAAAAAACTGGCACAATATCTCCAACTACAAAAAAATAATCATATTTTTTTCTTATTTTAAAAGTTAAATATAATCTTTTTAGAAGATAAAATATTTCTCCTCCTAATATCTCATTAAGTCTTCCCTTAAAAGAATTATAACCAATTCCTCCAGTTCTAAATTCCTTAGTTTTACCGATAATCTTAATTTTTTCTTTTTTGTAATGGTTTCCCATACCAACAATTGGGAAAGCATGAACAGAATAACCACTTTTTACGAATTGTTTAGCTAATAGACTGCCAGATAGATCTTCTCCATGTCCATTACTTAAAATTAAAATCTTAAACAATTTAAAATTCCAACCATTTTTTTACTTTGGTTAACTCAGGCCAATCTGGATATCTACTTAATCCGTCTTCAACAGATTCTTTCAACTCACTTTTAACATCCGGCATCATCATAGACATTTTTTTTTATTAACTCAATATGATCCCTAACACCTTTATTATTGGTAGCCAAAAGAGCTAAAGACAAATTCATTCTTGCCTGTGGATCTTGCTGATTTAATCGAACAGCTTGTCTGGCAGCTGACAAAGCTTCTTCATTATTTTTCAAAAGTAATTGAAGCCATGATAAACAAGTCCAGGCAGCAAAATGATTTGGAATTTGCTGTATAATTTTTTGAAAATCCTGAACGATTGGAATTAAATCTTTCCCTGCTTTATATCTTGATAAAGCTGCATTAAAATCCTCTTCTATGGGATTAATTTCGTTATTCATTATTAATTAAACTGCAAAAGAGCTTCCACAACCGCAAGTTTGAGAGGCATTGGGATTTACAAAATTAAAGCCACCTCCAATTAATTCCTTACTAAAATCTAACTGCATTCCATAAATATATAAAAGACTTTTAGGATCACAAACAACTTTAAAGCTTTGATCAGCTTTTAATGAATAATCATAAACTTTATCATCGGGATTTATTTCAGCAGTTCCTATAAAATCCATCGTATAACTCATCCCACTACAACCGCCAGATCTTACTCCTACCCTTAGTGCTTTTTTATCACTTTGGTCCTTCAATAAATTTGAAATTTGTTCTATAGCATCATTCGTAATTAGGATACCTTTGCCATCAACAGAATTTTTAATTTCCTGTTTAACTTCTAAATTTTCCATAAACATGGGCTTTTCACTATCTATAATATAAAAACTTAATCGATGGGATGCATAGAACAAACATTATCCAAACTTGATTTGTTATAATTTTAAGAAAAAGTGAAAATTGCGATAGTTGGTTCTGGATTAGCTGGTCTTACAGCAGCAGTCAATTTAGTTGATGAAGGTCATGAAGTAGAAATTTACGAGAGCAGGTCATTTTGGGGAGGTAAAGTAGGAAGTTGGGAAGATAAGGATGGCAACCACATAGAAATGGGTTTACATGTATTTTTTTACAATTATGCAAATCTTTTTAAATTAATGAAAAAAGTGGGAGCTCTAGACAATTTACTCCCAAAAGATCATACTCATCTATTTATCAATAATGGTGGTAATTTAAAATCGTTAGACTTCAGATTCCCTTTAGGTGCTCCATTTAACGGACTTAAAGCTTTTTTTACCACCGAACAACTTACTTGGGTAGATAAGTTCAGAAATGCCTTAGCTTTAGGGACAAGTCCAATCGTTAGAGGATTAATAGACTATGAAGGCGCAATGAAAATAATTAGAGATCTAGATAGAATTAGTTTTAAAGAATGGTTTTTAAACCATGGTGGAAGTGAAAAAAGTTTGGAAAGAATGTGGGATCCTATCGCATATGCATTAGGTTTTATTAATTGCAAAGATATTTCAGCAAGATGCATGCTAACTATTTTCATGATGTTTGCTTCAAAAACAGAAGCCTCAAAACTTAATCTTTTAAAAGGTTCCCCACATAAGTGGTTAACGCAACCTATCGTCGACTACATCACAAACAAAGGAGCAAAAATACATCTAAACCATAAGGTAGAAGAAATCATTTATGAAAAGGAATCTTCCTCTTATTCAGTAAATCAATTAAAAATATCTTCTCCTGAAGGAATTAAGGCAGTGTTTGCAGATAAATTTCTAGCTGCCTGTGATGTTCCTGGAATAAAAAAAATAATTCCAAAAGAATGGTATCAATTCAAAGAATTTGAAGGTTTAAAAAAACTTAGAGCTGTAGCTGTTGCCACAATCCAATTAAGATATGACGGTTGGGTTACTGAATTACAAAAAGATAATACTGGAAACGAACCAATAGGACTAGATAACCTTCTTTATTCTGCTGATGCCTCTTTCAGTTGTTTTGCTGATTTAGCACTAGCAAGTCCAGCAGACTATAGAAAAAAAGATATGGGATCGCTTCTGCAATGTGTTTTAACTCCTGGCGATAGATGGATGGGAAGATCCACAGAAAGAATTACAAAAGAAATTGATAAAGAGGTTCGCCGTCTATTCCCATCCTCAAAAAACCTAAAATTGCTTTGGAGTAACGTAGTACAAATTCCACAATCACTCTATAGAGAAGCTCCAGGTATGGAACCTTTCAGACCCGATCAAAAAACATCTATATCTAATTTCTTCATGGCTGGTAGTTATACAAAACAAGATTATATAGACTCTATGGAGGGAGCTACAATGAGTGGTCATTTAGCTGCTGCCGCAATTTTAGAGAAGAAAGCCGAATTAGCAAAAAATCTTGCAGTAAGTTAATTAATGGGTACTTGGCTAAAACATGACGTAATAACAGTTGTTAATGCGCCTCTTGAAAATGTATGGGACACATGGAGCGATTTAGACTCAATGTCACTCTGGATGAGCTGGATTGAATCTGTAAAAACAGTTGACGAAAAAACTAATAAGTTACCGGATTTAACAGAATGGACTTTAGCTGCAAATGGCTTTAGGTTTAAATGGAAAGCTCAAATTACAGAAAGGGTTGAAAAAAGCAAACTTAAATGGAAATCAATAGGAGGTTTACCAACTGAGGGATCAGTAGTTTTCGAAAGTAAAACTGATCAAATCACAACGGTAAATTTAGCAATAACTTATGAATTACCAAAAATGATTGCTCGGTTTATGGAAGAAAACATTTTAGGAAAAATGGTTACAAACGAATTACAGGCCAATATTGATAGGTTCAAAGATTTAGTTGAAAAGAACTATACAAAAAATTTTTCTAATTAAAAATATTAATTGCTACATCTAGTAGTCCTTCAAAAGTATATTTTTGTGCCTGACTATCAACTCTTCCAAAAATCTTGTTACACATTTTTGTTGTCTGAGGTCCAATAGTTAATAACTTAATTTGGTCAAAATATTCTAACCACTGTTTACCAAGTTTTTTTTCTAATAAAAAAGCAGCATTTACTACGGTTTTACCGCTTGAGAAAATAATTGCATCTACTTTTCGATTAGTAATAATATCAATTGTTTCTTGGGGAATTGAGTCAGGACACCTAGTTTCATATGCAGCAACCTCAGATACACGAGAACCAGACTTTCTAAATTGATCTGCAATTAGATCCCTACCACCTGTTTGCACTCTTGGTATAAAAACTCGAAGTCCATAACCAGATACTGGGAAATTATCAATTAAACTTTCAGCAACAAATTCTGGAGGTATGAAATCAGCTTTAATCCCAAAATCATCAAGAGTTTTTGAAGTTTTTTCTCCGACTACAGCGATTTTTGTTTTTTTAGAACACTCTTTTAATGAACTATTAAAATAATTTAGTCTTTTATCTACAAATTTGATCCCATTACTACTGGAAAAAATAATCCAATGAAAATCATTTATTTGATTTAACGCTTCGTCAAGAGGATTCAAATCATCAGGATCACTAATGCTTATTGCAGGCAAATCAAATACATTAGCGCCCTTGCTTGTAAATATCTTTTTTATATCTAATATCCCTTCTTTTGATCGAGTGATAATTATATTTCTTTGATCAAGAGGTAGATCAACTTTTGGCATCCTTGTCCTCAACATTATGATTTTGATGTTTATTTTTTAATTCATCGAGAAGTTTCAAGACTGATAACCCTTTATCAAGAACAACATCGTCTTTAAAAATTATCTCTGGAACTCTTCTCATCTCAATTCTTTTTCCTAAACTATGCCTAATAGAGCTTTTAGCAGTATTCAATTTTTCAACAATCTCTTTCCTCACTTTCTCTTGAGCAGTTGAAGTTATATAAATTTTACAGTGTTGCAAATCACCTGATAAATCAATCTTAGAAATATTTACGAAATGATCTCTAATAAGATCATTTTCTAAATCATTCTGCAAAATAAGGGTTATTTCTTTCTTCAAAAGAGAAGAAACTTTTGCAAGACGGTAATTATTTGGCATTATGGTTGTAAATTTATTGGGTTTGTCATCGCTTGCAAGACAAAATAAACAGTTATGAAAGCACTTAAGACAGAAGATATCAAACCTACTACTGTGAGTGGATTTGATCTATTTTTGAATAAAGGTTCAAGCAATGCAACAAGTCCCCCAACAATGATAGATATCAAATACTTTGGATATCTCGCAACATTAGAGAAGAATTCGCCCATCAGCTCCACAAATAGATTACTTTTTTAGCTAAGTTTTAACAAACATTAAACAGCATGATTACATTATATCAATTTAGGCATAGTGCTTTTTGTTTAAAAACAAGAATGGCTCTTCATGCAAAAAAACTACAATATCGAGTTGAAGAAGTAACACCTGGAATAGGCCAATTTGAAATCTTTAAATTATCAGGTCAAAAACAAGTACCTGTAATAGTCGATAGTAATGATCAAATTATTAATGACTCTTCAACTATTTGCGAATATATAGATAAAAAAAATGAAAACAATCCACTCTTTCCAGAGGATCCAATATTATTTGCACAATGCAAACTAATTGAAGACTGGGCAGATACTACAATGGCTACAACTTGTAGAAAAGCGTTAATAAAATCTGCAATAGAAAATCCACAGCTAAGAACTGCATTACTTCCAGATGAAATACCGTCTTCAGTTAAAAGTATTGTTGATAAATTACCTTTTGAAAATCTTAGTAAAATTTCTAATGTAGTTTTGTCTTCTAAAGATAATTTAGAACTCCAAAAATTACTGGAAGCTTTATCAAAATCCTTGATCAACAAAAAATATTTAGTTGGAGATAGTTTATCAATTGCAGATATTTCAATTGCTGCTCAATTATCCCTTCTTAAATTTCCAAAGTCTGCAGGACCAATTCTTTCAGGAGAGGGTAGCCAAGAATACATAAATAACCCTTATCTAGAAAATCTTTTTATGTGGAGGAACAACTTAGAAGAATTTCTTTTTAGTGCTAACTCTCAATAAATTCAAACTTCAATTTATATTTATTTGTTTTTATAGCATGAATGGAAGGATCACCAACTTTTGAACCATAAGAAGCAACATATTGCACTCCACAAATTGATGGTTTGATTAAATTATCAACTTCCAATATTTCTTCAGAACATTTTTGGAATTTACTAATGGTCTCTACCTGATTAATCCTTGAAGCACCTGGCTTATGTGCTGTTTGTATAACTAGCTCATCTGCGAAAAAAATATCATCATCTTGGATCTGATTTCTCCCTGTAATTCTTGAATCTATGTAAAAATCGTCTTTTAAATAAGTAATTTGATTATTAATAGATTGAGGATCATTTACAACCTTGATTAAGGTATCACCAAATATTGCTTTTCCAATAGATTCAGAATTTTTTGCACGATTACCAACAACTAAATCTGAATCATTCTTAAAAAAATTTACTTTATAAATAACTGGCTCTTCTGAATCATTAATTATATCTTGAGAAGTAACAAGCCAATTGCCCTCGAACCATTTAGGATAAATTAAATCCTTAGAAGTATCCGACAATTTAAAATTTGGTAAATATAATTCTGGCCATTGATTTACACGATTTTCCAAAAACTCTCGTACATTAGAATCTACAAAAGCAAAAGAACTTTCTAAAACAATTCCTTGAAAAATCAAGCAAATAATTAATCCAAGAAGAATCTTCATTATGTCAAATCCACTAATAAGAGCATCAGATCATTATGTATTATTAGAGCCAGATTCAAAAGAAAAAATTGTATCAAAGCAAGAAGCAATTTTATGGTTGAAGAATTGGCTCAGTAAGACAGAAACACAAACAATATATCAAAATATAGAGGATCCTGATCAGGAATTTTTTGAAGAATTATTAGAAAGCACTTATGAATTAGAAATAAAAATAGGATACGTTATCAAATGGTTTGCAGTAAGAATTGAACCAGATTAACTAATTATTTCTTTATGAATTGCATTAATTATTTTCATAGCCACTTCTTCAATATTTTCCCTTTTTACTTGAATTCTTAAATCTGCTTGAGAATACAAATTTTCTCTAGATTGAAAAATGCTCATATATAAATCATTTAGATTCTTTCCCTGAAGAAGTGGCCTATTTTCAATTTCATTTTTCAATCTTTCTATTGCTATATCTTTGTCGACATCTATCCAAGCAATTATTCCCTGCCTTAAGATTCCCCAGTTTTCCGATTTGGTAACTATTCCTCCCCCAGTAGAGATTACTAATGAAGGAATTTTAATAGTTTCTTTAAGGCAGTTTGCTTCTAATTCACGAAAATTATTTTCTCCTTCATCATTAAAAATTTGATTGATAGATTTTTTTACCAACTTCTCTATTAAAGAATCTAAATCAATATATTTATACTCCAATAATTCAGCTAGCTTCAAACCGGTTTGTGACTTGCCAGAACCCATCATTCCTATTAAAAATATGTTTCTGCCCTTTAAAGTATGAACTGTTTTTTTGATAATGGATTGTTCCATAAAGACAAAAGCGTATTTAAAACCTTAAGATAGTATTATCGCAGAAAGGTATGACTTCTACACAATCCAAACCATTACATGGAAAAGGACGTGAATGCGTCATAACTCGACGTGCCTGCTTTAGTTCTAGTCACCGTTATTGGCTTCCTGAAAAAACTCCAGAAGAAAATTTATCTCTTTTTGGAAATTGCAGTATTGCACCAGGTCATGGTCATAATTATGAACTTATTGTTTCAATGGGTGGAGAACTAGACTCTGATGGAATGGTACTTAATCTCTCTGATGTAAAACACTCTATTAAAGATAAGGTTACTGGACAATTAGATTTTCGTTTTTTAAATGATGTCTGGCCTGAATTTAATGTTAATAATCAAGAAGGTATACTTCCCACAACTGAAGCATTAGTAAAGGTTATTTGGAGTCGTCTAAAGGATGATTTACCTCTTACAAGTCTAAGGCTTTATGAAAACCCAAATTTATGGGCAGATTATTTTGGAAAAAACATGGAAGCATTTTTAACAGTACAAACTCATTTTGCAGCCGCTCATAGACTTGCAAAAGAAGAGATTTCCCTTGATGAAAATAAAAAAATCTATGGGAAATGTGCCAGAGTTAATGGACATGGTCATAACTATCTTGTCGATATAACTGTAAAAGGAAACATTGATAAAAGAACGGGAATGGTTTGCGACTTATCTGCGCTCCAGGAGATAATTAATGATTTAGTTGTTGAACAACTAGATCATACTTTTCTCAATAAAGATATAAAATTTTTCTTTAATTGTGTTCCAACTGCTGAAAATATAGCTTTATATATTTCTGATATTCTTAAAAATCCAATACATGAACTTGGTGCAACATTACACAAAATAAGACTCCAAGAGAGTCCAAATAATGCTGCAGAAATTTATGTTGATCAAAAGCTAACCAATTCATTGAAGTTGAAACTTGAAAATAGTTTAGTCTCACAAACTTGAGTATCCCAAGAGTAATAATTGTTATAGCTTCTAGTCTTGATGGGAGAATTGCATTTCCTGGAGGTGGAGAATCGCATCTTGGAAGCGAAGAAGATAAAAAAATGTTAAATCAACACTTATCAATGGTTGACGCCACCATTTTTGGTTTAGGTACTTTAATAGCTCATCAATCAACTTACCTAATGAAAAATCTCAATGGTAATGACGAAGTAACAATATCAAAAAAACAACCAATTTCTATAGTTGCTTCAAATAGCAAAAAATTTAACAGTAATTGGAAATACTTTCGTCAACCAATTAGAAGATGGCTAATAAGCAAAAGTAAAGTTGATAATTCGTTGAATAATGACTTCGAGAAACAACTCTTTTTCGAAGATTCATGGAGTAAAACTTTAATTTCACTTAAAAAACAAGGGATAAATGATCTAGCTCTTTTAGGAGGTGCAAAACTTATAAATTCATTTATAAAAGAGGATCTAATAACAGATATAAAAATTACAATAATTCCACAAATTATTGGAGGTAAATATACATGGATCCCTACGGAAGAAACTAATGAGATTTTTAATCTCAAAAGAATTTGGGAAATAAAATCAATTAAAAATTTAATGAATAATGAAATCCATATTCATTACAAAAAAAATTTGAAATAGATTCAATAATAAATGAACCAAAAAACACATAAAGTTGAAGTCAAATTGTCAATTAAGGAAATCTCCAAGGATATATGGAATGAATTAACAAATGAAATCAATAATCCATTTTATGAATGGACTTGGCTTAAAAACCTTGAAATATCAAAAAGTGTCTCAAGAGAAACTGGTTGGCAACCTCTATATTTTGTTGCTTATAAAAATGAAGAAATATTAGGAATTGCTCCGCTTTTTTTAAAAAATCATAGCTATGGAGAATTCATTTTTGATCAATCATTTGCAAGATTGGCGCAAGAGCTAAATTTAAATTATTACCCTAAATTAATTGGAATGAGTCCTTATAGTCCTGTAAATGGATATCAATTTCTTTATAAAAAAAATGAAGATAAAAAGGAAATTACAAATTTACTTATAAACCATATCGAAAGCTTTGCGATTACAAACAAAATTTTAAGTTGTAATTTTTTATACATTGACGAAAGCTGGGGCAACCATCTTAAATCTTTGGGATACTATAAATGGATAAATTCAAGCAGTGAATGGAGGAGTAATGGAGAGAAGACGTTTGATGATTTTCTTTGTAGATTTAATTCTAATCAGAGAAAAAATATCAAAAAAGAGAGAAAATCAATTACTAAACAAGATGTAAAAGTAGAAATTTTTAATGAAGATGATATCAACCAAGAAATCCTCAAAAAAATGTATAATTTTTATGAACAGCATTGTTCTAGGTGGGGAGTTTGGGGAAGTAAATATCTAACATCTACATTTTTCGAAAAAATTATTGCTAATAAAAAAAATATTTTACTTTTTAGCGCATCAAAAAATGATTCGAATGATATTTTTGCTATGTCTATGTGCGTTAAAAATAAAAACAACTTATGGGGTAGATATTGGGGAAGTCAAGAAGAAATATCTAATTTACATTTTGAATTATGCTACTACCAGCCAATTGAATGGGCAATAAAAAATAGTATCCATTTTTTTGATCCTGGAGCGGGTGGTAAACATAAAAGGCGGAGAGGGTTTTTTGCAAAAAGCACCATTAGCTTGCATAAGTGGTTTGACAAAAATATGGAAAATATAATTTATCCTTGGCTAAATGAAGTGAATAAAGAAACCGAGAAGGAAATTGAATTTGAGAATAATTCTATACCCTTTAAATAAAAAATTATTTGGCATTTCTAAAGATTATATTAGTAATATAGTTTTTATTAATTTCAAATAATGGATTCTAGTAAAAGTTTAGATGAAAAAATAAAGATTGATAATAATCTATCCAACCGATATATAGATTTAGATCCAAATGGTTATTTTATTATAAAAGTAGATTTAGAAGAAAATAAAATAATTTTAGAGCACTTTTTAAATAACATCAATAAAGAAGGCTATGCTCTTGACCCAGAAACAAATGAACCAATTAAATGCGACTCTCAAAATAAAAGAGTTAGTAATGAAATTTTTAAAGGTATTAGTGCGAAACAACTTGGAATATTGATTACTGAAGAAAGAAATGACTTAATAACCAGATTCGATCATGCTCTATATTTAGGCCGGGAACTTCAAAAAGCAGAAGAATGTTTATACAAAAAATTACCATATATCCAAGATTAAGAAATTAAACGAAAAAATCTTATCTTTTCATCTGATGGTAAATTAAATAAAAATAAAAAATTTAATGAACATCATTTTCTATATTGCATTTATTAGTTTTGGTTTTGGAGCTGCTTTCGCATTAGACAAGCTCTTAAGAGCAGTTAAATTAATTTAAAAACTATAAAATTTTAATAATCTCTCCATACAAATCATATTCATCCCCAAAAGCGATATTTGCTTCAACAAATTTACCAATATAATTTTTCAAATCTTTATTAGTATTAATAGATAAAATCACATTTCCGTCAATTTCAGGCGCGAAATTATAGGACCGACCTATTAATTCGTTATTTTCTGATAATTTTTCTACCAAAACTTTCATTTTTGAACCAACATATGACTGATTTTTATCTTTAGAGATATTTTGTTGAACTGCAATAACATTATCTTTTCTAGCATCTGCAACCTCTTGGGATACTCTATTTGGTAAATCAAAAGCTGCAGTTCCGTCCTCAGGAGAAAAAATAAACACTCCTACATGATCAAATTTGTGCCTATACAAAAATTCCAGAAGATGTTGAAAATGTTCTTGTTTTTCTCCTGGGAAACCAACAATGAGACTAGTTCTTAATACAGCAGATGGAATTTCTTTTCTAATTTTCTCCAAAATTGATTCATTCAAAGAAGCCTGCCAAGGTCTATTCATAATCCTCAACACATCTGGATGACTATGCTGAAGTGGTAAATCAAAGTAAGGTACTATATTTTCTGAATCTTTGAAAGCTCTAATAACTTCATCAGTTAAACCCGTTGGATAAGCATAATGTATCCTGATCCAAGGAATTGGAACTTTAGAAAGCTCATTCAAAAGTTTGGCTAATGATGGTTTGCCATAAATATCTTGACCATAATTGGTTGTTATTTGACTGATTAATATCATTTCTTGTATTCCCTGCTTTGCAAGACTTTTAGCTTCTGAAACTATAGATTCTATTGTTCTACTTCTTTGCGGACCTCTCAATTTAGGAATAATACAAAAAGCGCAATTATAGTTGCAGCCTTCAGCAATACGAAGATAAGCAACAAATTTATTTTTATCTACAAAACGAGGCATTTCCTCATCTGCAATAAATTCAGGTATTTTTGAAACTTCATTAACGATTTCCCCTTTTTCTACTCTGTCTAAAACCTTGGCTATCTTTTGATAATCTCCTGTCCCAACCAAACCTTTTATTTCAGGGATTTCTTTTATAAGCTCATCTTTAAAATGCTGAGCCATACAGCCTGCAACTATTACTTCCTTTCCTTGATTTGTATATTCTAGAATTTTTCTAATAGATTCTTCTCTAGCTGTTTCAATAAAACTGCAAGTATTTACAACAACAACATTTGCATCATTTATATTACTGTCAACTTCATAACCCTCTTTATCTAATAAGCCTTGCATATGTTCAGTATCAACAAGATTTTTCTCACAACCAACATGACTAAATGCAATCTTAGATAGTTTTTTTTCTTTTACATTGAGACTATTTTGTTTCACAACTTGAATAATAAGAATTAAAAGATTTAAAAAGCATTTCGTATATAACTCTCATGCCAAGATAATATTAGGATAGATAATGTAAATAACAAACTTTCTTTTTGTATGGCCCTTAAGACTGTAAACAGAAGAAATAAAAAAGATTTGAAATGGCCAAAAATCATTATCGCCATCCTTAGCACTATAGGCATAGTTGATACAGGTTCGATTACTTTAAAAAACTGGGGATTATTTACTTCGCTTTCATGTCCAGGAATACAAAATGGTTGTGAAACGGTTTTAAATAGTCCTTGGGGTACTTTATTTGAAAATAATCAAGTTAATATACCTCTCTCATTAGCTGGATTCATAACATATTTATCAATATTAGTTATCACAATAATACTCTCGCTTAATTTAATTTCCCCAAAAGAAAAACTAAATAAGTTTTTATGGTGGTTAGTATTTATAATTTCTTGTGCGTCATCAACATTTAGCTTTTTATTGATAAATATAATGTTTTTTAAGATTCAAGCATATTGCTTTTTTTGTATACTTTCAGCAATTTTATCGTTTTCTATCTTTATAATTTCTATGATTGGAGCAAAATTCGAAAGTAGAGAACCTATGATTTTTAGAGGTTTCATTGTAGCCATTAGTGTACTGCTGGGGGGCCTAATTTGGTCAACAAACGTTGACCCCTCTAATGCTATTGATTTTGCAAAACCCACTGAAAATGTATCGCCAATAATTACCACTTCAAGCTCTCCCCAGAAGGTAAAGTTTGCAAAATTTTTAAGTGAAAACAATATTGTTATGTATAGTGCATACTGGTGCCCTCATTGCCACGATCAGAAACAATTATTTGGTAAGGAAGCAGTTAAAGAATTAAAAGTAGTTGAATGTGCTCAAGATGGTATGGATAATGAGTATGAGCTATGCCAAACCAAAGGAATCAGTGGATTTCCTTCTTGGGAAATAAATGGAGAAATTATTAGTGGTACACGTGACTTAAATGAATTAGCAACAAAAACCGACTATCAGGGAGATCTTAATTTTTAATAAATCTTTTTTGAATTTTTTGATCTAACTGTTGTCTAGTATGGCATTCCCAATTTTTATATTTATTAGGGAAATCACCTCTATAGTGGCCTCCTCTACTCTCTTCTCTAAATAGACAAGCTTTTAATAAGGTTACGGTAGTTATTTGTCTATTCTTTAAATCAAGTAAAAGATTGAGTGCCCTTCTATTTCGCTCACTAAGTTTAATTTTTTGATCAAACTCTATTTTTTCAAGATAACTTAGTAAAGCATTTTTTTGTAATTGAGAAATATCAGCTTGAATATTATGTAAAAATTTACTCATATTTGCCTTATTTCGAGATACTCCTAGATTAGACCAACATAGTTTTCTTAATTCATCAATTTTTTCAGAGATCTGAGAAATTTGATCTTCTTTTGGATCTTGAATATCAAACTCTTTGAATGATCTATCAAATTTTTCAAATTTAGAACGTTCATTCAAAACAATTGAAGACATTTTTCTTGCAAAAACGAGGCATTCCATCAGTGAATTACTTGCCAATCTATTAGCACCATGCACACCTGTAGATGCAACTTCTCCAACGGCATATAATCCTTTTCGTGTCGAAGAAGCATTTAAATCTGTTTTTACACCTCCCATCCAATAATGAGCTGCAGGGGCCACAGGAATAACCTCATTTAAAGGATTCACACCATAATCCTGACATCGACTTATGATAGTTGGAAATCGCTCTACAATTTTTTCTGGATCAATATACCGAAGATCTAAACCAACATGATCTACATTATTATCATGCATATTTTTCATAATTGCTCGACTTACCTGATCTCTAGTAGCTAAATCACGATTTTTAAGATTTTTAACTGGGCTTTCACCATTTTTATCCACTAAAATAGCGCCTTCTCCTCTCAGTGCCTCAGATATTAAAAAGCAAGGTGCACCATAAAATTTTAAAGCGGTTGGATGAAATTGAACAAACTCTAAATCTTCGATAGCGGCGCCTGCCTTCCATGCAAGAGCAATGCCTTCTCCAGAAGATTGAGCAGGATTTGTTGTATTAGTAAATAAATGCCCACCCCCACCTGTAGCTAAAACAACAGCTCTTGATTGAATCCAATATAAATTTGCACCATCAAGAACCTGAACCCCTTTACATTCTTCATTTTCAACAAAAAGTTCAGTGACTCTTACACCTCTACAGTGAAGAATATTTTTTTTATTTTCAATATGATCTTCTAGAACTTCGACTAATGCTCTTCCAGTACGATCTTTCACATGCAAAACTCTTCGTCGAGAATGTGCTGCTTCTAAAGTAGTTGCTAATTGATCAGAACTTTGATCAAAAATCATCCCTAAATTCTGCAACCTATTGACACAACCTGGGGCTTCTTTAACAAGCATTTCTACAGCTTGCAAATCACATAGTCCGTCGCCTGCTTTTAAAGTATCATCTGCATGAAGATCGAATGAATCGTCTTTTCTAACAACAGATGCTATTCCTCCTTGAGCCCATCGACTTGAAGATATTTTGCTAGTATTCCTATTTAAAAGCAGCACTTTTAAATTTGCAGGTAATTCAAGGCAAGTCATAAGTCCTGCAGCTCCTGCGCCAATAACGATAACATCCCAATTATTTAATGGAATGGGTTTTTGCGAAAATGGAGGCCTTAACATTAAACCAATCCACTAAAAGTTGGTTGCAGAATTGCTAAAACAATAAAAATACCATCAACAATCAATGTCGTTTGAATTACATAACTAGAAACTAAGAGTGCTTTGCCATTATTAGTATTAATTGTGGCATAATCAAAAATTTCTTTTGAAATCAACCAAAGTAATAAAGCAACAAAAACAATAATAGATAATGACTTTATTTGGATAAGATTCTCTGAGGTTTTTTGGAGAATTTGGGGTGCAATTTCAGAATCTGCTGTAATAACCTGCTTCCATTGATCCATTATTCCGATTAAAAATATTGTAATATCGGTAACTGCAGTTCCGAATAGAGAAGATAGATAAAAACTCGAACCTATTTTCCAATTAGTACCAAGTCCAATTAAAGCTAATGGGAGAGCTACAGCTTCAACAGGTATGTGAAGGATAGGAAATGGGCTTAACCATCCCCAAAACAAACATCCACCAAGCCAACTTCCTGATACGCCAAGTAATAGTGAACTAACAATAAACCACTTATTTGATCCTCTCTGATTCAAAACAAATGCCCCTATGAGAATAACAAAAGTAAAACATAGAGCGCTTATTGGTTCTAATCTAACCCAAGGGGCTTGAACGAAAATAGGTAAAATTACAAAAAAGGAAGCCCATAATCTTAAGGATAAAGGATTTGATAAAAAGCTTTTCTCATATGAATCGACTGTGTTATGCAACTCATATTTCAACTTATCTTTCACTTCTAAATTTTTTGTAATTAATTCTTTCAATGAAAAAAGTTATTTTGATTAATCTAAATCGTGTTTTCAAAAACTGCGAACGATACATTTTAATAAATTAAAGGCCCATAATTTCACATTTATATTTACTTTTTTAAAAGTATTTAATACACCTTGAGTCATATGTAAGATTAGAATAAATATTAATAAGAGTATTTAGCCTTAGATTGTGTGGCAAGAAATTAATTACACAAAAGATCCCAATGATCTTTTGGTTCCTAATATTACTTATAAAATAAACCCTGCAGAAATTGAAAGTATTGAAGCTAATTCCATTGCTCAAGAAATAGGGTTTGAATCAGGTGATTCAATTATTAGTATTAATGGGAAAAAACCAAGAGATTTAATTGATTATCAGATTCTCATAAGTGAAGAAACTTTAGACATATCAGTTTTAGATAAAAATCATGAAATTCACAATATAAGTATTGAAAAAGATCAAGATGTTAATTTAGGTATAATTTTTAAAGATGCATTATTTGATTCAATCAAGCAATGCAATAATAAATGTCCATTTTGTTTTATTGATCAACAGCCAAGTGGTAAAAGAAAAAGCCTTTATATAAAAGATGATGATTATAGATTAAGTTTCCTTTATGGCTCTTATCTAACTCTTACGAATTTAAAAAAAGAAGACTGGGAAAGAATTGCTATGCAAAAACTATCCCCACTTTTTATTTCAGTTCATGCTACTGATCCCGCAACAAGAGAAAAATTATTAAAAAATAAAAAAGCAGGAGTAATCCTTGATCAAATTTCGTGGTTTGAAAAAAACTCTATTCAAATACATGCTCAAATTGTTGTTTGTCCAGATATAAATGATGGGTATATTCTTGAGAGATCAATTTTGGAACTTGCTAAATTCTACAAAAAAACTTCTCAGACAGTACTTTCAGTTGCCATTGTTCCTGTAGGACTCACAAAATTTAGACCGGAAAATGATGGATTGAAATCAATAAACCCAGAATACGCAATAAAAACTATTAAACAAGTAGAGAGAATTCAAGCCTCTCTGCAAATTACTCTTGGGACTCGTTTTTGTTGGCTAGCAGACGAATGGTATTTAATTGCTGGAACAAATTTACCTAGTTACAAAACCTACGAAAATATGCCACAAGAATCTAATGGAGTTGGCACTATTAGAAACTTTCTAAAAAAATTAAGAGAGAAGACTAAAAACCTACCCAAAAAAGTAAAAAAGCCAAAAAAAGTTAGTTGGATAGTTGGTAAATTAGTTTATGAAGCCCTAATTCCTGTAGTTAAAAAATTAAATTTAATTGATGGATTAATAATTAATTTATATGGTCTACCAAGTATTTATTGGGGACAAGAGCAAGTTGTAACTGGACTTCTAACAGGAGAAGACCTGATTCATGGGCTGCAAAATAAAGATTTAGGAGAAGCTGTTTACATACCATCTATTATGTTAAAAATTAATACTGATTTATTTTTAGATGATAAAAGTATTCAAGAAGTTGAAAATCAATTAAATACTAAAATTCACGTTCTTGATGATTCAAATGATATTATTAATACTTTGATTGGATAATCGAATATCTTCGACACTACAAAACATGCTAAGAAGAGTAATAAATCCTATCTTATTCTTGCCACTTACTCTAAGTATCAACTCCCTTAATGTACTATCGAGCGAAACAAAAAATAATATTGATAATGTTCTAGAAGAAAAATCAAATATTACTTTTGTTGACTATCAAGAAATAGAAAAACTTGTATTAAATAATCAGGAATTAAAATCATTACAAAATTTAGTAGCCTCTGCAAGCTTTAATCTTTCCAGTCAAATTGCCAAAAGATACCCATCCTTGGATTTTCAAGCCAATGGGTTACCAAAATATATCGCAGGTAAAAAGTACAATAGCAATTCACCTACTTTAAAAACATCACAATTTACTGCCAATCCTTCACTAAATATTAGGTGGGATTTAATTGCCCCACTTAGAGGAACCGAAATTAAAATTGCTAAAACAAATTACAAAATTGCTGAAAATAATTATGAAATTAAGAAAAAAGATTTAATCCAAGAAGCAAGAATCAGGTATCACAAATACAAAAAGTCATATCAAGATATTCAAAATAAAAAATTCACACTTGATTTATCAAAAACAAGTTTAGAAAATGCCAATGCGAAACTAGATGCTGGAATTGGAACAAAATTTGAAGTACTTGAAGCAGAAGCTCAATTATCTCGAGATAAACAATCACTTAATGAAAAGAAAATAGAACATGAAATTAATAAAATTTCTCTTAAAGAGATTCTCAACATTAAGGGAGATTTAGAAACTAATAAAGAGCAAAATCTTATAGGGTATTGGAATCATAGATTGAATAAAAATGTTAATGAAGGTTTGGATAAAAATCTTTCCTTAAAAAACCTTATTCTTCAAAAATCAATCAAAAAGAACCAAGCAAATAGTTTTTTAGCTCAAAATAAGCCAAATATCTATATAAGTAATTCATTATCTAGTACATTTTCAAAGGGCGACTCTTTAGCAACTAATATCGATTCTGAAAAATCTGGATCTAATTATACAAATACCATAAGTTTAAATTTTGCATGGAGTATTTTTGATGGCGGACAAAATAAGAACTCCTACAAATCAAAAATAGCAGATGCAGAAGCTGAAAAATATGCTTATGAAAATCTAAAAAATGTTTTAACCACAAATATTAGTAAAGCATACTTAAATCTTAAATTAAATGAAGAAAAAATAATTTCTTCTCTTAAAGAAATTGAATCTAGCAAAGAGTCTGTAAGACTTTCCAGACTTAGATATGATGTTGGAATATCAACTCTAAAAGATGTTCTTGTTAGGCAAAATGAATTAAGTAATGCTAAATCAAAAAATATTAATGCAATATACAATTACAATTTGAGTTTAGATGAATTAGAAAGATTAACTTTTATAAATATGAGTAAAAATTGTTTGGGTAGTAAAAATACTAAAATTCAAGATACAGAGTCTATTTGCAATTTACAAATATGAATCCATCAAGTTTAACTAATAAGCAATTAAGTGAATTAGATTCTTTATTTGAATTAGTTAGTCAACGTCAAAAAAAAGATTTTGGAAATATTAGAGCTAGCAATAAAGCAGACGGATCATTATTAACAAGTTGTGATTTATGGAGTGACAAAACAATCGTAGATGGCCTAGCTTCAATAGCTCCTGGTGAGGGGGTCCTTAGTGAAGAAGGGCAAAAGTTAATTCCAAATTCAAAAGCCTATTGGGTGGTCGATCCACTCGATGGGACAACAAATTTCGCTGCGGGGATTCCTTACTGGTCTATATCAGTAGCAAGGTTCGTTGATGGTAAACCGCAATCTTCTTTTTTAATAATACCTACATTGAAAAAAAAGTTTGTATCTATTAAAGGTGAAGGAGTCTGGTTAAATAACCAAAAAATAGATCCTAACCAAAATAATCGTCAAAGTGAATGCATTTCTTTGTGTAGTAGATCTATAAAAATTTTACAAAAAAAACCAAACTCAGTATTTCCAGGCAAAATAAGACTTTTAGGTGTATCGAGTTTAAATTTAACAAGTGTAGCGATGGGACAAACTTTCGGAGCAATAGAATCTACCCCAAAAATATGGGATATTGCAGCGGCCTGGCTGCTCTTAGAAGAACTCAACTGTTCTATAGAGTGGTTAAAAACAAACCCTTTAAATTTAATTTCAGGTCAAAACTTGAGCGATACTAATTTTCCATTAATTGCTTGCAGATCTATAGAAAAAATTGAGATCTTAAAGCCATGGGGTAATCTATTACTGGAAAAATAATTGCATCATAAATAAATAATTGCTTGAAAATTTTCTTAATCAGATACAATAAAAAACAAACAAATAAATAAAATATTTGAAAAAAATTAATATGCAGCGAAGCTCGACATGGATATTGAAAAGTTTATGGGGAGCTTGTGAGAGATGGAGCAAATCTGATTGTATAGATTTAAGTGCTGCATTTGCTTACTATACACTTCAATCATTTTTTCCTATTCTTCTAATCTCTCTATCAATAGCATCATGGTTCCTAGGAAAACAAGAGGGATTAGATCAACAAATAATTTCTATTGCCGCTCAGCTTTTACCTCCTTCAGTAGTTGAATTAGTAGAAACAACATTAATTAATTTAATTGATCAAGGTTTTGGAGCGGGTATTCTCGGAGCTATGTTTTTACTATTTACAGCAGGAAATGCATATTTATCTCTCCAGAGAGGTTCAGAAAGGCTGTGGGAAGACGAAATTCCTTCTAAAAAAGTAAATGCTGCTTGGAGAGTCCAAGCTTCGAGGTTTCTTAGAAATAGAGTTGAAGCCTTTTTAGTAGTATTCTTTATTGGTTTTTTAATGGTACTAGATCAAATTAGTGCCAATCTTAGAATGATCCCAAGTAACGTTTTAGAAAATCTTTCAAAATCTAATAATCTTATTTCTGATTTATTCTTAAAGTTGCCGTTATTACAAGTTGGTCAGTTTGCAATACCACTAATTGGCTTTTCTTTAATGGCTCTTTTATTACAAGCTCTCTTACCCAGTCGAAAAGTTCCATTGAAACCACTTTTACCTGGATCTTTTCTTATTGGAATTGGCCTGACCACCTTGAACTTAGCAGTAAGTAAAAGTATTCTTTCACTTGGAGCAAGATTTCAAGCATATGGTTTTATTGGAGGTTTTCTTGTTCTTACTTTATGGGTATGGCTATTAGGAGTGATTTTATATTTTGGACAATGCTGGAGCGTAGTTATTGCTAGTATGACCATATTAAATAAAAAAAGAAATTATAAATAACAATAACTAAGATGAATTATTTTCTTAAAGCTAATAAAAATCTCCTTACATATTCGTTAATCATACTTATAATTATTCCAATTTTTGGAATAAACTTTTTCATAAGTTTTCTCGGTAATATCCTACTCCTATTATTTTTAATTCCTCTTCTATTGGTGATTTTAGTCTTTATAGGTTTTAACTCTTACAAATCAAAAATTAATTCATGTAATAATTGTGGTGCTGTATCCTTAGGCTTGAGTGAAACCTGCATGAATTGTGGGGCAAATTTAGAAAATATCAACAATAAAAATCAATTTAATGAAAGGCCTAGTGAAAGTACCATTGAAGTGGATGCAGAAGAAGTAAAGTAAAATACTAACCTATACCAATTTGTCGAAGTATACTTTGTCCAGTAATTAATTCAGTACCAAGACCAATCAAAATGCCCATCATTGCCATACGGCCATTCCATGTTTCTGCAAAATTTACGAAGCCAAATCTTGGTTGAATGTCATTATTCATAATTAACTATATAATCTACTGAATTATTTTAACGTTTTAAGGAAGAATTTATGATAAATAATAAATTATTTATTTAACGTGTCTTACACCATCAACAGGTCGATACTCATCCCCAGTTAATTCTTCATATACAATGGCTGGCAATCCTGTATCAAACATTGTTTGCAATGCTTCTTTTAACATTGGATTCCAACCTCCCGTACTGACTTTTCCATGCCTTACAGTCCAGTCCCAAGTACCTTGGAGATCTCTGGGTAATCTACCTTCTCTATCTCTTCGCGCAACTAAGTCTAAAGACTCAACTATACCAACAATAACGGGATTTTTACCGTAAGAAGGGGTAATATTTAGTTCAAGTCTTACTGGATCTTCTTTGACCATTTTCAAACGAAACCTTGGAGGTAACTTGAGAGATCTTATTACGGCTGAAACAATTTTTGTTCTTAATTCCAATTTTTTTCCTTAGATGTTAGTTGATTAATCAGTTGTTGAGCCTTTTTCTTCTAATGTAGAGTCATTGTCATTGGAAAATCTTACGGTTAGTAGCTCCTCCTCTGTTATATTTCCTGATTTATCTAAAAGCTCTGGATGTATCGTATACTTTTTTTGTTTAAAACTTGAAGTACTGAAACTTTTATTTTGGTTAGTGGATATACCCCAACCATTGGACATTACTTTAAAAGCTTTCCAAACTAAATAAGTTAAGGCCGCAGAATATATGATTGGAAATAAAATAGTCATCGAACTTATAAATTAGTTGATTATATGTCTAACATCATAGCCCGAAAAAAAGAAATTTAGCTATTTTAAGTTATTAAATTTTTCTCTAGATTCAATTAATCTAATTAGTAGTTATATTTAAATTACACTTTTATTGTGTATTAAATCTCTCGAAGATATAAAAAAATCAAAATTGAAAAGATACCTCAAAAAGCTATTACTGCTCACCTCTTTAATTACAGTTGGCATAACATGTCCTGCAAAAGTAATATCCCTACCTCTAAGTAAAACAAAAATCAATGAAGTTAATTTATATTCAAACAAATCTTTCATAACTGAGGCTGTAGAAAGAACGGGTGCAGCTGTAGTGACAATTGATACTCAAAGATATGTTAATAAAAGAAAATTCTCTAAAAATCATCAACTATTTATAGATCCATATTTTGAAAGATTTTTTGGATTAGATTTACCTTATGACAAGCGACAAAGGATAGAGCAAAACCAAGGAAGTGGATTTATATTTGCTGATGGACTTGTAATGACCAATGCTCATGTCGTGAATGGATCAGATAAGGTGATTGTTGGTTTAACTAATGGCAAAAAATTAAACGCAAAACTTATAGGACAAGACTTTTTTACTGATTTAGCTGTGCTAAAAATTGAAGGAAAAGGACCTTGGCCAAAAGCAAAATTGGGCGATTCGGCAAAGATTAAAGTTGGCGATTGGGCTATAGCAGTTGGAAATCCATTTGGACTCGAAAACACAGTTACACTTGGTATTATTAGTAATCTAAATAGAAACGTCACTCAATTAGGAATATATGATAAAAAACTTGAACTGATACAAACAGATGCTGCTATCAATCCTGGCAATTCTGGAGGTCCACTGTTGAATAGCTATGGAGAAGTAATTGGTATTAATACCTTGATTAGATCAGGTCCTGGAGCTGGTTTGAGTTTCGCAATTCCAATTAATAGAGCTAAGGAAATTGCAGATCAACTTATCAAAAATGGAAAAGTAATACATCCTATGATTGGGATAAGTCTTATAGAAGAAAGTAATTCTGAGAAAAAAGATAATGTCGTAAAAGTTGGATATATTGTTCCTAACAGTCCTGCAGAAAAAAGTGGAATCATGATAAATGATATTTTAATAAAAGTAGGCAATAAAGAGATTCAAACCTCATCAGACGTTGTAGACCAAATAAGTAAAAATGGTATCAATAAACAAGTCAATATATTATTGAAGCGTAGAAATAAATTTATTAATTTAAAAGTAATACCAACTGATATAACTAATCTACAAAATAACTAAAAGATTTAATTGTCATTCTGTTTAAGTATTTCCACACACCTAGAAATACATCTACCATCCCTTATGTCGCAGGCAGTAATACATTCAAAATAACTTTCGACAGGATCAGCAATTTGAAAATGTTTTTCTTGGAAATCGTAATTTTTCATTTAAATTATTAAAACTTATTTTTGTATTTTTAAGATTAATCAAGGACGGTAAAATATGTAAAGGTAAATAAGTGATCTTACTTAGCCAAATGTAAATTTTATTAAAAATAATCAAATCTTTTTATGGCTTTGAGTTTTTTCTAAAAAATATTCGTAATTACCATCATATGAAAATAACTTTGAATCTTTAATTTCAACAATTCTATTTGCAACCTTTGAAATAAAATACCGATCATGAGAAATGATTAATAATGAACCTTTATAATTGTTTATTGCTAATTCTAAGTTTTCCTTAGATTGCAGATCTAAATGATTAGTTGGCTCGTCCAAAAGGAGAAAATTACTAGGATTAATAATCATGAGCGCCAATGCTAATCTTGCCTTTTCTCCCCCACTGAGTTGTTTAATATATTTAAAAACAGTTTCATTTTGAAAGCCAAAACCTCCTAAAAATGTTCTTACTTTTTTTTGTGACCATTCAGGTGATTTATTACATATTAAATCAATAACTCTTTCGTCGAGTGAAAGTGCTTCAGCTTGATTCTGTTCATAATAGCTAGTAATTATATTATGTTTACCAAGATTAATTTCTCCAATTTCAGGAGATATTTTTTTCATAATAATTTTAAGCAATGTAGATTTACCGCAGCCATTAGGTCCCAAAATTGCTATTTTCTCTCCCGAAGAAATCTTTAAATTAATATCTAAAAAAAGAATTTTATCCTCAAAACTATGAGACAAATTTTTGATATTTAGAACTAATTTTCCAGAACGAGGGCACTCAGGAAAATTAAAAACAGGACTTTTTGATTTTGCAATAGGCGCCTCAATTTTAGAAATCTTTTTTAATTGTTTTTCTCTACTCTTTGCTTGAGAACTTCTAGTTGCACTAGCTCTAAATCTATCTATATACCTCTTCTGCAACTCAATTTCTTTTTTTTGTAATTGATATGCCTTATTTTGTGATTCTTCATTTAGAGATTTCTGTTCGACAAAAAAAGAATAGTTCCCGTTATATATTTCAGATGTTCCTCTATCTACAAAAATTATTTTTTTACATAATTTATCTAAGAAATATCTATCATGGCTAATTATAATGACTGCAATCTTAAGTGAAGATAAATATTCTTCCAACCAGAAAATAGTATCTAAATCTAAATGATTGGTTGGTTCATCCAGTAAAAGTAAATCAGGTTTTTGTAAGATTATTTTTCCAAGTGCAACTTTCATCTGCCAACCACCTGAAAAATTGCCAACTAATTTATCAGCATCTTCTATAGAAAAGCCTAATTTTGGTAATATTTTTTCTACATCAGATTGCATTTTATAACCACCTAAAGCTTCAAATTTTGCTTGATATTTTGCGAGTTGATTTACAAATCTTTCAAGTTCATCAGAATGTTTTTTTACATCCAACGATTTCATTTTATTCTCAATTTCTAAAAGTTTAATGGCAACAATTTGTATATCTTTAAAAGAACTTTCTAATTCTTGTCTCACTGAAAAATTCAAATTACAATTAAACTCTTGCTTTAAATGGGCAATTTTAGGATTTCCCTCTTTGATAATCTTTCCACTCGTTTGCTCTTCCTCTCCAATTAAAATCTTAAATTGGGTTGATTTACCTGCACCATTAGAACCAACTAAACCAACTTTTTCTCCTTTCTTAATCTCCCAATTAATATTTTTTAAAACAACATCTGTAGAATATATTTTGCTTACATCTTCAAATCTAATCACTGTTATAAAAATTGAATTTACAAAATCTGTGGCTTATTTACTAAAAATTATTTTGTGGAATAAAATCAAATTATGAAAAGAATAGAACAAATTGTAGTTATTTTCATAGCTGCAGCTCTTGCGATTCCAAGTTACTGGTTTTTTTGGACTTTAGCTGGCGGAGGTGGCTACAACAAAAGAATTAAACCTATTACTGATCCAAATAATAATTATTCGAAACCTTTCCCTAAAGACCTCCTCGAGCCTTAATTAACCACATTTTAGTTGCCTCGTCATCAATAGTACTCAAATATTCAATAACCTCTTCTTTAGTTACAGAAATATTTAACTCGTCGCCAATATCACATATTTTATCTAAGGCTTTTTTGGGATTTGTTAAGGCTGTTATAAACAAACTTTGTTTCTTTTTGGAATCGTTAGCTATTAACTTATAAAGCTTTTCAGCATTACTGGACATGTTTTAAAAATCTATTTATTAATAGATTATTACTTCAAGCTACATTTTGTTCATTATATTTATTAATAGATAAATCATTATCGGCATCTTTTATTTCTTTTGCAGAAGCATCTGCCATACTTCTTGCGTCTAAACACAAAACTTTTCTTAATTTCGCAAAGTTAGCTGCGTGAGATTTTCTGCCATCTTTTTGAGCATAGTACTCAGACTGTTGAAGAATATGGTGAAGATGAGTTAACAAATATGGACTAATTACAGCTGATACCAAAACATCACTATTTTCATTGTCGTGAGAATCAGAATTAACTAATCTTTTTTTCTTTTTATCAATTATCGACTTTTTAGGAGAATCAAGTTTTCTTGAATTTTTCATGGGGTTAACAAAAACAATTAATTGATACGGACATAAATTTCCTTACTAATAATATACACAAAGATAGTATCCTTGACTAACTGTGTATACTTATAAGTAACAGTTATCAACTTTGACTCATGGCTACCCGGCAAAACTCAACTAATGGGAAGCCTAAATCTCCCAGAATTCAAGTAGTTCTTCCAGAATTAATATGTGAGCAATTAACTATTTTGGCCAATAATGAATCTAGGACAGTTAGTAATATGGCAAAAGTGTTAATACAAGAGGGTATAAAAAAATATTTCGATAAAGATGGAAAATCATTTTTCTCAGGAAATAATTTAAATACCGATAAATTCAGAGACGAACTTGAAAAACAAAGCGTAAAAAGATTAAAAAGAGCTCCTCAAAGGATTAGATACTATAAAAAAACTGATTAAAAATAGTTAATTCTGAGGCAATTTTTGTAAATCTGCAGTTTTTCCCATTACTACCAAAATATTTCCTCTTTCCAAGATATATTTTGCTGGAGGATTAACTGTTAACTCTTCAGCAGGTCCTGCTGCAAGAACATTAACTAAAAAATTTTTCCTCAAATTCAAATCTCTCAAAGATCTTCCGATAAATTCCTCTGGAACAGTTATTTCATCAATACCAGTTTGGTTATCGAGTTCTAATCTTTCAATTAAATTTGGTCTAACTAGTTCTAAACCTAATCTCTCTCCTTGCATTCTGGAAGGAAAGACAACTTTGTCTGCACCCACCCTTTTTAACATTTTTTCGTGCAAGTCACTAGTAGCTCTAGCTATTACTCTTTTCACTTTGCTACCTTCACTATCTTTAGCAATAAGTGTCGTAGTTATACTTGCTTCAATAGGTTCACTTATACCTACTACAACAGTATTCATTTCAAGAATTCCAGATTCCTTCATAGACTCCTCATCAGTACAATCTACAACTCTTGCTTCTATAGAAGGTTCCAATTGTCTCAAATCATCAATAGCTTTTTCCGAATAATCTGCAGCCAAAACATCTGCACCATTACTTATAAGTTCTCTACAAACGGCAGTTCCAAATCTTCCAACGCCAACAACTGCAAAAGTGAGTGCTTCTTTTTCTCTCTTTTGAGACCACTGCCACCAATCAGCCATAATAAAACTCAGTCAATCCTAAACATAAAGATCAGCCCTAGGATAGCCAATTCTCTTTTGTCTATCTATTCTACTCCTATAAAGAGCCTGCCAAAGTGCACTTAAAAGCAAAAGGATACCAAGTCTGCCCACAAACATTCCAATAATAAGAATAAATTGGCCGAAATGATTTAATTTCGCAGTTAAACCAATATCAAAACCAACAGTTGCAAATGCAGATATGCAGGTGAAAAGAATTTCTAGGAATGTGAAAGATTCTTTCTTAACAAACGTATTTGTTGTACTAAGCAACATTGCCATTAAAAGAACAAAAAGCAAAGATCCAACTGTAATTCCAACTGCCTTTAGAATAACTTTATCTGAAATTAATCTATTACTAATAATTACATCTTTCTGGCCTCTTAAAGTTGATCTTGTTGCAGCCATTAAAGCAATAAATGTAGTTGTTTTTATTCCTCCACCAGTACCTCCAGTACTTGCTCCAATAAACATCAAAGTCATTAATAATAACAGGCCAGTATCTGATATAGAATTCAAGGAGATTGGATAATTTGTAAAGCCTGCAGTTCTTGCGCTTACTGTCTCAAAGATTGATGATAATAACCGTTCAAACAAATTCAAATCATTAAAAAATTGACTATTAAGCAATGATTCAGTGATAAAGAATCCTAGTGATCCAAACAATATTAGAGACAAACTTGTCCTAATAACTAGTCTGGAATGAAGGCTTAATTTTTTATAAGAAATATTTTTTTTATTACTCCAAATATCATCAATAACCCTCCAGCCCAAGCCACCCACAACAATGAGAAAAACAAAAACACTATTCACCAAATAATTTGTTCTATAGTCTTGAAGACTATTTGACATTAAAGAAAATCCTGCATTGTTATATGCAGATATGCTGTGAAATATTGAGGACCATAGTCTTTCCCAATTATTTTGAATATCTACAAATCCAAAAGAATATAAAACAATTGCGCCCAAGGATATGATACTAATCGCCGTAATAGCAATGCTTTGGAAAGTTCGACCAATTCCTCCAACTCCAAATTCATCTAGAGTCTTTCCTTTGTCTAATCTAGTTCTTAGCTTTGTCCCCTTTACAACAAACCCTTGTAAAAATGTTGTAATGGCCATTAATCCTAGACCACCTGATAAAAGCATAAAAGCCAAGAAAACTTGGCCAAAGAAATTTAAATCAACACCAATATCTATTATGGTTAAACCTGTAACAGTTATTGCAGAGGTAGATGTAAAAAATGCTTCCCACAAACCAACTTTTGAAGATGAACATAAGGGTGAACTCAAAATTAAGGTTCCAAGACAAATAATAAACAAGCCTGTAACAATAGTAAATTGTGGTACTGATAGCTTTTTGTAAGCATCTTTGAACTTATAAACCTTACTTGTGAATTTCACGATATTATCCGTAATTTAGAATTATCAATGCTGGCACTGTAAATGTCATTATAAGTGTTAATCCAGCTCCATATTTTGCGATATCAAAAAATCTATATCTTCCAGGACCATAAACCATTAAATTTGTTTGATAACCCATTGGAGTCAAGAAAGATTGGCTTGCACCAAACAAAACAAGCATTATTAAAGCGCTTGGTGAAATACCTAAAACATTTGAGAATTCAATAGCAACAGGCAAAATCAAAGCAACCGAGGCAGCATTACTAATAAATTGTGTAAGAATAACTGTTGATACAAAAATTACGACTAGAGCAAAATACAGAGGCATTCCATTAAGGGCAAAGTTTAAATTGACTGCAATTAAATCTGCTAATCCCGTTACTTGCATAGCTACACTAAAGCATGATAATGATCCCAACAATAAAATAACGTCTAATCTAATTGATTTTTGTATCTCTGCAGGTCTTAAACATCCACTAGCCACCATGGCAATGACTGCTAAAAGGACTGAACCTACTAATGGAATATTAGAAACTGAAGGCAAAACCACCATTCCTATTGCAATTGCAATCGATATAGGTTTTTTTATCAAAAACGGTAAATCGTCTTCGAATTGATCTAAAATAAGCAAATCATTACTAGCTTGCAAACCTCTTATTGAATCTAACGGTGCTTGCAATAATAAAACATCTCCAGCCCTCAAAACAGCTTGACCTAATCTCTCTTGAACAGTTTGTTGTCCTCTTCTTAGTGCCAAAACTGTTGCATTATGACGCTGCCTAAATCTTAATTCTCTCAAACTTGCACCAGCTAAAGTTGAGCCTGCTGGCAACAAGGCCTCAAAGGTCTTAGTGCCTTCATCATCTGAGAAAACATTAGCTCTATCGAAGGATGTTTTGTTTTCGCCTAACAAAATGGTATGTTCCTGCTGCAGCCTAAATAAGTCTGCCCTTGTAACGCGAATTATTAATCTATCATCTGGTTCAATCTTTCTATCAGCTAAAGGAGGAAGAATAACTTTTCCATTTCGTTGCAATTCCAAAACATCAACGTCAAATCGTCTTTGCAATCTACTATTTCTGACAGATTGTCCAACTAATTCTGAAGTAGAGGGAATAGTAACTTCAGTAAAGTATATATTCATATCACCATTTTTAATAAATTCCTTATCTCTTCCTCTATCTGGTAAAAGCACGTCAGAAACAAGAATCATATAAGTTGTACCTATAAGCCATACAGGAATTCCGATTGAGGTCAAACTAAATAATTCCAAAGCTCCATAACCTAATTGTTGACTAATATCACTTACAAGAAGATTTACTGAGCTACCCAATAATGTCAGGGTTCCACCTAGTAAAGTAGCAAAAGAAAGAGGTAATAAAACTTTTGATGGTGATATATTTTTCCGTTCGCACCAACCTTCAATTAAGGGCAATAAAGAGGCTACTACTGGCGTATTAGGTACAATTCCAGATATTGGCGCAATCAAAAAAGCTATTAAAGAAATTAATTTCCTTGGCGTTCTAATACTTTCAGAAGAAATCAATTCTCTTACTCTGTCTAAAGCACCACTTTTAAATAATGCAGAAGAAACTGCAAACAAACCCATAAGAGTAATTAATGACGGGCTACCAAATCCAGCTAAAGCTTTTTCAGGAGAAAGAACCCCTGTAGCTATAAATATTCCAACACATAACAAACCAGTTAATTCTGGCACAATAGTATTTTTTATAAACAAAATTATTGACATTATTAAAACAACTACCGTTATAAACGCATCAAAATTATTACTAAATACTGCAATTAAATTCATACGAAAGTTATTTAACTCAATATACCCAAAAACAATATTTCAAAAAAGTTTACTTGAAATTATCTTTTTTAAGAAACTTTTTAAAAATAGATTTTTTTTGGAATATCCATGAAGATGCAGATTTTAGGCTTTCAGTAATATCAGGCAACTTGGAAGCATATATAAGTCTTCTTGCCTCAAAAGCCAATTTCCCAGATAAAGTAACCCCAAGCCCAGAAATTGAAGCATCTCCTATTCCTAAGCTAATCATTTCACCATTGTCTATAAATTTAAAGGGTAAAGGATCTTTTCCTTGAATTAAAAGTTCTAAATTTTTAGCCAGATGATTTCCTTCTTGCATAGCGACCTGAGCAGTTATAGGTAAATCCTCCATTCCTTCAATAACTGAAATATCGCCAATAGCAAAACAGTTTTTATATTTTTCTATCTGCAAATTATTATTAACTAAAATTCGTCCAAATTTTTTTGCTATTTGATCAGTTTCTAAGTAAGACAAATTAGGTTTAACACCTGCTGTCCAAATAACAATATCTTTATCGAAGCAAGTTATCCCAACCTTACTTGAAATACTAATCTTAGTTTCTGAGACTTCTTTAACTGTGGAATTCAAAAGAACGTTGATTTTTCTTTTTTCTAATGCCTTCTCTGCTTGTTCTCTATTAAAAATTTTGTTTTTATTAAGGATTTCGTTTGATTTTTCTACGATATTAATTTCAAATTGATCTGTGAATATATCTTTAATTTTGCATGCCAACTCGACGCCAGAGGGACCACCTCCAACTATAAATAACTTTTTATGCAATGCAGTATCTAGTGATTTTTTTAAAAAAGAATTTAATTTAGTTAGATCGTGAACATCATTAAAAAAATAACAATTTTCATCTACACCTTTTATAAAAAAACTATTTGGTATAGAACCTGTACTGATAACAAGATATTGATAACTTAATTTTAAATCGTCACTAAATTCAAGGATATTTTCTTTGAAGGAAATCTTGGTTAAACAATTTCTTAAAAAAGTTATACCCACATCTGAAAAAATATTTGCAAATTTTGGGGTTGCTTCCCAACTTCTTATTTCTTTACTTAAAACTTCGTACATTAAAGGTTTAAATATAAAGTTAGTTTCCGAATCAACCACAAGAATCGGTAAAGAAGGATTAAGATTCTTTAAATTCAAAGCAAATGTCATACCTGCAAAACCTGCTCCAACTATTACTATTGGTTTTTGTATTAATTTCATTAGAGAAATATTGTTATGCGTAAATGTATTATTAAACTATACGAATAATTTTTAAATTGAGCGAAATAAATTTAAACTCATAACCAAACTGAAGAATGATTGAAAACATCCAAAAAGATATTAAAACCAACTTGAGGAAATATAATCAAGAGCTAATAGATATGAAGCCTCAAGAAATGCTTAGATGGGGTTATGAAAAGTTTGAAAATCAATTTGCTATTACAACAAGTTTTGGTATTCAGTCATCAGTCCTTTTAGATATGGTCAATAAACTACGTCTACAAAAAAAAATCAAAATATTTTGGATAGATACAGGTTACCTTCCTCCAGAAACATACCATTACGCTGAAAAGCTTATTAATAATTTATCCTTAGAAGTTGAAGTTCTGCAAAGTGAATTATCTCCAGCAAGAATGGAGGCCAAATATGGAAAACTTTGGGAAACAAATAAAGAGATTGATTTAGATAAGTATCATGAATTGAGAAAGATAAAACCTTTAGAAAATGGTCTAGAGAAATATAATATTTCATGCTGGGCAAGCGGTGTTAGATCAAGTCAAACAGAAAATAGAAAAAAAATGAAATTCTTAGACGTTATTCGTCAAAGACTCTCTTTAAGACCTTTATTAAGTTGGACAAATAAAGATATTTTTTATTATATGGAAGAGAATAATTTACCTGCCCATCCGCTTTTTATCAAAGGTTATTCTTCTGTAGGAGATTGGCATTCAAGTAGTCCCGATGGAATTGAAACAAAGGGCAGAGATACAAGATTTGGGGGGATTAAACAAGAATGTGGAATACACACTAATAATTAAATTGATCATAGAACAATGATCTCAGATGTAAATTTTTTATTAGTAGGAAATAGTAGGCTTCATTGGGCTAAATATTCTAAAAATCAATCTAAATTCTTCCATACTAAAAAAGAACAAAAAATTCCCGAAAATATAGATCTTGATCAATTAATTTGGGCTTCTGTAGGAAAACTACCAAATTTTTTGCTGAAAAAAGAAAATGAAATAAAAACTAAAGATATTCAGTTATCAAATCTTCCTGATTATTTTGGAGTTGATAGAGCTCTTGCCTGTATTGCAGCTTTAAAAATGATTGAAAACCCTTTCAAAAAAGATTTACTAATTGCAGATTTTGGAACAATTTTATCAATAACAAAATTGAATTCAAATGGATCTATTATTGGAGGTCAACTTCTTCCAGGTTTTCTAACACAATTAAAATCAATGGAACACAATACAAAAAATCTTAAAGTTCCCAAAAAGTATGATATTCCTATAAAAGATTTTTTAATTAATACAGAAGAAGCAATTTTAAAAGGAGTAATGAACTCTCTTACTGGAGTGATTAATAGTTTATTTAATCCCGCAAAGGATATTTTAATAATTTGTGGAGGTGACTCTGAACTCCTTACAGATTATCTTAAACCTCAAAAAGAAAATATTATCAATGCTCCTAATTTAGTTATGGAAGGAATGATCATTCACAACCTGTCCACAAAAAAATTATTTTAACCCAAGGTCTGCAACTATATGATCAGCCATTATTGCTGCTTTTACCTTCAAGTAAATTTTTTCGATATTACCATCAGCATCAATCAAAAAGGTATTTCTCATCATTCCCATATATTCTTTTCCCATAAATTTTTTCAGTCCATAGCTATCATAATCAGAAGAAACTTTAAAAGGCTCAGGATCAGTTAAAAGAATAAAAGGTAAATTAAATTTTTCTATAAATTTCTGATGAGAGGAGGCATTATCTTTGCTAATACCAAGCACAACGATATTATTTTTCTGGAGCAAATCCCAATTTTCTTTAAAATTGCAGGCTTCCTTAGTGCATCCTGGAGTATTATCTTTGGGATAAAAATATAGTATTATTTTTTTACCTTTAAAATCTTTAAGGGAAACTTCCTTCTCAAAAGAATCTTTTAATTTAAATTCTGGTGCTTTGTCGCCAACCTTAAGAGCCATTGAAATTATTAAATGAGTATGAATATAAAATACCAAAAATTTGGTTTTATGAGATTAAAGGTGTACAAGATGTCGTAACAGAGCAAGAAATTAAAATAGCAGAAAAACTGTCAAGTTTAAGATCAAAAGTTTTTTTAGAAACTAGAGGATATTTAAGAAAATCACTATCAACACTTTTTGATTTAGATCCCCAAGAAATTCCAATAAATGCTCATCCTGGTGAACCACCAATATTACCTCCTAGCATGGGTAATATAAGTTTAAGTCATTGCAAAGATGCCTTAGTAATAGTTTGGCATAAAAGCAAAATAGGTATCGATATTGAGAGAACAGATAGAAATTTTAACCATATGAAATTTGCGGAAAAATACTTTTTTCAAACTAATAAATCAAACCAACATAATTATTTGACAAAAAATATGATATTAAATCAATGGTGTGCTGTTGAAGCGGCAATAAAATGGGATCATGGAAAATTAGCTGAAGACATAAATCATTGGCAATATTTTGAAAAGCCCAAAGAGTTAATTCACAAGAAGAAAAACATACATTTAACTTATTCACAGATTAACTTCAATGATTGGACTATCGCTTTAGCCTACGAAAAAAAAACTTCTTTAAATCCTGAAATTATTTGTTACTCGAAAAATTTTTAGTTTTCTTTTCTTCTAAGTAGTTCTTCATATTTAATTTTCTCCCACCCATTATTTTTTGGTTCCCATATTTTTAAACCTTTTAAAGATTTAGGAAGATATTCTTGTGCTACCCAATTACCTGGATAATTATGAGGATTGACATAACTATTAGAATTATTTTTTAAGTGCAGAGGAACATCAAAAGTATTTGTGCATTTGATTAATTCAATTGCTTTAAAAATGCTTTTCATACTATTACTTTTTGGAGACATAGCTAAATATAAAGAAGCCTGCGTTAAAAAATATAATCCTTCTGGAAAACCAACTCTATCAAAAGCATCAGCACAAGATTGTATAACTACTATGGCATTAGGATCAGCTATTCCAATATCTTCACTGGCAGATATAAGTAGTCTTCTAAAAATAAAATTAGGATCTTCACCAGCCTCAAGCATATTCGCAAGCCAGAATAAAGTTGCATCTGGATCGGAACCTCTTATGGACTTGATAAAAGCACTTATTACATCGTAATGATTTTGACCATTTTTATCGTAAACAATATTTTTCTTTTGAATTGCATCCTCCGCTATTGAGAGATTAATATTAATTTCTTTTGCATCGTTCTCAGTAGTTGTTTCTATGGCCATCTCTAGGGCATTAATTAATGTTCTTGCATCACCGCCAGAAGATTTAATTAAATGACTCTTTGCATCCTGGGTTAAATAAACCTTTTTTGAATCTTTTTGTTTTAAATAGTGAGTTATGACTTTTTGTATTATTTTCTGCAAATCATTCTCAGCCAAAGGAAGTAATGTAAAAATACGAGACCTACTAACAAGTGCTTTATTGACAGCAAAGAAAGGGTTTTCCGTTGTAGCCCCAATAAAAGTTATAGTTCCATTCTCTATTGAAGGTAATAGAGCATCTTGCTGAACTGATGTAAATCTATGGACCTCATCAATAAATAAAATTGTTTTTCTTTTTGAATTTATTAATCTATCTTTTGCATTAGCGATTTCATTTCTTAATTCTTTAACACTTGATAACACTGCATTTAACTTAATTAATTTTGAACGCGTATTAAAAGAAATAATTTCAATGAGAGTAGTTTTCCCAACACCAGGAGGACCAGAAAAAATAAAATTACTAATTTTATCTTTTAATATCGCACTTCTTAAAAGCGAATTTTCTTTCAAGATTAGTTGTTGACCAAAAAAATCTCCCAAATTCTTTGGTCTTAATTTATCTGCCAAAGGGGCATTATCTTCTATTTGAGAATTATTAGTAAATAAATTTTCTGAATACATATAAAAAAATCAAAAAATCATTCCTTTAAAGTTTATGTAATTACTGTAGGAGTTTCCATTTGAGTAAGTTTTGAAATCATCTATTAGAGGTTTCAAAGCAACTTGTGGATTTAACGAAAGATTTTGTTGAGGATTGAAAAATTTCTCAAAGTAAAGTCTTAATGTTGCACCCTTAGTTCCAGTTCCAGAAAGACGCACAATTACTCGGGA
>CACNJU010000002.1 GCA_902620895.1 uncultured Prochlorococcus sp.
AAGAACCAGTAAAACAACTCATCTCCAAATCTTTAATAGGGGAATCATTTATTATAGATTTACGCAAACTTTCAACATTTTGGTAAACAAGATTATCAATTCTAAGTTGATCAGCAATTTCACTTATTGTTCTATCGTGAGCTATTAATTCATCTCTTTTAGGCATATTAATTCCATAAACGTGAGGAAAACGAACAGGAGGCGCAGCTGATGTAAAAAAAACTTTATTTGCTCCAGCATCTTTAGCCATCTGGACAATTTCTTTTGAAGTAGTACCTCTTACAATCGAGTCATCAACAATTAATACATTTTTATTTTTAAACTCTGCACTCATAGCATTTAATTTTTGCCTTACAGATTTCTTACGTTTCTGCTGACCAGGCATTATGAATGTTCTACCAACATATCTATTTTTAAAAAAACCTTCCCTATATTCTATCCCTAATTGTCTTGCAACTTGCATTGCAGCAGGTCGAGAAGAATCAGGAATAGGCATGACTACATCAATATCTCCAGAATTGATTGTTTCTTTTATTGTTTCTGCTAGATAATCTCCCATCTTTAAACGAGCTTTATATACTGAAATTCCATTCATAATTGAATCTGGCCTAGCTAAATAAACATATTCAAAGGCACAGGGAAATAACATTGGATTTTCAGAGCATTGCTTAGAAAAAAACTCCCCATTAAGATTTATAAAAACAGCTTCTCCAGGATCAACATCTCTCACTATTTCATAATCGTTATTCTCAAGCACTAAAGATTCACTAGCAACCATCCACTCTTCTTTTTTTGTAGTTAATGAAAATCTTTTTCCTATAACTAAAGGCCTAATTCCGAAAGGATCTCTAAATGCTAATAAACCATGTCCTGAAATTAGTGCAATTGAAGCATATGATCCCTGAATTCTTTTATGTAAAGATTTGACAGCATTAAAAATAATATCAGGTTCTAATTCTTGGGTATTAATTTGTTCTTGTAATTCTGTCGCAAATACATTTAACAACATTTCAGTATCACTTGAAGAATTTGTATGCCGCTTATCAATACTGAATAATTGTTTTTCTAAATCTCTGGTATTTGTCAAATTTCCATTATGTATCAAAACAATTCCATAAGGAGCATTAACGTAAAAAGGCTGGGCTTCTTCGACACTTTCTGCTGATCCCTTTGTTGCATACCTAACATGACCTAACCCAATTTTGCCTATTAAATTCCTCATATCTCTAGTTCTATAGGCAGTATTGACCTGACCTTTAGCCTTATGTATATGAAAAACAGTATTTTCCATTGTGGCTATACCTGTTGAGTCTTGACCTCTATGCTGCAAAAGCAAAAGACTATCGTAAATTTGTTGATTTACATCATCTGAAGAAATAATTCCAACTATTCCGCACATAACTTAATGTCTTAAAAATTTTAGTAGTTGAGAAACAGTTTTCATATTTAAAAGTAACCTGAAATACTATTATTAAATTTTTCGGATAATTCCTCAACCCTAATATTGCAGATATTTTTATCTTGAATTTTTATCTTAAGCATTTCATTAGATACATATCCTATTTTTTTTACATAAACACTTGATGGCCAATTTTTTTGATTTTCTTTTAAATAATTAAGCCATTCATTTTGTTTCATTTTGCTAATTGAAAATATAATTCTAGAACCTCCTTCTGCAAACAATAAATTATCATCTCTATTTAAATCTTTCTTTAATTCAATCTTTGCACCTTTTCCCGACAAAATACAAGACTCTGCTAAAGCTATAGCTAAACCACCATCGCTGATATCATGAGAAGAAACTACAAAACTTTTTGAAATAGCATTTCTTAAAAAACTCTGGCAAAACTTTTCATCCAGCAAATCTATTTTTGGAGGCCTACCTGAAATTTTTCCATGAAAATATTCCAAATAAGAACTAGCTGCAATTGTTGTATCTGATTTATGAGAACCAATTAACCAAATTTGATCATCAATATTTTTCCATTCACTACTTATAGCTTTGTCGACATTGTCTAACTTACCAATCATTCCAATAACTGGAGTAGGATTGATAGGAGTTATTATATTATCTTTATTTTTGGATTCATTATATAAAGAAACATTACCTCCTGTTACAGGAGTTTCCAATGCTTTACAGGCTTCGGCAATTGCATTACAAGAAGATGAAAGTTGCCAATATCCTATTTCGTTTTCCGGAGAAGAAAAATTTAAATTATTTGTAATTGCTACTGGTTCAGCACCAACACAACTAACATTTCTAGCGGATTCTGCCACAGCAGCGATAGTTCCTCTAAAAGGATCAAGAGCAACCCATCTACTATTACAATCAACTGAAGCAGCTACACCGGAGAATAGTTCACTTTTATTTTTTTTATTTTGTTCTCTTAGTCTTAATACAGCTGCATCTGATTGTCCGGGTTTAAAAACTGTATTTGCCTGCACTTGAGAGTCATATTGTTTATAAATCCATCGTTTAGAAGCTATTGAGGGATTAGAGAGTAGTTTTAAAATGATTTCTGAATAAGAAAAATTCTTATTTTCCTTCAATGAAAATATTTTTTGCTCATAAATTTCTGGTAAATCATGTTCTTTCCATTCCCATTTCTTTAAAAGATAATCAGGTGGATTATTAATCACATTATGAAAATTAACAGGAGTATCATCAGACAAAGCAGAAGTAGGTATTTGGGCAACAATTTTACCTTTATGAGAAATAATTACTTCATTAGTTTCAATAACTTGACCAATTACATTGGCATATAATCCCCACTTATTAAATTTTTTAATAAGATCATTAATTTTTTCTTCTTTAACTACAAACAACATTCTCTCTTGCGATTCAGATAATAAATATTGGTATGGAGACATATCATCTTCTCTAGAAGGAACCAGATCTAAATCAATAGATATTCCTAATTTTCCGTTTGCAGCCATTTCTGCACTACTACATGTTAAACCTGCAGCACCCATATCTTGAGCTGCAATTACATCTCCTGTTTTAAAAGCATCCAAACAGGCTTCAATAAGACTTTTCTCAATAAATGGATCACCTACCTGAACTGCTGGTCTATCATCTAATGAGGTTGTTGTTAATTCTGAGCTAGCAAAACTAGCACCACCAACTCCATCTCTGCCAGTAGTATTACCAACATATAATACTGGTGATCCTATATTTTTAGCTCCAGAACAAACGATTTCATTAGTCTCTAAGAGTCCTAAAGCCATAACATTCACTAAAGGATTTCCGGAATAACTATCATCAAAATCTATTTCACCACCAACAGTCGGTACACCAACACAATTCCCATAATGGGCAATACCGGATACAACTCCTCGCAGTAAATCAACATTTGATGATTTATCAAGATTTCCAAATCTCAATGAATTCAATACTGCAATTGGTCTCGCACCCATTGTAAATATATCTCTTAAAATCCCTCCTACACCTGTAGCCGCACCTTGAAAGGGTTCAATAGCAGAAGGATGATTATGACTTTCTATTTTAAAAACAAGTTTTTGATTATTTCCAACATCAATAACTCCAGCATTTTCTCCAGGTCCAACTAAAACATTTTTACCTTTAGTAGGAAATTTAGATAGTAAAGGTTTAGAATTTCTATAACAACAATGTTCAGACCACATAACACCAAACATGCCTAATTCCGTTCTATTAGGTTTTCTTTTTAATCTTTTGCAAATTTCTTCGTAATCATTAATTGTTAAATTTTCAACTTTCAGTGCCTCATTAAGATCATAAAGATCATGATTTTCTTGATTTATCATTCTTTATATCCAAGGGTCATCTTCTTTTTTTTCACTAAATGACATGGCTGTTCGATCTTCATTATAAAAACTTTTATGTTTAAAATCTGCGTTTTTGCTAATATCTTCATCTTCTTCAAGCCATTCCTCTAATCTATTAGAAGCAATTTTTTTCATATCATCAAATTTATCAATAATTTTTTTTCCTTTTTGCATGAATTCATTTTTAATACTTGATTTTATTAAAGATAAATCATCTAAAGAATTACTTTCACAAAATACCAATCCCGGTTGTTGATCATTAATATTTTCAATATTTAATTTCCATCTACTAGAACCTGGAATTTTAATATTAGATCTAGAAACTAAGTAATATTTAATTATTCCAGTTTTCATTTCAAATAGAAAATCTGAAATTACGCCTATTTTTGATCCTTTTACATTTATTAGATTAGCTTGTATTAAAGTTGGAAATCTATTTAAAGTTGGTAAATCGGAAATAGCTGGATCACCTTTGACATAAATTTCATTATCTATTATTTGAGTAATTTGATTTAATCGCCAAACATTTCTTTTTAAATCAAAATTTGAAGGGCGAGAGTACCATCCTAAAATTCGATGAACTGGAGGATGCATCCAAACATTTTCACCATTTCCGTAATTAAGGATCATATCACCCTTAACACTATAATTTAGTAATTCACTTAGTAGAATTTCTTTAGGTAATTTCAAATTAAGAACGAACCTGCACAGGCATAACTAAATAAGTAAAAGAATTGAGATTATCTTCTGGTACAAAAATAGCCGGAGTAGTTGCAACATTACACTTTAAAAGTACATTTTCAGAAGCAATAACTTTTAAACCTTCTAAGAGATATCTAACGTTAAATGCAATATCAAAATTTTCTCCAGAGTAAGAAACAGGTATTGATTCATTTGCGTTTCCAATATCCTGAGCATCTGCGCTAATTGAAGCTAAATCTGTATTATCTAATTTAATCTTTACTACACTACTTTGCTGATCAGCCAAAACAGCAATTCTTTCTAGTGCATCGATTAATTTTTTTGTATTAAAATTCAGAATTTTAGAAAAAGAATCAGGAATTAATTGAGAATAATTAGGATAAGTACCTTCTAGGGTTCTTGTAGTAATTATTTGGTTAGAAGAAATAAATACTACCTGACCTTTGTCATAAAAAAGTTTTATTGAGTTTTCTGAGCTTCTCAAAGATACTAGTTTTTCAATTTCTCTTAATGATCTAGTAGGAATAGTTACAGACAAACCATCATCATTTGAAGATAGATTTTCTTTATTTTCGATATTTTCTTCATTGCCAATTAAATTGACAGCCAATCTATGACCATCTGTAGAAGCAGATTCTAAATAATTCGATTTGAATGTGAAATTTACACCTGTCAGTAATTGCTTGGAATCATCATTACTACTAGCAAAAATTGTAGATTTTAAAGCTTTTAAAAAAGAACTTGGCTCAATATTCAAAGAAGTACCACTTTCAACAAATGGTAAGTTAGGATACTCATCAGAGGGAATCCCTTTAAGATTAAAAGAACCTCTGTCACTTTTGATTAAGATATTGTCTGAATTCCCGTCAACTTCTATAGAGACTGGAGTCTCGTTAGGCAATTTGTTTACTATTTCGGATAAAAGTTTTGAAGGTATAGTAATAGCTCCGCTATTTTTAACAGTGCCATCAAAAGAAGTTTGAATTCCTAAATTAAGATCAAATCCTGTCACGCTAATTTTATTGGTTCCTTCATCAGCTGTTAAAAGTATATTTGCGAGAATTGGATGCGATGGTCTTGAAGCAACTGCTTTGCTCACTAGTTGTATAGCATTATTCAATTCATTTTGATTACAAATAATTTCCATCGGAATTTGGAACTTTTTACAAATACAATATACTTTTTTCGTAAATTAAATTCAATAAATTTATTCTTTACTTTTTTCTAATATAAAAATAAATAATAAAATAAAAAAATTAGTAGTAGTAGTTCTTGTGGGAACTGTGGAATTCTTTAATTAAATAGGTTGTCAACTTAGTTTACGTATAAAAAAATATGTGAAAAAAATTTTTTATTTGTTAAATAGTTTTCTCTTTATTAAAAAAATTTAAATTTATTCAACAAATAAAATTAGTTATTATGTATTTTTCAACAAATGATGTACTTTTTTAAGTGATTTCCACAGACACTATTTGTTTTGGATTTTAATATCCTAAGATTTTAGTTATATTTTTTAATGAAGGTTCAATATTTTTCCTGAAAATAGCATCATTGTTTTTTATAGCGCAATCAGGATCTTTCAAGCCATTGCCAGTAAGAACACAAACAATAGTCGATTCTTTTTGAATTCTATTTTTATTTTTAATCAGTCCAGCAACTGATGCTGCACTGGCAGGTTCACAAAATATTCCCTCTTTGGCAAGAATTTTATAAGCATTGATTATTTCTTTATCTGTAACTGCTTGAAAGTCTCCTTTACTCTCTTTTCTCACTTTTTTAGCTTTTTCTCTATTTACAGGATTCCCAATTCTTATTGCAGTTGCAATTGTTTCTGGATCTTTAACTATTATATTGTTTACTAATGGAGCAGAGCCTTCGGATTGAAAACCCATCATTATTGGCAACTTTAAATTTCTTTTTATCTTTGAATATTCTTTAAATCCCATCCAATAAGCAGTTATATTTCCTGCATTACCCATTGGAATACAAAGCCAATCAGGAGCTTGACCTAAGTCATCAACTATTTCAAAAGCTGCCGTCTTTTGTCCTTGTATCCGATATGGATTAACAGAATTAACAAGTTCTATAGGATTTTCTGCGGATAAATCTCTCACAATTTCAAGAGCCTTATCAAAGTTTCCATTAATAGATATTATCTCAGCGCCATACATTAATGCCTGCGCAAGCTTTCCTTGTGCAACAAATCCTTCTGGGATTAAAACATAAGGTTTTAATCCTCCTCTCGAAGCATATGCTGCAGCTGCAGCAGAGGTGTTTCCAGTACTTGCACAAATTACTGCTTCACGGCCTTCTTCTTTTGCTTTGCTAATTGCCATAGTCATTCCACGATCTTTAAAAGATCCTGTTGGATTAAGACCATCATATTTTAAAAAAACTTTTGTTCCATTTCCTATTAGGTTGCTAATTGACTCGCTTAGAATTAGTGGTGTATTTCCTTCATTGAGGGAAATTATAGGAGTCTTCTTTGTAACTGGAAGATATTGTTTATAAGCTTCTATAAGACCGGGCCATCTTTTTTTTCTGTAGTTAATACGTAGTTTATTTTTGATTTTATTTAATAACACCATGGTTGTTTAATTTGTTTTGATTTTTTCTAGAGGAGAATTGGTGAAAAAGGTTAATAATTCTGAAATCGATTCTACTTTATTCATAACTTTGCTCAAAGCACTGACATCTAAAATTACAGTTTTCGTTGGATATCCTTCAAAAAAATTTATTAGATTTATTTTTCCATTTCCTATATTAATTCCTTGAATTACGCTTGCTCTGAGGGCCAACACGCCTGTTTTTTCATCAGTTGCTTTGGATGGGTGAATAATAGATGAAAGTCTTGTTAAAAAAACATTTCCTATTTCAGAATTTACTAACTTGCTTGCAATGGTAATGGGAACTTCAAAATCTTTATTCAAAATCTTTCTAATTTCTCTATCGGTAGACCCGGTTGCTTTTAAAATTCTTTTTAATTTTTTTGTGGATTTACCTTCTTTAGCAAAAGCTTTTAAAGAATTTACTTTAATTGTTCTAGAAAATATGCTGTATGTGATTTTAATTTCTTCAGCAGCATTAGCTTTTGGAACTTTAAAAAATAATGGAGAAATCACTAAAATAAAAAATATTTTAAATATTAATAATTTACTAAACTTCATTTAGATATTTGCACCAGCCGCAATCTTAACAAGTCTTACTACTCCTTTTTCAGTTACTTTTTGTGCAATTTTTATCCCCATTTCTTTTATATAGGGCTCATTTATAAGTCTCGGAACCCTTTTTAGAAAAATATCAATTGAATAGCCGGGTACTTTTTGTAAAATCTCTAAAAAATTTCTCAATGGCTCAACATACATTATAAGGTCACCCAAATTATTATTTTCGTTCATAGTATTTAATTTAAGTGATTGTGGAAGATAATTATTCAAACTTTTCAATATTTTTAGACTAAGTAAATCTATCTGATTTGTTAAACCTTCAACTATCTCATTTCTAAGAAATCCTCCATTTGGAGAAAAGAGAAGATCTATAACTTCATCTAAAAGCTTTTCTAAATCGAGATTTGTTTGCTTTGCAGCGTTAGAAAGAAGATCTTCTAAACGGTCCCATTTAAAATTTTTATTATCAAAAAGCATTTCTTTAAGGCTTTCCCTTAATTGTGGATCAGGGTCTTCCATTAATCTTCTTGCAAAGTATGGATAAGCTGCACCTAATATTTTGAAGTTTGGATCTACGCTTAAAGCTATTCCCTCTAATGTAAGTAATGATCTAATTATAAGTGCATAATATGGGGGAAGTCTGAAAGGGAATTTATACATAACACCAGACATATCGTCTGTGACGCTTTTAAAATCCATTTTAGAAACACCTTGTTCAACGGCATTAATGAAGACATCTTGAAATGCTGGAACAATGGGCTCTAGATTAACTTCCTCTGACAAAAATCCCAATTTTACGAAATCTTGAGATAATTTATCGAAGTTTTTATTTACTAAATGTACTACTGCTTGAATTAATCCTGATCTAGATTCTCTAGAAACTTCGCTCATCATTCCAAAATCTAGATAACATAATCTTCCATCTTCTAAAGCTAATAAATTACCTGGATGAGGATCTGCATGAAAAAAACCATGCTCTAAAAGCTGTTCTAAACTGCATTGCACCCCTATATCAATCATTTCATCAGGATTAATTCCTAATTTTCTTACATCTTCTAAATTTGTTAATTTTGTACCGTTTATCCATTCCATTGCTAAAACTCTTCTTGAAGTTATTTTTTTATAAATTTTCGGTACGGCAATCATTTTGTTATGTTTATGCAGTTCTCTAAATTTTTCTGCATTTGCAGCTTCGTTTAGATAATCCATCTCTTCAAAAACTCTCTTGCCTAATTCATCAATCAAAGCAACTAAATCACTTCTTATTAATCCGATATTGTTTTTTAGCCAATAAGCAATATTTCTAACTATGTAAAGATCTAAGGTTATTTGTTCTCTTAAACCTGGCCGTTGCACTTTTATTGCAACGATCTCTTCATTTTTTAATTTAGCTTTATGCACTTGCCCTAACGAAGCAGCTGAAATTGGCTCTTTATCAATTTCTAGAAAAATCTCATTTATTTTGTATCCTAAATCTTCTTCTATTAATTCCATAGCTTTATCGCCATCAAATCCAGGGAGTTGATCTTGTAATTCAGATAATTCTTCCAGAAGAATACCTGGGATTATATCAGGTCTTGTTGATAAAGCTTGGCCTGCTTTAACAAATGCAGGTCCTAGTTCTACCAACAAATTTGTTAATTCTTTTGCTCTAAATCTTGCTTGCTCTTCATTTTTCAATCTTCCAGTTAATTTATCCCACCCAACAGAAAAAATGTAAGCAAAAATAGGTATGAGTGTTTGCCAAAGTCTTTTTAAAAGTCTTTTAGGATTTTTTTTGTAAATTTTAGAAATTGTATCTGGATCATAATTTAAGAGTCCAGATACCTCAATAAAATCAGTAAAATCTTCTTTCATAACTTTATATATTGAAAACCTTTATTTTTTTTAAAAAGAAGTTAATTTTTTTATATGGAAGATTTATCATGTTAATACAACTAAAAATAGAAAATATCGCCTTAATAGAAATTATAGAAATTAATTTCGAAAAAGGTTTGAATATCATAACTGGGGATTCAGGTTCGGGAAAATCATTAATTCTTGATTCCCTTAATGCTTTATTCGGTGGAACTAATATACCTCTAAAACATTTAATACGTCCAGGAAAAGATTATTGCTATATCGAGGCGATATTTTCTTCTTCTTCTCAAATAAATAATTGGTTAATCAGTAATGGTTTTGAAATAACTCCTGCAGAACTACATATTAAAAGAAAATCGTATAAAAAAAATAATAAAATCTTATCCAAATATAGTATTAATGATTTATCTATTAATAGACAATCACTAGAAAAACTTGGACGACTATTAATAGATTTTGCAGGTCAATCTGATACTTTTATCTTTGATTCTTTAGATAAGAGAAGATTAATTATTGAAGACTTATGTTCTAAACAATCAAGAGATACTAGCAAAAGGATTAAAACTATATGGGAAGAAACTAAAGTTTTAAAACGATTAATGGATGAAAAAATAGAATTTTCTAGGAATCAAGAAGAAAAAAACTTAGCAATTAAACATATGTTGAAGAGTTTAGAAGAAGCTGATTTAAATTCCAGTGAAGAAATTTTAGAATTAGAATTATTAGAAAATAAACTTGTAAATAATCTAGCAATTAATAATTCAATCAAATCATCATTAGATAATTTAAATAATTTCACTCATGATGAACTGTCAGTAACTTCTTTGATAAATCAATCAATAAAGTTTTTAAATAAAACAGCCGATTTCGATTTAAAGATTCAAAAATTTAGAGAGAAATTATTAAATATCCATGCTGATGTTGAAGATTTAATTTTTGATCTAAATTCATATTTGCAAGAAATAGAAAATAATGAATCTAATCTTCCAGAAATACAAAAAAGATTATTTTTTTTAAAAAACTTAGAGAGAACTTTTTCATTAGATCTATCTCAATTAATTGAAAAGCGCGATCAATTCAAGAAGTATTTTCAAAAAAATGATCAGGATAATGAGATTTGCAGGATTAAATCTCAAATTGAGAATTTACAAAGTAATTTAAATTCTTTATTTATTATTCAATCTACTGAAAGAAAAAAAATTGCTAAACAGTTACAAAATTCAGTAATGACTATTCTAAGCAATCTAGGTTTAGAAAATGCAAATTTTTCAATTCAATTTTCTGGATCCAAGCCTTCTTGCGATGGAATTGACGATATAAATTTTTTGTTTTCAGCTAATCCTGATCAGAAGCTTGCTCCTTTATCAAATGTTATTTCTGGCGGTGAAATGTCAAGATTTTTGTTAGCTATTAAATCCAGTATTTCTAAAAAACCCAATACTTTCTTTTTAGATGAAATTGATAGTGGTTTAAGTGGTAAATCTCTATTTTCTTTGGTTGAGCTGATAAAAGAAATTTCTAAAACTCAACAAGTTTTATGTATTACACATCAGCCATTTTTAGCTGCTAGGGGATTAGCTCATTTTAAAGTGAATAAAAACGTAATTGATGGAATAACTTATACTTCAATTGCAAAACTTACTACAAAAAATGAAAGAAAAAATGAACTAATAGAACTTATTGGTGGAGGTTCTTGCGAAGTAAACGAATATGCTTCTAGACTTCTTGATCGCTCGGCTGCGTAAAATAGAAAAAATTCTACTATAATAACCTTTTTAAATCATAAATTAGATTTAAACATGGTTAATAAAGTTGAAAGTAGTTTTGGAGAAGATAATTCAATTAATATTAGGGGGGCTCGTCAGCATAATTTAAAAAATATTGATCTTTCTCTACCTAGGAATAAATTTATAGTTTTTACAGGTGTTAGTGGAAGTGGTAAAAGTTCTTTAGCCTTTGATACTATTTTTGCTGAAGGTCAAAGAAGATATGTTGAGAGTCTTTCGGCATATGCAAGGCAATTTTTAGGTCAAGTAGATAAACCTGATGTTGACAATATTGAAGGTTTATCACCTGCTATTTCAATTGATCAAAAATCTACAAGTCATAATCCTCGATCAACAGTTGGAACTGTAACAGAGATACAAGATTATTTAAGATTATTGTTTGGTCGTGCTGGTGAGCCGCACTGTCACCACTGTGGGATCCCAATTGCGCCTCAAACAATTGATGAAATGGTGGATCAAATTCTTCTTTTACCAGAAGGAACAAGGTATCAATTGTTGGCTCCTGTTGTAAGAGGAAAGAAAGGAACACATACAAAATTAATTAGTGGACTAGCTGCTGAAGGATTTGCTAGGGTAAGAATCAACGGAGAGGTAAGGGAACTTGCTGATAGTATTGAATTAGATAAAAATCAAATTCATAATATTGAGGTAGTAGTTGATAGATTAATTGCAAGAGAAGGAATACAAGAAAGATTAAATGATTCTTTACAAACTTGTCTCAAAAGAGGCGATGGCTTAGCAATAGTAGAGGTTGTTCCAAAAAAAGGAGAAAATTTACCTTCTAATTTAGAGAGAGAAAAGCTTTACTCAGAAAATTATGCATGTCCTGTACATGGCTCTATTGTTGAAGAACTGTCTCCGAGATTATTTTCTTTTAATAGCCCATATGGTGCATGTCCAGATTGTCATGGGATTGGTTATTTAAAAAAATTTACTGCGGATAGAGTTATACCTGATAAAACGTTGCCTGTTTATGCCGCAATAGCTCCTTGGAGTGAAAAAGATAATACTTATTATTTCTCTTTACTTTATTCTGTAGGACAAGCTTATGGTTTTGAATTAAAAACTCCTTGGAAAGATTTAAGTGATTTGCAAAAACAAGTTCTACTTTTGGGATCAGATAAACCAATATTAATTCAAGCTGATAGTCGTTTTAAAACTTCTAGTGGTTTTGAAAGACCTTTTGAGGGGATTTTGCCAATATTAGAAAGGCAATTGAATGAAGCCAATGGAGAATCAGTAAAACAAAAATTAGAAAAGTATCTAGAACTAGTTCCTTGTAAGACATGTTCTGGAAAAAGATTAAGACCTGAGGCTCTGGCCGTTAAACTTGGTCCATACAATATTACTGACTTAACTTCTATAAGCGTTTCGGAAACCCTAAATCATGTGGAGCGGATTATGGGTTTAGGTAAGTCAAAGGAGGAAAATATATCTTTATCAGAAAAACAAAAGCAGATAGGTGAATTGGTTTTAAAAGAGATTCGTTTACGGTTGAAGTTTTTAATTAATGTAGGTTTAGATTATTTGACTTTAGATAGACCAGCTATGACTTTGTCTGGTGGTGAGGCTCAGCGTATTAGATTGGCTACACAAATAGGTGCAGGTCTTACTGGCGTTTTATATGTATTAGATGAACCAAGTATTGGTTTGCATCAAAGAGATAATGACAGATTATTGGAAACTTTAAAAAGCTTAAGAGACTTGGGAAATACTTTGGTTGTTGTTGAACATGATGAAGATACTATGAAATCCGCAGATTATTTAGTAGATATTGGTCCAGGGGCAGGTGTTTGTGGTGGGGAAATTATTGCTAAAGGATCTTATCAAGATGTCTTAAATTCAGAAAAGTCATTGACTGGAGCTTATCTCAGTGGTAGAAAATCTATTCCTACTCCAAAAGAACGAAGATCATCTGTAAAAAAAAGTTTAATTTTAAATAATTGTTCTAAAAATAATTTAAAAAATATTTCTGTGGAATTTCCTTTAGGAAGATTGGTTTCTGTAACTGGTGTTAGTGGAAGTGGGAAGAGCACCTTAATAAATGAATTACTTCATCCTGCACTGTGTCATTCTCTAGGATTGAAAGTCCCTTTTCCTCAAGGTGTAAAGGAGTTAAAGGGTATAAAGGCAATTGATAAAGTCATCGTTATTGATCAATCTCCAATAGGAAGAACTCCAAGATCAAATCCTGCTACATATACCGGTGCTTTTGACCCTATAAGACAGATATTTACTGCCACAGTAGAAGCAAAAGCAAGAGGCTATCAGGCTGGTCAATTTAGCTTTAACGTGAAAGGTGGAAGATGCGAAGCTTGTAAAGGCCAGGGAGTTAATGTTATTGAAATGAATTTTTTACCTGATGTGTATGTTCAATGTGAAGTATGTAAAGGAGCTCGTTTCAATAGGGAAACTCTTCAAGTTAAATATAAAGGTTTCAATATATCTGATGTTTTAGAGATGACTGTTGAACAAGCTGCAGAAACTTTCTCTGCAATACCTCAAGCAGCTGATAGATTATCTACATTGGTAGATGTCGGATTAGGATATGTCAAATTAGGCCAACCAGCACCTACATTATCTGGTGGTGAGGCTCAAAGAGTTAAGTTAGCTACGGAATTATCAAAAAGAGCTACTGGAAAAACTTTATATTTGATTGATGAACCAACTACAGGGTTAAGTTTTTATGATGTTCATAAATTGATGGATGTTATACAACGTTTGGTAGATAAAGGTAATTCAGTAATTGTTATTGAACATAATTTAGATGTTATTAGATGTTCGGATTGGATTATTGATTTAGGACCTGATGGAGGGAATAAAGGTGGAGAAATCATTGCAGAAGGTATTCCTGAGGATGTAGCTAAAAATCCTATAAGTCATACAGCAAAATATCTTAAAAAGGTTCTAAAATAAGAAAATCATTGTTGTATTTCTTTGTACTTTAATTATTTCATCAAAAACCAAATTCTTTTATAGATGGCCATAAAACTAGTCTATAATTGCTTTTTTTAAACTTTTGTATTAAAAAAATTTAAAATTATAATGCTTTCTTAATATTTCCTCAGAAAATTCAGCTTATTTGTATTAAAGGCCGTCGATCGGAGGATTTGCCAGATGAGGTTGAAATTTTTACATTTACATTTACATGGTCTTATACGTTCTAAAAATCTTGAGTTAGGCAGGGATGCAGATACAGGAGGGCAAACTCAATACGTTTTAGAGTTAATAAAAAGTTTGGCTAATACTTCAGAAGTTGATCAAGTGGATTTAGTTACTCGTTTAATAAACGATCCTAAAGTAGACGATGAATATTCTCAAGAAGAAGAATTTGTAGAACCTGGAGTAAGAATCTTAAGATTCAAATTTGGACCAAATAAATATTTAAGAAAGGAATTGCTTTGGCCTTATTTAGATCATTTAACTGAAACACTAATTTCTTATTATACAAAAAACCAAAAGCCTAATTTCATTCATGCACATTATGCAGATGCTGGATATGTAGGAGTTAAACTAAGTAAAACCTTAAATGTTCCTCTTATTTTTACTGGTCATTCTTTAGGAAGAGAGAAAAAAAGGAAATTGCTTGATACTGGTTTAAAAACTAATCAAATAGAAAAGCTCTATTCTATAAGTAAAAGAATTGAGGCTGAAGAAAAAGCATTGAAGTCTGCAGATATTGTTGTTACAAGCACTAAACAAGAGTCAGTGTATCAATATTCTCAATATTCTTCCTTTTCACCTCACAAAGCTATAGTTATTCCTCCTGGTGTTGATCATAATAAATTTCACCATATTCACTCCACAACCGAGACAGCCGAAATTGAAAATTTGATGAAACCTTTCCTTAAGGATTCTTCTAAGCCTCCATTTTTGACTATTTCTAGAGCTGTAAGAAGAAAAAATATCCCTTCGTTGATTGAGGCCTATGGAAGATCTGAAAAATTAAAAAGAAAAACTAATTTGATTTTAATTTTGGGTTGTCGAGATAGTACTTCAAAACTTGACCCTCAACAAAAAGAAGTGTTTCATAATATTTTTGAAACAATTGATAAATATAATTTGTATGGAAAGGTAGCTTATCCAAAAAAACATCTTCCAAGTCAGATTCCTGCTTTATATAGGTGGGCTGCTAGCAGAGGTGGTGTATTTGTAAATCCAGCTTTAACAGAGCCTTTTGGTTTAACTCTTCTTGAAGCTTCCTCATGCGGATTACCAATAATATCAACAAATGATGGAGGACCAAAAGAAATTCGTTCAAAATGTGAAAACGGACTTCTGGTAGATGTTACTGATATTAATGAGTTGAAAGTAATTCTTGAAAAAGGAATTTCAAATAATAATCAGTGGAAACTATGGAGCAGAAATGGAATTGAGGGTGTTAATAGGCACTTTAGTTGGAACAATCATGTGCGCAATTATTTATCATTACTTACTCAAGAATTTTCAACTTCAAATAGTTATTCTTCATCTGATATTAAACAAAGTTGTTTAAAAGGGACTTCCTCACTTATAAAACCCCATTGATCAAATACCTCAGGATCAGGGTGAAGAATTAGTTGGTTATTTTGAGTTTTCTTTAGTTTAAAGCCCTTTTTAGATAGTTTTTTCATTAAGTTAGCAGTTTCTTCAAATCTTGATGCCATTGCATCAAGACTTGAGCAGTCACTAGTTAATCCATTATCTTTCCAGGTAAAAAAATTCATAACAAATTTTTTAAAGATTAATTTTTAAAACTATACCTAAAATTACAAGCAAAATGTTGGTTTTCCAAAAATTTTCAACTATTTTTTGTTCTTTAAATCCTTTAAGTTCAAAATGGTGGTGTATTGGAGACATTAAAAATATTCGTTTACCTTTATGAAATAATTTTTTTGTAATTTTAAAAAATACTACCTGAATCATTACTGATAAAGTTTCAATAATAAATATTCCTGAGAAAATAGATAAGGTAAAAATGCTATTAGTTAATAAGGCTATAGAACCCAGAATTGCACCAATACTTAAAGATCCTGTGTCACCCATAAATATTTTTGCAGGATAACTATTATATTTGAGAAATCCTAAGCATATTCCTGACATTGAAAAACATAAGATACTAAAAACAAAAAGCTCTTGCTGTCCTTTCAATAATATTTCTGTTCCTAATCCATAGAAGACTATTCCACTGCAACCAGCTGCTAATCCATCTAGTCCATCAGTCAAATTCACTGAATTACTCATTCCAACTAGTACTACAAAAGAAATTGGTAATATAAAAATATTCATATTTATTCCCCAAGAGTCAGTTACCATAATTAATGGATTTATTAAGTTTTTTTCATAGGCTAAGGATATAAAAATTATTGAGATGATACTCTGTAATATGAATTTCTCTTTTGTTTTTAAACCTGTATTTTGCTTGTTTTTAATGCTTAAATAATCATCTAAAAATCCTGTAATAAAAAATCCAAAAATAGTAAGTAATAAAAGAAATAATTTTAGAGAACCTAAATTGATAGTTATTAGCAAAAGAAAAATTAAAAAAGGGATTATCATAAAAATCCCACCCATTGTTGGGGTATCACTTTTTTTAAAGTGATTAGCAGGACCTTCAGTTCTAATAGTTTGCAGTAAATTGAATTTTTTGATTATCTGTAGACCACTCTTTGTTGTAAATAAACATATACAGAAAAATACTGTATAAACTCCTATAAAAATAAAATTATTAAAGAAAAAGGAGGTAACTATTAAACTAAAAGTATTTAATATTAATAATGATTTAAAGTTAAATTCTTTAATCTTCCCAATCATCTTCTAAAGAAGGATCTTCTTCAGTTTTATAATCTTCTTTTTCTCCCATAAGTGCTGAAAGTTCTTCTTCTTCTATAGTACTAATCTCTTGAGAATCTCCGTTCTCTTCAGAAACAAGCCTCCCTGTAGTTTCAAGCCAAGATAGCAAATCAGGTTCATCTCTTAGAGGTAAAACAGGAGCTGGATCATCTCTGTGGTAGCAAGTTAAAGCAGGATTCACTTCAGAAATATCATCTAATCTAAGTTTTAGTTTATTTGAGTCCATTAAAAGTTATATTCTATATATAAGATAATACATAACAACGCACACGAAAAACTTTGTTTGATAAAGGAAATTTAAAATATTTTTTTATCTGGTTAATTTCTTTGTTAATTTCTGGATTATTAAAACTTATTGGATATTTGAATCCCAAAGTTTTAATAATTAATAACTTATTTCTATTATTACTAGTTTTTGGTCCTGCTCTTTTAGTTACAATAGTATTAGTTATTAATAAGTTTTCTAATTCTTAATTACGTAAAAATTTTAAATTTATGGAGCAAATTTAGATGCAGCATGTAAAAAAAGTTGTGCTAGCTTATTCTGGTGGTGTAGATACGAGCGTTTGTATTCCATATTTAAAGAATGAATACGGAATTTCAGAAGTGATTACTTTTGTAGCAGATCTTGGACAAGGCGAAGATTTAGAACATATTAGGCAAAAAGCTTTAAAATCTGGAGCATCTCAATCAATTGTTGGTAATTTAGTTAATAGTTTTGTTGAGAGTTACGCTTTTCCTGCCATCAGAGCAAATGCATTATATTTAGATAAATATCCTTTATCTACAGCTCTTGCTAGGCCTTTAATTGCAGAAAATCTTGTAAATATTGCTCGAGAGTTTAATGCTGATGCAGTAGCTCATGGATGTACTGGTAAAGGGAATGATCAAGTTCGGTTTGATTTAGCAATTAATGCATTAGGTCCTGATTTGAAAATAATTACTCCAGCAAGGAAATGGAATATGAGTAGGGAAGAGGCGATAATGTATGGTGAAAAATTTGGTATTCCTGCACCAGTATCAAAAAAATCACCATATTCAATAGACGTTAATTTACTTGGTAGGAGTATTGAAGCAGGTATATTAGAAGACCCAATGCAAGAAGCACCCGAAGATATTTTTACAATGACATCATCTATTAATAATACGCCTGATTCTCATCAAGATATAGAAATTAATTTTAAAAACGGGTTTCCCGTCGGAATTAATGACAAATCTTTGACTCCAGTCGAGATTATTAAAGAAGCTAATGTTCTTGCAGGTGAGCATGGTTTTGGAAGAATCGATATGATTGAAGATCGAGTAGTAGGAATTAAAAGTAGAGAGATTTACGAAACACCTGGCCTCTTACTTTTAATAAAAGCTCACAAGGAATTAGAAAGCATTACGTTAAACCCAGACGTTTTTGATTTCAAAGGAACAGTGGAAAAAAAATGGGGCCAGCTAGTCTATCAAGGTTTTTGGTTTGGACCTCTTAAAGATAGTTTGGATGCATTTATTTCATCGACTCAAACTTCAGTCAATGGAAGAGTAAAGATTAGACTGCATAAGGGGAACGCGATAGTAATTGGAAGAATTTCGGAAAATAATTCACTTTATAGGGAAGATTTGGCAACTTATAGTCGAAATGATGTTTTTGATCATTCTTTAGCAGAGGGTTTTATTTATATGTGGGGTATGTCTAATAAAATTTGGGCCGAGTTAAATTCAAAAACAAATGATTAGCATTTAAGATTCTGTATTTTCATTAGTTTCAGTATTATCTTTTACTGAAGTTGAAGCTTCAGGCGTCGTTACTGGTTGACTTTCATTAGATTCTAGTTTCTCTTCTGGATTATCATTATTTTCTGTCTGAGATACGCTCTTGTTTGAAGTTTTTGGCGTTGGTAAAGGCCCTTCTTGTTTTACTGTCATGTATCTAATAACATCTTCGCTAAGTCTCATTGCTTTTTCAATTTTAGAAATATGTTGTCCATCACCTTGATGACTCAATTGAACGTAAACACCTTCCCTATGCTTCGCTATTTGATAGGCTAATCTTCTTTTGCCTCTCATTTGACTATCCAAGATAGTGCCGCCAAATTCTTCTAAAAGTTTATTGTATTTAGTAATGTGATTACTTACTTCATCTTCCGCAATATCCGGGCGAAGGATGTACATAGTTTCATAATAAGATTGTTGATCGTTCATAGTTTCAGACAAGGTCTTTGGCTCATAAATTCATGCGATGAGCGTCTGTTCATTATTCACCATACATTATGATGGGTAATTTCTTAAAAATTACAATCATTTTTTTTAAGATATTTTTTTAAGGCTTCATTCATAATATGAAAAGGTACTTCCAAACCATCAGTCCAAAACGCTAATGATTGTATTCCTTGGGCAACAAGCATTTGCAAACCATCGATAGTCATGCAACCTTTATTAGCGCTAAATTTTAATAATTCAGTTGGTGTAGGGTTATAGATTAAATCATAAACAATTGTTTTCTTATTGAGGGATCTCCAAAAAATTTCACCATATGGCAATTCATTTGTTTTGTTTGTAGCTATTTTCATTCCTACTGGCGTTGTATTTACAATTAAATCTGCTTCTTTAACAAAATTCTGAGTCCTTTCGTCATTATTTAATAAACCTTGAATTTTAATTTGATTCTCAAAATTTTTTATTAATCCTTCTAGTGATCTTTTGTTTCTTGACACTACTGAAATTGTTGAAAAATTCAAATTTATTAATCCTTGTATGACTGATCTCGATGCTCCACCAGAACCAAGTACAATCGATTTTTTGTTTGTTAAATTTAAGTTTTTTAAAGGATAAATAAATCCTTCTACATCTGTATTAGTTGCACTCCATTCTCTTTTAGAATTTAACTTAAGTGTATTAATAGCTTTCAGTTGTTTGGCAATAGGTGAAATTTCACTACAAAGTTCAAATACTTTTTCCTTGAAGGGAATTGTGATGTTTAATCCTCTGCAATTAATCTTTTTCAAAGAATTGAGAACTATTTCTAGATCTTCATTTTTACAAGGTATTGCAATATAAATTAAATCTAATCCTAAATATTCAAGGGCAGCATTTTGCATGATTGGGGACAAAGAATGGCTAATTGGATTGCCGATTAATGCAATAAAAGATGTCTTACTTGTAATCATGTGTAGAAATTTTAAAAAAAAATTTAAGATCTGTTCGGGAACCACACCTCGTCTTTGAGTAACAATAATGACGCCGATGACCGATTATGGAGAGTAACTGATATGAGAATTTACCCATGGGTAAGGTTGTAGGAATCGATTTAGGGACAACTAATAGTTGTGTCGCTGTAATGGAAGGTGGTAAACCTACTGTAATAGCAAATGCTGAGGGTTTCAGAACTACACCATCAGTTGTTGCATATACAAAAAATCAAGACCAGCTTGTAGGACAAATTGCTAAAAGACAAGCAGTAATGAATCCTGAAAACACTTTTTATTCTGCAAAGCGTTTTGTGGGTAGAAGAGTCGATGAAGTTAATGAAGAATCTAAAGAAGTAAGTTATTCTGTTGAGAAGTCTGGTTCTAGCGTCAAATTAAAATGTCCTATTCTGGATAAGCAGTTTTCTCCTGAAGAGGTCAGTTCTCAAGTTTTAAGAAAGTTAGCAGATGATGCTGGTAAATACCTTGGTGAAAAAGTTACACAGGCTGTAATTACAGTTCCAGCTTATTTTAATGATTCCCAAAGACAGGCTACAAAAGATGCAGGAAAGATTGCAGGTTTAGAAGTTCTTAGGATTGTTAACGAACCAACTGCTGCAGCTTTAGCGTATGGTTTGGATAAAGAAAACGAAAAAATTCTAGTTTTTGATTTAGGTGGAGGAACATTTGACGTTTCAGTTATTGAAGCTGGAGATGGAGTAACTGAAGTTCTCTCTACATCTGGAGATACACATTTAGGTGGTGATGATTTCGATAGATGTATTGTGGATCATTTAGCTAGTACCTTTAAATCAAATGAAGGAATTGATCTTAGACAGGATAAGCAAGCTTTACAAAGACTTACTGAAGCGGCAGAGAAAGCAAAAATTGAGCTTTCAAATGCTACTCAAAGTGAAATAAATCTGCCTTTTATTACAGCGACGCCTGATGGTCCTAAGCATTTGGATTTGAACTTAACTAGAGCAAAATTTGAGGAATTAGCAGCTTCTTTAATTGATAGGTGTAAGACCCCAGTTGAGAGAGCTATAAGCGATGCAAAAATTTCTACTAGTGAAATTGATGAAGTCGTAATGGTGGGAGGCTCATCTAGAATACCTGCTGTTTTAGATTTAGTTAAGAAAATAATAGGTAAAGAACCAAACCAAACTGTTAATCCTGATGAGGTAGTAGCCGTTGGAGCTGCAATACAAGGAGGAGTTTTAGCAGGAGAGGTTAAAGATATATTGTTGCTTGACGTTACTCCACTTTCTTTAGGTGTAGAGACATTAGGGGGAGTAATGACAAAAATGATAAATAGAAATACTACAGTACCTACGAAGAAATCTGAAACATATTCAACTGCTGTTGACGGACAAACAAATGTCGAGATACACGTTTTGCAGGGTGAAAGAGAAATGGCTTCTGATAACAAAAGTTTAGGAACTTTTAGATTGGATGGTATACCTTCAGCGCCAAGAGGTGTGCCTCAAATTGAAGTTACATTTGACATTGATGCAAATGGTATTTTAAGCGTTACTGCTAAAGATAAAGGAAGTGGTAAAGAGCAAAGTATTTCCATAACTGGCGCCTCAACTTTATCTGATAATGAAGTTGAAAAGATGGTAAAAGATGCTGAATCAAATGCATCTGCAGATAAAGAAAAAAGAGAGAAAATTGATTTAAAAAATCAAGCTGAAACGCTTGTCTATCAGACAGAAAAGCAACTTGGTGAGTTGGGAGACAAAATTGATGCTGCAGCAAAGTCTAAAGTTGAAGAAAAAAGTAATGCTTTAAAAGAAGCAACTTCAAAAGAAGATTATGAATCAATGAAAAAACTTATTGAAGAACTGCAGCAAGAACTTTACGCAGTTGGGTCATCTGTTTATCAGCAACCAGGTAACCAGGCGCCATCTACTGACTCAGCTGGAGGTTCTGATCAGAATGATTCAAACGATAAAGGTGGTGATGATGTAATTGATGCAGACTTTACTGAAACAAAAGATTAATAAAAGTAATTTCTAATTTCATTAGCAACCCATTTAGAACAAGCCGGAGCGAGTAAAATCCCATTTTTATAAAAACCTGTACATATTATTAGTCCATCTTCAAGATTTTTCATTATTGGTGAAGCCTCACCATCTGGTCTTGACCTTATTCCGTACCATTTTTTAGAGATTTTTCCTTTCATCAGCCAATTCGGTTTTTTATCGAGAAAATTTGTGAGCTTTTCGAATGTATTTTCTTTTGGCTCAGTACTATATTCGTCAGTTGATCCAATAATTAGCTTATTTTTTGATTTTGGAATTATATTTTTACCATTTATATTGAATTGTCTTGGCAGCGATAATAAATCAACTTCTGCATCATTTATATCAATTTCCATAGCTTGACCTAGAATAGGTTTTAATTTGATGTTGTGAGATAAGCTATCTATTAAATCAATCGCTTTAAGTGAATTACACAAAATAACCATGTCAGATTTGATGTTTTCATTATTCCTTGTGGTAGAAATCCATTGATTATTTGATTTTTTGATTTTTATTATTTCTTCTTTTAAATGATTTATTTTTTTATGTTTAAGATATTTATCTAATGTTTGAAGTAACGACAAAGCATTTATTCTTCCATCTTTGAGGGAAATCATTCCTTTTATATTTTTTGTTTGGAAGGCTTTATTTATATTATTGATAAATATTGAGTCTTTTTCTAAAATTCGTAAGTTTTGATCATTAATTTCAGAAATAAATTTTTCTAATTTTTTGAATTTTTCTTCATTAGTAGTTAGTTGTATTAATGGTTTTTCGATATTCAATTCATAATTAAATTTTTGCAGGAATCTAATCCATTGTGGCCATAATTCAATGCTCTGTTTCCTTAAATCCCAACTTCTACCTCTTCTTCTTTGATACATATTACCCATTAGTAAGCCTAGAGCTGCATTGCTACTATTTTGGAGTTGATTTGGATCTATTATTGTTATCTGAAAACCTAATTCTGATAATTCTAAGGCGTTAAATTTTCCAATAATCCCTGATCCAATAATTACTATGTGTGTTTTTTGAGAATTTTCTTTTAAGCTTTTCATTGATATATTAGATATACGTGCCTATCTGACTTAATAGTTAAAGAGTTTTTGGAACATCCTTCAATTATATTCAAAATTGTTTGTCCTGATCGTCCTGGTCTTGTTAGTTTACTGACAAGTTGGATTTCAAATTACGGTGGCAATATTAAACATTCTGATCATCATACAGATCAAGATGCGGGTTTGTTTCTTAGTCGAATTGAATGGAATAGTAAAAATGCATCCTTTAATAGAAATGAAATTTATAATGAATTTCAAAAAATTGCAGATCAAGTAAATGGAAAATTTAATGTAAATTACTCTGATGAAATTCCAAATGTCGCTATTTTTGTGAGCAAACAAAATCATTGTTTGATTGATTTACTTTGGCGAGTAAGAAATGGCGAACTCAAAATGAAAGTGCCGTTAATAATTTCTAATCATTCTGATCTTGAAAATATTGCAAATGACTTTAATGCAAAATTTGTCCATATTGATACCTTTAAAATTAATAAATCTATTGTTGAAGATCAATTCTTAAATTTATTAAAAAAATATGAAATTGATCTTGTAGTATTAGCCAAATATATGCAAATTTTGAGTGATTCTTTTTTAAAAAAGTTTTCTTCAATAATAAATATTCATCATTCTTTTTTACCTGCATTTAAGGGCGGCCAACCTTATCATCGAGCATGGAAGAGAGGCGTTAAATTAATAGGTGCTACAGCTCACTATGTTACTGAAGATCTTGATGAAGGCCCGATAATAGAGCAATGCACAGTTAATGTAAGTCATAGGGATGAAGTTGATGATTTGATAAGAAAAGGAAGAGATATTGAAAGAATAGCTTTAGCAAGAGCTGTTAGATTACATTTAAATCATCAAGTATTTGTTTATAACAGCAAAACTGCCGTTTTTGATTGAAGATAGTTTTTTTAGTCCTCTAATTCTATCTGTATTTGTCTTTCATAAATTGATTCTTCATTAAAAGCTCTTGCTATCAAGAAACTGGCAATGCAGCTGATTAAGACGGGTTTCATTATTAATAAATTTTTTGTTAAAGCAAAAGCTAAAAACATTGCTGTTATTGGTGTTCGCGAACATCCAGCTACGAAAGCTCCCATTCCCGCAAAAATGTATGTACTTGGAGCATGCCCTGTTGCAATTTCTACCCAGCTTCCCATTATTAGTCCAATTGACCCTCCTAAAGTAAGCATTGGATAAAATAATCCTCCAGGAGCGCCAGATGCAGCAGCTAAACCTGTAGTTATAAATAGTACTAAAACTGCTAATAAAGCAATTCCAATACTTATATTTTGTTCAGCTATTATTTTCTGTAATTCATCTAAATTATGAAATGTACTGGGTAAACAAGAGTAGATACTTCCTAAAATAAGTCCACAGATGCTCATTTTTAAAACAAATTTGTTTTTATACCACTTTCTCCCAAGATTTTGCATTAATAAAACATATCTGCTGTACAATTCTGCAAATATTCCAATAATTATTCCTAGTAAAACTAAGTAAATTAAATCTATAGGTAAGAAAAAAACCGATGGGTCATATTCTTTTTGAATCAAAAATCCAAGGTTAAAATCAAAACCTCCTGCTTTAGGATCTAAGCCCAAGGCTTGAATAATATCAGCAGATGAATCTGCAATAAAAGTTGTAATTACCACTAATAGCAAAATTACTGGTCTAGCAGAGTTTAATAACTCTTCTATTGCATAAACAAAACCTCCTAATGGAGCGCTAAATACTGCAGCAATACCAGCACCGCCACCTGCTGCTACTATTACTCTTCTGAAGGCTGTAGGAGCTTTGAGCCACTTAGCCATTTGCCAAGCTACTGATCCTCCCATTTGAACTGATGGACCTTCTGGACCTAAAGGGAATCCACTACCAATAGCAATAATTCCTGATATAAGCTTTACTAATCCTACTTTTAAATTCATTGGAACTTTTTTATGTCTTAAGAAACCCATGATTTGACTAACACCTGAACCTTTTGCAGCAGGCGCTATATTTTTGATCAAATATCCTGCAATAGCTCCTCCTAGAGCTCCAAAAATAGGTAAGACTGCAATAGATGGGAATTGGTCTAATAATGCTAATCTCCAATTATTAATAAAATAAATTCCAGTTTTAAAAGAAATGCTTGTAATTGAGGCCCCTAAACCTGTTAATAAGAGCGAAAATGCAACGACTAAAGATCTTTGTTTTAATAATTTTTTGATGCTACGAGAAGAATTATTACTTGTTTTTTGAATATTATCTTTTATAAAGTTTGTCATAGTCCATGATTACTTTTTCAAGCTGAAATCGTGTATTTCATCAAATTGAAGATATCGATAAAGTTCATCTGAATATGGATTAATTTTATTTTTAGTAATATCCTGATATTCTGTAACTTCAGGTATTTTTCCAAGGAGTGCGCAAACTGCTGCTAATTCAGCGCTGCCTAAAAAGACTTGTGCATTCTTGCCAAGTCTATTGTCAAAATTTCTTGTACTTGTAGAAAATACTACCGAACCTTCATTTACTCTGGCTTGATTTCCCATACATAAAGAACAGCCTGGTAACTCTAATCTTGCACCACAATCTTCGAATATTTTATAGTAGCCTTCAGCTTTTAGAGTTTCTTCATCCATTTTTGTCGGTGGACAAATCCATAATTTAGATTTTAAATTTTGTACACCTTCAAGAACTTTCGCAGCTGCCCTGTAATGACCAATATTTGTCATGCAAGAACCTATAAAAACCTCGTCAATATTTGTATTTGCAACATCAGTGATTTCTTTTACATTATCTGGATCGTTAGGGCAAGCAACTATAGGTTGTGTTACTTTTGCTAAATCAATTTCAATGATTTCTTCATATTGAGCGTTAAAATCTGGTTGGATTAATGATGGTTTTTTTAACCAATTTTTCATATCATTGATTCTTCTTGAAATCGATTTTGAATCTTCATAATTGCTCTCGATCATTTTTTCTAGAAGACAAATATTGCTTCTTAAGTACTCTTGAACAGTTTCTTGGGATAAAAGTATCGTGCTACCAGCGCATGAGCGTTCTGCAGTAGCATCAGTAAGTTCAAAAGCTTGTTCAAGTTTTAGGTTTGGTAATCCCTCAATTTCCATAATTTTACCGTTAAATATATTTTTCTTATTTTCTTTCTCAACAGTTAATAGTCCTTTTTTAATTGCGAACAGAGGGATTGCATTTACTAAATCTCTAAGAGTAATTCCTGGTAATAATTCTCCTTTAAATTTAACCAGTACAGATTCCGGCATATTTAACGGCATTGACCCTATTGCAGCGGCAAAGGCAACAATTCCCGACCCTCCAGGAAAGGAAATGCCAAGAGGAAATCTTGTATGACTATCTCCACCTGTTCCAACAGTATCTGGGAGGAGCATTCTATTAAGCCAACTATGAATTATGCCGTCTCCAGGCTTAAGAGCTACTCCACCTCTTTGAGATATAAAATCAGGTAATTCTTTATGGGTAACTAGATCTACTGGTTTAGGATATGCAGCTGTATGACAAAAACTTTGCATCACTAAATCTGCAGTAAATCCTAAACAAGCTAGTTCTTTTAATTCATCTCTAGTCATTGGACCAGTAGTGTCTTGACTTCCAACTGTGGTCATAATTGGTTCACAAGTCATTCCTGGCCTAACTCCATCTAGACCGCAGGCTTTTCCAACTATTTTTTGCGCTTGAGTAAAGCCGGCAGAACTTTCGGTTGGATTTTGTGGTCGGATAAATATTTCACTCGGTTGAAAATCTAATTTGTTTCTAATTTTGTCCGTAAGAGATCTCCCAATCATAAGATTAATTCTTCCGCCAGCTTGAATTTCATCAGTAAGAGTTGATGGATACAAGTCGAATTTGCTTATTAATTTTTCACTATTTGAATCTTTTTCAATTTTTTTAATAATTCCTTCATAAGGATATATTTTAATAACATCTCCTGTTTTCATATGAGATACATCAGCTTCTATAGGTAAAGCTCCAGAATCTTGAGCTGTATTAAAGAAAATTGGTGCTATTTTGCTACCAATTATTATTCCACCTGTTTTTTTATTTGGAACAAAAGCAATATCTTCTCCTATATGCCAAATGAGTGAATTAATAGCAGATTTTCTAGAACTCCCTGTTCCAACAACATCTCCAACATAAGCTATTGGTAAGTTTTGTTTTTTTAAATTATCTAGAATTTTTAGTCCATCAGGTTTTTTAAATTCCAACATAGCTAATGCGTGCATCGGAATATCGGGGCGTGTTGTTGCATGTACAGCTGGAGATAAGTCGTCTGTATTTGTTTCACCATCAACTTTAAAGACTAAACAAGTAATCTCTTTCTCCAGAACTTTTTTATTTTTGAACCATTCTGCATTTGCCCAACTATTTACAACGTCTTTTGCATAAAAATTATTTTGAGATAGTTCATAAATTTCATTAGCTGAGTCATAAACAAGAATAATATTTTTTAAAACTTCTGCCGCTTTTTTAGCAAGTAAACTATTATCTCCTTTAAGTATTTCAACCAAAGAATTTACATTATATCCGCCTATCATTGTTCCTAGTATTTCAATTGCTTTTTCAGGATTAACTAATTTGCAATATTTTTCGGAATTAACAATAGCTGTAAGCCAGCTTGCTTTTACATAAGCAGCCTCATCAACCCCTGGTGGTACTCTATTTATTAGTAAATCAAGTAAATAAGAAGAATCGTAAGTACTACCTTGTTCTAGTAATTTTGTAATACAATTTGTTTGCTCAGCATTTAAAGGTAAAGGAGGTATGCCTTTGGTAGCCCTTTCAGCTACGTGATCTGCATATTCTTTTAGCAATGTTTCCAAATTCTTCATTAGTAAGGTTTAATGCCTAATCTATTGTTATTTTTAATATTGAAAAGGAGAGTATTCATAAATGCTTTTTTAAATATTCAAAATTCTTAATTAATCAATGACGACTTCATCAAATAATTCAGCTTTAGAAAAGACATCAGATTTACATGTTGTTGAAACCCGCCCATTAATACCTCCAAGCAGATTACATAATGATATACCTTTAGATCACGCCTCTGCTAATACAGTATCTAAAACAAGAAGATCGATACAAAATATTTTGCATCTTAATGATCAGAAGCTTCTAGTAATTGTGGGTCCATGTTCAATTCATGATTTAGAGGCGGCAAAGGAATATTCAAAATATATTCAAAACTTTCGAGAAATTTATAGTGATAAATTAGAAATAATCATGAGAGTGTATTTTGAGAAGCCAAGAACAACTATTGGTTGGAAGGGATTGATAAATGATCCTCATCTAGATGATTCTTATGATATTAATACTGGTTTGAGAAGGGCAAGGAGTTTGCTTTCATATCTAGCAACTCGTGGCATACCTTCTGCTACAGAATTACTAGATCCAATTGTTCCTCAATATATTGCCGACTTAATAAGTTGGACAGCTATAGGTGCGCGGACTACTGAAAGTCAAACTCATAGGGAAATGGCATCAGGATTATCAATGCCTATAGGCTTTAAAAATGGAACAGATGGTTCTTTTACTACTGCAATCAATGCAATGCAGTCAGCTTCAAAATCGCACCATTTCTTAGGTGTAAATGAAAATGGAATGGCTTCTATTGTAAACACTACAGGGAATCCAGATGGACATATAGTGTTAAGGGGCGGTTCAAAAGGCCCAAATTTTGAGAGTGATCACGTTAAAAGAATTTCAGATGAATTGAGGCAATGTAATCTACCTCATAAAGTGATGATTGATTGTAGTCATGGAAATTCCAATAAAGACTTCCGAAAACAGTCGGAAGTGCTAAAAAATATAGCCTCTCAAATAAGTAATGGTGAAAAAAATATTTTAGGAGTTATGTTAGAAAGTCATTTGAAGGAAGGGAATCAAAAACTTTTAAAAAAGGAGGATCTCCAGTTTGGTAGAAGCATTACAGATGCATGCATTGATATAGAAACAACAAAAAAATTATTGGCTATTTTATACAATTCACTTAGTTAGTTATAAAAAAATTAAAAAATAATGCTGAAGAAATTGGGACAATGAAATTGTCTATTCCTAAAACACTGAATTGTTCGAGCAAAGTTGCAAAAAAAGCTATTGTAAAATAATTTAAATTTAAACCACTTTTTTGGGTGTATCCTATTGAGCAAACTACTATTAAGCTTGTGAAAAACATTGTCGTAGTACCAAATAAAGATTTTTTTTGGTTAAACAAAATCCAAGACTTTGAGCTAAAGCTTTTTCCTATTAGACCAGCTAATCCATCACCAAAAGTCATTATAAAAAATCCAGTAATTAATGCATATGGATCTTTATCCCAGAAAAGATAAATCAAAATAAATAAACTTAGACAATAAAATAATGTTCCATAGCTCTTTCTCTCAACATCTTCAATTGAAGGTAATAATTTATAGGTGTAATTGATGAAAACCATTAACGAAACAATCCCTGTAAAAATAAGAGCTGAATTTTGAGTAATTTTTAGCAATTGTGCAATTGGAATTAATGGTCCTATTCCGATATGTATTATTTTTCTGACGATTTCTCTGCTATCTTCATTATATTTTTTAAAAACTATTGATATTAAAAAAATTGAAAATAAATATAATAAAATAACAGCAAAATTTATCAATTTTTTAAGCTGCTTTTTGATGAGTTGTCATTACTCTTAGTTTTAATATTGCTTTAGCTTCTAGTTGCCTTACTCTTTCTCTTGAAACATTAATTTGTCTTCCTATTTCTGCAAGTGTTAATGGTTCTTCACCATCTAGGCCAAATCTGAGTTTCATGATTTTTTGTTCTCGTTCATTTAATTGAGAAAGCCAGGTTCCCAAATGTTCTTTTTGAATTGTTCTATCCATACCCTCCATAGGCTCTTCACAGTTTGGATCGGGTATTAGTTCACCAAGAGTACTTCTGTCTTCTTCGCCTCTTGCATGAGCATCAAGGGAGGCGCAAGGAGCGCTTTGCGAAATTAAATCTTCTAAATCTTTTTGATCAATTCCCATCTCAGTTGCCATTTCCAATCTGGTAGGCTGTCTGCCAAATTTATGTGACAATTCTCTGGAGACTCTTCTCATTTTGGATAGTTTTTCACTTATGTGAATAGGTAATCGGATTGTTCTTGCACTATTATCAATAGCCCTTGTCATTCCTTGCCTAATCCACCAGTAAGCATAAGTTGAGAATTTATATCCCATAGCTGGATCAAATTTATCTACAGCTCTTTCAAGACCAATAGCACCCTCTTGGACAAGATCTAATAATTCAAGCCCTTGGTTTTGGTATTTTTTTGCAACGGAAACTACTAGTCTTAGATTAGCTGCCATCATTCTATCTCTAGCTCTTTTGCCAATCTTAATTTGATAAAGATTTCGTTGCGTTCTCTCTGTTTCAGGAATTTGCAGCAACTTTTTCATGTTCTGAACATGATGAGCTAACTCTATTTCCTCTGCTGGAGTCAAAAGAGGTACTCTACCAATGCTACTTAAGTAATGGCCGATAGAATCTGAAGCGAGTCTTCCAGATTTTTTTTGGCTTTGTTTTGCAGTTAGACTGGATTTCGATTTGCGAGATTTGCCGGCAGTGTTTGGCAATCTTGGCTCATCAAAATTATTATCTGAAGAGCTTTTCGCAGATTCCAGAGGGATCCCCATCACCCTGGCCTCCTAAATAATGGATTTTTTAAAAGCTAGCACTGAAATTGAAATAAAAACTACTTTTACGTTGAAACTTTAAAGACAAAAAAATCTGTTTTTGCCTTAATTTCTTGAGATCTACTGATATAAAAGGCTTTTATAAAAATAAAAAAAATTTTAAAATATTAAGTTTTTTTTAAATGTTATAAAAATCAATATTGTTTTTATTGTTCTATTAGGTCAATTTGCGATCGATTACCTGATGATTCTAATTCATATTTCGAATAAGAACCATCTTCCTTCATTATCCAAGAAAAGTAATCATCTTTAATGTAGGTTTGCAAAAGCGAGTATATTTTAGATTTCAATTCATCATCTTCTATCGGAGTAACAGCTTCTATTCTTCTATCAAGGTTTCTTCTCATCCAATCTGCGCTTCCAATAAAAACTTCATTATCGTCGTTATTAGAAAACCAAAAAATTCGTGAGTGCTCCAGAAAATGCCCAATAATGCTTTTGACTTTAATATTTTCACTTAAGTTTTTTCTTTGGGGATATAAGCAACAAATACCTCTTACAATAAGATTAATTTTTACACCGGAGTTAGAAGCTAAATAAAGAAGGTTAATTATTTCTGGGTCAACTAAAGAATTCATTTTTGCAATTATTTCAGCTTTATTGCCCTTTTCTGCATTTTTAATTTCTCTATTTATGAGAAATATAAACTTCTCTCTCATCGATGAGGGAGAAACTAATAACTTTTGATAACTTTTTTGTTTAGAAAAACCTGATAAGTAATTAAATAACTCAAGCAAATCTGATGCAATCTCAGGATCTGTTGAAAGTAATCCTAAATCTGTATAAAACCTTGAAGTATTAGAGTTATAATTTCCAGTTCCAATATGGAAATAATTCCTTAAACGTCCTTTTTCTTTTCTAACTATTAAAGTTATTTTTGTATGTGTTTTAAATCCTATAATCCCATATACAACATGAATTCCAGCTTGTTCAAGTTGTTTTGCCCATTGAATATTATTGTCTTCATCAAATCTTGCTTTAAGTTCAACAAGAGTCATTACTTCTTTCCCATTTTCTGCAGCTCTCATTAGAGCTGAGATGATAGGAGAATCCTTGGAAACTCTATACAAAGTAATTTTTATAGCCATTACAAGTGGATCATCAGCTGCTTTATTTATAAATTCTTCTACTGAAGTTTTAAATAAATCGTAGGGATGATGCAGTAGAATATTCTTTTTCCTAATAATTCTGAAAATAGAATTGAGGTTTTTGTTTGAAGGTAATTCTAAGTTTTTTAATTGTGAGTGAGTTTTTCCAATTAAAAGATTCTCTTTTAAATCATCTCTATTAATTTTTGTCAGCTGATTTAAATCATCAAGGCCTAACAAACTTTCGCAAAAGTATATATATTCTTCTTGTATTGAGATACTTTCTTTAAGTAATTTAAGAATATTTTCTGGCATATTCGATTCAACTTCTAATCTAACTACGTCTCCACCCAATCTTCTTTTTTGTAAACTTTGTTCAACTGCTAAAAGAAGATCATCAGCTTCAAGTTCTTTTAATTCTAAATCTGCATCTCTTGTTACTCTAAAAAAAGAGTAATTTAAACATTCCATTCCGTTAAATAAAGTATTTATATTATTCCCAATTAAATCTTCAACAGTAATGAAAAAATGAGAAATTTCATCACTATGTTGAATAATTTCATTGGGTATTTCTATAAATCGATTTATATTTTTTGTTGGTATTTTGATTCTGACAAACTGATTTTTAGAATCTTCCTTGTCTTTTATTAAAGCAGCTAAGTTTAGACTTAAATTACTAATAAATGGGAATGGATGTGCTGGATCAACAACTAATGGAGTTAATAAAGGAAATATGGATGAAGTAAAGAAGTTGTTACACCAATTTTTTTGATTTTCATTTAAATCCTTATATTTTTTTAAAATAACTCCTTGTTTTTTTAATTCATCGTTTAATTCATGATTTACAAAGTTTTCTTGAAGGGTAGTTAAATTTTTTACTTCTTTGTTGATTTTTTTTAATTGATCTTTAGGGGTAAGTCCGTCAATACTTTTTTTAGTAATTCCTGCTTCAACTTGAGCCTTTAATGAAGCTACCCTTACCATAAAAAATTCATCTAAATTATTACTAAAAATTGAACAAAATTTTACTTTATCTAGGATTTTGTACTCCTTTTCCATACCAGTAAGTAGTACTCTTTTATTGAATTCAATCCAACTTAATTCTCTATTAATAAAAACATCAGCGTTGCTTTTCATTAAAAAATTTGTGATTTTTGATTGTTAAAAGAATTATTACTTTTACCCTCTGCAATAAGGTATATCATGAAAAGTAAGATAATGGAACCAGCTATAAAAGGTGATTTAGGACCAAAACTATCATAAACCCTTCCTGCCATTGCAATTCCTAAAACTCCTCCAAGACTCTGTAGACCTTGAAGATTACTTAAAATTGATCCTTGTTTATCAACGTCTAATTTCTTTGATATTAGTGCTCTTAAGGTGGGCGTAATTAATCCTGCCCCAACTGCTAAAAATGAGACAGCTGAATAAATATTAATTGTCGCATTTTCTTTCGGAGCAGTGATTAAAAGAAAACATGCCACAAGAATGAAGCCTGATCCGATAAGTGTTAATCGCATTTCGCCAAATTGCTTTACCAGAGGCCCAATTAGTCCTCCCTGAACGATAATTGCAATTATTCCTACTACAACAAGAGTTCCACTTGATGCTTTGGTCGTCCAGTTTAAAGATTCTTGAAGGAAAAATATAAGGATATTTGTCAATCCAGTAAAAGCAATAAAGTAAATAAAAAAAGCTAATGATAACTTTTTAATCTTTTCTTCTTTGAAAACTTTAAATAGCTCTTTCAAAGGGTTTTTAATAATAGTTTTTGGCTTATTAGCGTCACTATTAGGTTTTGTTTCTGGCAAGTAAAAGAAAACTAGAAGAAAATTTATTATTGGAATAATTGATGCTATTAAAACTGGAACTATAAAGTTATTATTTGTATTTTTTGCAAATATTACAACGAAAATATTTCCTAAGAAAAAACTTAAACCAAAAGCTACACCAATAAGACCAAATGTTTTTGCTCTTTTTTCAGGGCTTGAAATATCTGCAAGAATTGTTGTTGCAGTGGCTGCAGTTCCTCCACTTAAGCCGTCAATTAGTCTCGCTAAGAATAATAAAAATAATGGGATAGAGGCTATTGAATTTGACCAATTAAAAAGAACAGTAAAAGATAATATGGATATTCCAATTATTGAGCCTGTAATACAAAAAAGAGTGACAGGCCTTCTGCCATATCTATCACTCATAAGTCCAATAAAAGGGGAAGCTGTAAATTGTGCAAGTTGGTAAGTGCATGATAATAAGCCATATGTACTAGCTTTAGAGTCAAAAAGTAAAACAAAAGAGGGTAAAATAGGCAGAAGTATACTTTCACTTAATCGATCATTTAGAAGAGTGACAAAAGCACTCAGGAGAGTAAATTTTTTGTTTGGTTTCAATAAACTTTCTTTCACAATATTTACCTTCATTGCGGTTAACTTTTACTACCATACTTGTTAATGGAGATTTATGTGCCTGGTATTGTTTATTTAGTTGGGGCAGGGCCTGGTGATCCTGAGCTTTTAACTCTTAAAGCTTTACGTTTAATAAAAAATTGTGATGCATTAGTTCATGATGCTTTAATTCCAGATGAAATAACAAAAGAGGCAGGAAAAAATACAGAAATTTATCATGTAGGCAAAAGAGCTGGAAAGTGTTCTGTTCCTCAGGCTGAAACCAATGCTCTTATTTTGAAATTAGCAAAAGAAGGTAAAAATGTTGTAAGGCTTAAAGGGGGAGATCCATTCGTTTTTTCTAGAGGTGGTGAAGAGGTATCGATTTTAGAAAAAAATGGAATTTCAGTTGAAATCGTTCCTGGTATTACTTCTGGTATAGCTGCCCCCACATATTTTGGTATTCCACTAACTCATAGAGATGCTGCGAGTTCCGTAACTTTCGTCACCGGACATGAGCGTGTAGATAAGGAAAAAAAGACAGTGAATTGGAGAGATCTAGCTAAATCATCAGATAGCTTAGTAATTTTTATGGGAATAAAAAATATTGAATTTATTGTAGAAGAGTTAATTATAGGTGGTTTAGGTAAGAATACTAAATGCGCTGTGATTCAAGAAGCTACTTTAAAAAATCAAAAATGTTTGATAGAGAAATTAGATAATCTTCCAGATAAAATCAAAGATGAACAATTTTCAGCTCCATCAATTATCATAATTGGAAAAATTGTTGAATTTAAGGTTAATAACAATATAACTAAAGTATCTGATGTCTTTTTACCAGATATTAATAAAGTTCAACTATATAATAAATCCCAAAAGTAAATTGGATCGAACTTAGTTTTAAGCTTTAAATCATTAACTTGATTAATTTGTCTGCAAGATAAGCTATTAATTGCAATTATTATGTCATCATTTTGAAATTCTGGAAAAATTAATTCTTCTTTTACAATTTTCAATTTTAAAGCTTTAGAAATCATAATCCCCTCTAAACAGCCGCTCTCTTTTCTAGGAGTTTTCCATTGATTATTTCTTTTAATTAGAAGATTAAATGTACTGCCACAACAAAGTTCACCAGATGTATTTAAAAGGATAGAATCATCAAATGATTTTTCATTTGCTTCTGTCAAAACTTGTATTGCCTGATTATATGAAAATGTTTTGCATTTACTTATAAGACTGAATTCATTTATTTTTTCGGTTTGACTAATGCAAACGCTTATCGGATTGAAATTTGGTTTGATTCTATAGAACTCAAGCCATAAATTATCCAAATCTTTTGTCTCTGAGGTGCTATCAATTGTTAGTGTTCGACCTTTATTAGTTCCTCGACTATAGTTAATTCTTACTGAAGCAAATTGATCATTTTTAAGCGATAATTTTTTAATTCCATCGTGAATAATTTGTCTTAAAGTTAATTTATTTATTTTGAGATTAATATTTAAAATTTTGCTACTTTTTTCAAACCTTTTCAGATGTTCATCAAAAAGAATAGGTTTGTTTTCTTTTATCAAAATGGTTTCAAATATACCATCAGCAAATTTTAATCCTCTATTATTAGCAGCAATAAATATTCTATCAATATCCAACCATTGATCCTTGTGCCAGCCTAATGTTTCAATCATTTGAGTGAATCAATTAACGGTAAAAGTTTCCACTTTAGTTCATTAGTTTCCTCTTCAGGGTTTGAGTCAATAACTATTCCGCAACCAGCATATATATTGATTTTTTTGTCTTTAATTAAAAATGATCTTATTAGTATATTGCTGTCAAACTCTCCATTCCAGTCAAGCTTCAAAAATGAGCCACAGTATGGTCCACGTGCATATTCTTCTAATTCAAAAAGTCTCTGGCATGATCTTAATTTAGGTGCTCCAGTTATAGAGCCCCCAGGCCAACAAGCTTTTAGTAAATCAATCCAGTTTTTGTCTTTTTTTAATTTGCCTCTGATTACTGATGTTAGATGATGAACTTTTAAGAAACTTTCAAGCTTTAATATTTCTGGCACCATAATACTTCCTATTTCGCAAACTTTACTCAAATCATTTCTTATTAGGTCAACAATCATAATATTTTCGGCTCTATCTTTTTCGTTCGTTATTAAATCAATAGCATTAAGTGCATCTTGATTTAAATCCTTATCTCTGGATCTAGTCCCTTTGATTGGTCTTGATTCTACAAAATTTTTATTATCTATTTTTATAAATCTTTCTGGCGAGGTAGATAATACAGCCTCTTTATAATTATCATTATTTATTATTATTCCTCCAAAGGGAGCTCTTAATTTTCTTCTTATTTTTAAATAAATATCTAGAGGATTATAGTTTTTGGAAAATTCAATTTCGCATTTAGTTGTTAGGTTTGCTTGAAATATATCCCCTAAGGAAATTAATTTTTTCAATTTTAGAATATTTTTCTGAAATTTTTCAGCCATTTCGTCCAAATTGATTTTTGAAAAATCAAAATTCAAATTTGTTTTAATAATATTTTCTTCTTCAATATTTTTAATATTGTTGATTATGTTTTTATAGTTCATCAGTTCAGATGAGTTTGTGCCTTCGATAATTATTTCTTTTTTTATTAGATTACATTTAATGATTGGATCATATGATGCAATCCATAAAGTTGCCATATTAGATTTTCGCCATGGGTTTTTGGGTTCTATGAAAAATCCAGCTTCATAACTTAACCATCCGATCCAAAATCCTTTTTCAATATTTCTTAAATTGTTAAATGGATTATTAGTTTTGTTTAAGTTATTGATATCTCTTGATTGGATTATTTTTTTGGGTTTAATTCCTATTATTGACCATTCCCCATTTTCTTTGCCATCACTGTCTAGCCAAGCTAATCCTTTATCTCCGAATTTTTTTGTTAGATGATGCGTAATCAGTGCTGGATCTATCCATTTTTTTAGAATTATTTTTTTTATTTTCATTTTTTATTATTGTTATTAAGCCATTTTGCATAAGCGGCATTTCTTATTCTGCAGCTATCACACTTACCGCATGGTTTTGAATTACCCGAATAACAACTCCATGTTTTATCTAAAGGGACATGATTATCAAAAGCTAATTTAATAATTTCCTCTTTATTTAAATCTAATAGTGGTGTCCAAAGTTTTATTGGATTCTTTTCTCTTCCTCTTTTATTGGCTAAATCTGCTAACTCTTGAAATTTTTTAATGTAGTCAGGTCTGCAATCTGGATAACCAGAATAATCTAGTGCATTAACTCCTAATCCTATAAAATCAGCATCTATTGCTTCGGCATAACTTAGTGCAACGGAAATAAATATAGTATTTCTCCCGGGAACATAAGTATTAGGAATTTTATTAGTTTGTACTCCTTCTATTGGAATATTTTGTTGAGTATCAGTTAATGATGAGCCTCCCCATAAAGATAAGTCAAGCTTAATGATTTTAAATTCTTCGATATCAAAGTGTTTTGCAATTATTGATGCAGAATTTAATTCTTTTTTATGACGTTGACCGTAGTCAAATGAAAGGCCAAAAATTTTAGCTTCCGATTTCTTGGCGATACCAGTAACTGTAGAAGAATCTAAACCTCCAGACAATAAAACTACTATCGATTTATTTTTAAGAGCCATATGATTTCAATTAATTTTTAAGTATTTGTGAGTTTGAAGGCTCAATTTCCAATCGGGGTTATTTTTTACGAAATCGATAGCAAGAGAAAAACCATTCGCATTGTTCCATGCTGGCTGTAAATAAAAAATTTTATCTTCTTTTTTTAGGCCATCTTCGCTGTTAGAGAATTGATATTGTTTTAAAGTTTCTTTTTTTATATGAATAGCAAATTCAATATCTTCTATTTCATTTATGATTATTTTGATTTCATTACAGTTTTTTAAAAAATAATTTTTTGGGGGTGAGTGTCTTTTAGGAGATAAAGTAATCCAGTCATAGCTTCCTGATATCGAATTAACTCCACTTGTCTCAATATGAATCTTCATTGGATTTTGATCTTCTCCCATCGTCATTTTTTTTATAGCTTTGCAAAAATTATCCAAGTTATGTTGCAAAGGTTCTCCACCCGTAATAACACAAAAAGATGCTCCTTTTTTTCTGGCAATTTTTATGCGATCTATTATTTTTTCAATTGATATAGAAGGGTGTTTTTTCTCGTCCCATGAATTCTTGGTATCGCACCACGAACATCCAACTTTACATCCGGCTAATCTTACAAAAAAAGCACTTTTCCCAGCGTGATAACCTTCACCTTGTAATGAATGAAATTGTTCGACTAAGGGTAAAAAATTTGTCATTTTCATTCAAAAAAATAAAGAATATTAATTTGATTGAGTTAACTTATCTTGAGAAGCTTTTATTAATCCTTTAAATAATGGATGAGGTTTGCCAGGTCGTGATAAAAACTCAGGATGATATTGACAGGCTAAGAAGTAAGGATGATTTTCTAACTCAATTAACTCAACTAATCTGCCATCTGGTGAAGTGCCACTAATTTTGTATCCAGAATCTAAAAAACTTTGTTTGTAGTAATTATTAAATTCGTATCTATGGCGATGTCTCTCATAAATAACATCTTCATCATATAAGTTTTTTCCAGTTGTATTTCTTGTCAATCTACATGGATAAACTCCAAGTCTCATTGTCCCACCTAAATCAACTACATCTTCCTGTTCTGGTAATAAATGTATCACTGGATTTGGAGTGTTTGGGTCTAGTTCTGAACTAGATGCATCTGGAAGATTAGCTACATTCCTGGCCCATTCTATAACTGCACATTGCATACCAAGGCACAAACCTAAAAAGGGAATTTTATTTTCTCTTGCGAATTTTATAGCCGAAATTTTTCCATTGACTCCTCTATTGCCAAATCCCCCGGGTACAACAATTGCATCAACTTCATTTAAGTAAGTTTCTGCTGAATTTTTTTCTATCATTTCAGCACTGACCCAATGTAAATCTAATAAAGCTTTTTGTTCAATACATGCATGTCTTAAAGCTTCAACAACGGATAAATATGCATCTCCAAGTTCAATATATTTGCCTACAAGGGCAACTTTTATTGGATCTCCAGGATTTCTTAGGTTGTGTATTAGGTGCTCCCAATTTTTCAAATCACATTTTTTATCTTCAAGGTCTAAATACTTAAGGGTTTCTTTGCATAAACCTTCTTTTTTTAAAGAAAGAGGCACAGAATAAATACTGTCTGCGTCTAAAGCTTCAATTACAGAGTTAATACTGACACCGCAAAAACCACTAAGCTTTTTTTTAAGAGCTTCATTGATAGATTTATCACTTCGGCATACAAGTAAATCTGGCTGAATTCCAATTGATCTTAATTCTTTCACTGAATGTTGTGTTGGTTTAGTTTTTATTTCGCCAGAGGTTTTAATGTAAGGAAGTAATGTTACGTGTATGTATGCAACATCGTTCCTATTGACATCATTTTTGAATTCTCTTATTGCTTCTAAAAAAGGTAGAGATTCAATATCACCAACTGTTCCACCAATTTCAGTAATAATAATGTCTGCATTGCTGTTAGAGGCTACTCTATGAATCCTTTCTCTAATTTCTCCAGTTATGTGAGGTATTACTTGCACAGTTCCACCGTTATAATTACCTCTTCTTTCTTTATTAATAACTGCTTGATAGATAGATCCCGTTGTTACACTATTTAGCCTAGTCATTGCAGTATCAGTAAATCTTTCATAGTGACCTAAATCTAAATCGGTTTCAGCTCCATCTTCGGTTACAAAAACCTCTCCATGTTGGAAAGGGCTCATTGTGCCTGGATCAACATTGAGATAGGGATCTAGTTTTAATATTGAAACACTATATCCTCTAGACTTTAATAACCTTCCTAAGCTTGCAGCTACAATTCCTTTACCAATGCTAGAAACTACTCCTCCGGTGACAAATACAAATTTTGACATTAAATATTTTTAATTAAGCACAGCCTCCTTATATTTTATTTAAACAAAAAACTTTTAGAACATCCATATATATTCTTATTCATCAATTGTTATTTCAATATCTAATTCTTTTAATTGTGATTCAGAGACATTTGAAGGTGCATTTGTGAGAGGACATTTTGCTTGTTGATTTTTTGGAAACGCTATTGTTTCTCTGATTGAATCTGCACCTATGATCAGCATGGTAATACGATCTAATCCAAACGCTATTCCACCATGAGGAGGAGCACCCATTTCTAAGGCTTCTATTAAAAATCCAAATTTTTCATTAATCTCTTTAGCAGTAAGTCCTACCGTTTTCAAAACCTCTCTTTGCAAGTTTGCTTCATGAATACGTAAAGAGCCACCTCCTAATTCCAAGCCGTTAAGAACTAAGTCATAAGCATTTGCTATAGAGTCCTCGATTTCTTTTTCTAAGTTTTCAGGATCTTTAAATTTTATATTTTTTGGAGAACAAAAAGGATGATGTAAAGCTTCATATCTATTTTCCTCTTCATTTCTCTCAAACATCGGGAAATCAGTTACCCATAAGAAATTCCATTTACTTTTATCTATGAGATTTAAGTCTTTTGCGATGTATTGTCTCACTCTATCCAATGACTGGTTGACAATTTGTTTATCTCCAGCACTCAAGAGGATTAAGTCTCCATCTTGCGCTTCGGTGATTCTTAAAATATCAGCTATATGCTCTTCATTTAGATTATTTTTAATTGCCCCAATAGTCTCAAGCTCATCTCCTTTGACCCTTATAAAGGCCAAACCGCCAGCTCCTGCATCTTGAGCTACTTGGAAGATATCACCTCCGGGTTTAATTCTTACGTTGCTAATACTTAAATTACCTCCCTTGACTGTTATGGATTTTATAGAACCTCCAGACTTAATTGCCTTGGTGAAAATATTAAAGCCAATATCACCTAATACTTCTCCTAAATCTTTTAATAACATTTGATATCTAGTGTCTGGTCTATCAGTGCCGTAATTATCCATTGCTGCTTGCCATGACATTCTTGGAAAAGCATTATCAAAATCAATATTTAATACTTCTTTCCATATTTTTTTTATAAGACTTTCATTAAAAGAGATTATTTCTTCTTCACTAATAAAGCTCATTTCAATATCTAATTGCGTAAACTCTGGCTGTCTATCTGCCCTTAAGTCTTCATCACGGAAACATTTTGCGATTTGATAGTACTTATCTAAGCCTCCCACCATTAAAAGTTGTTTAAATAGTTGTGGGGATTGAGGTAGAGCAAAAAATTCTCCATTTGAAAGACGAGCAGGAACAAGAAAATCGCGAGCGCCTTCTGGAGTTGATTTTGTAAGTAATGGAGTCTCTACTTCTGTAAATCCAAAATTATCAAGAAATTCTCTAGCAACTTTAATAATTTTATGTCTTGTTTTTAAATTTTCTAGTAATTTGCCTCTTCTTAAATCAAGGTATCTATATTTTAATCTGAGTTCCTCTTTTGTATTTTCATAATCATGTATAGATACTGGAAAAGGTAGATTTTTTTTAATTTGGTTAAGAATTTGCAAATCTTTAACTTTAAGCTCTAACTCTCCAGTACTTAAATTTTTATTTATTGAATCTTTTGGCCTTTCGTTAATAATTCCGCTGACCATTATTACTGTTTCATTTCTTAGAGTTTCTGCTTGTTTAAATAGATCTGCACCATCATCGGGGTTAATTGTTATTTGTAGAAATCCACTATGGTCTCTTAAATCAATAAAAATTACACCACCATGATCTCTTCTTCTATCTACCCATCCGCATAAATTAACTAATTTACCAATATCTGTATTATTGAGTTCTTTGCAAATTTTGTTTCTCATCTAAGTATGATTTATTTATCAATAACTTATAATAATTCTTTAAGGGTAAATTTAGTTAATAATTTTTTTTATAAAACGCTCTCTTTGTTATTACCCCTTTGAATTTTTTGCCTCTTATTGATATTTGAACTTCATTATTTATTAAGGCATGCGAAGTATTGATATATGCAAAAGCAATAGCTTGTTGTTTAGTTGGAGACCAACTGCCGCTTGTGATAGTCCCAATATTTTCTTCACCTTTAAGAACTTCGCAACCTTTTCTTCCTATTGCTTTACCTTCTATGGTGAGACCAACTAACTTTTTTTGAATACCTAATCTTGACTGCTCTTCAAGAAATCTTCTACCAAAGAATTCGTGATTATTTTCTAGATGTACCAGCCAGCCTAACCCTGCTTCATATGGGGAAGTTTCTTCATTTATGTCTTGACCATAAAGATGCATGCCTGCTTCAAGTCTAAGAGTATCTCTAGCCCCTAAACCACAAGGTGCAACATTTTTGGAAATTGAGAAATCCCATAAATTAATTGCTGCTTTTTTAGATAAAAGTATTTCTAGACCATTTTCCCCCGTATAGCCTGTCTTTGAAAAGAAAATTTTCTCTTTAGGCGAAATATGTTCAAAAATTTTGTATTCGCATCCAAAGTTAGGTATATGTGAGATCGAAGATTCAATCCATTCTTCAAATAAATTGAATGAGTTTTTTCCCTGTAGTGCTAAAAGTACGTTGTCTTTTTTAAAGTTTGTTATTGAAATTTCAGACATATTTAAATTATTTTTTATCCACTGAAAATCTGCTTCATATCTACTTGCATTAACTATTAACAATAGTTCTGATATGTCATTTTCTTGTATACCAAGGTCATAAATTATTAAGTCATCTATTATTCCTCCTTTATCATTGAGCATTACTGTATAAAGTCCCTGTCCTTCAGAAAAGGAGTATAAATTAGTAGGAAAAAGTTTTTGAATATAATCCTTTGGATTGATTCCCTTGATAGAAATCACACCCATATGAGAAATATCAAACAAACCTGCTGAAGATCTAACTGATTCATGCTCTTTAATTAATCCTGAAAATGATATGGGCATATCCCAACCTGCAAAATCCACTAATTTTGCATTGGATTCAACATATTTTGAATAAAGAGGACTTTTTAGTAAATCCATGAAATATTTAGTTTGTATTTAGTATTTTTACACTGTAGTTTAGAAATTTTTTATTGCATATTTTCTAATGACAAAATTAAGCTTCTAAGTACTTTGGCTGCAACTATGCTACTTACTCCGCTTTTATCAATTTCTGGAGATAATTCCACAATATCTGAGGCTACAATTCTAAGGTCTTTTAAAGTTTTCAGTATTTCTTCAAAATCATTCCAAAAAAATCCTCCCGGTTCTGGAGTGCCTGTCCCTGCTAGTAAACTGGGATCAAACCAATCTAAATCAATTGTTAAATAGATTGGAGACTTCTCGTATGGTATGAGAGCTTGTTTTAGCTCATGTGCATTTCCGCCTGGACAAAAGTTAACTAATTGGTTGTTGTTATGCATAATTTCAAATTCTTTTTTAGTCCCACTTCTAATTCCTACTTGCAAAATTTTTTTTTCAGGTAGCACTTCTAAGCATCTTTTCATAGTACAAGCATGACTATGCTCATTCCCTATATATGATTCTCTTAAATCTGCATGAGCATCAAGTTGAACCAATATCAAATTTGGATATTTTTTTACTAATGCTTCAATAGCACCTCTTGTAATAGAGTGTTCGCCTCCAAGCATAATAGGACTAAGGCGTTTACTAATTAAATAATTTGTTGCTGATTTAACCGATTCAATAACGGACTTTGAGTCATTTTTATCAATTAGTATTGATCCAAAATCAACATACATAATATCCTCTAAGTCTTTTTTTATTTTTGGGCAATATGTTTCTAAAGAAGAACTGACTTGTCTTATTGCTTCTGGACCAAATCTTGCTCCTGGTTTAAACGAACATGTCCCGTCATAATTAACTCCAAATATACCAATGGAGCAATTCTCGGGACTTCTTTTTGCTCCCATATAAATTGCATTTTCGTTATCAAATAAATTTTTTGTCATCTTATGAATCTAGTTCTTTTACAATTTTATTTGGCATCATTTTGAATGCTGCATTTTGAAAATTTAAATTCCAAATTTCACATCCTTTTTCTATTTTTAAGATTTCATCATAATTTTGCTTTGATAAATTTAGATCTTCTGAAGAAGCGAATGTCCAACTCCAAATCCCGCTTGGATATATAGGCACAAAGGAATACATAGTTTCAGAAACTTTAAATATATTTTTTAGGGTTTTCAAAATATTTACGTGAATATTTTTGAAGGATTCAGGAGATTCGCTTTGCGTTGCTAATATCCCCTTTGGTGTAAGTATTCTTTTACATTCTTTATAAAAAGAATCTGAAAATAATAAATTTGAAAATTCTGAGGGATCTGAACAATCTATAAAAATAATGTCGTAAAAATTATCTCTTGTTTTTTTTACCCATTTAACACCATCATCAATATGTATTTCTAATCTTTTGTCATTCCATGCTTCGCCTCCAATTTCTTTTAAAAATTTTTTTGAAATTTTGATTACCTCTTCATCAATTTCTACTAGATCAATTTTTGATATTTGAGAATATTTAACGCATTCTCTCGCTGTACCGCCGTCTCCTCCACCAATAATTAGTACATTAGATTTTTTGTCAATGCTACTTAATGCTGGATGTACAAGACACTCATGATAATATTTCTCGTCTTTTAGTGATGTCATCCAACAACCATCAAGCATTAAAGCTCTGCCATAGTATTCATTTTCAATAACAATAATTTCTTGATATTGTGATTTTTGTTTAATTAAAACATCTCCATTTAGACCGAATCTTGAGCCTTTATGATATTCATCTACCCATATTGAAATATTAGTCATTTGCTTTTTAAGAATTTTTTCTTTTTAGTTTGAGCTTGGCTAGTTGCCAAAGCCGTTGAAAGTCTTTAGGAGTTTGTTTTTTAATATTATCGCCTGCATGATGTTCAATGATTGAAAATCTGTCTAAAAATTTTTTATTAGTTTTTTGAAGAGCTGATTCAGGATTTATTTTTAAAAAGTTTGAGAGATTCAGAAGGGTAAAGTAAATATCCCCAAATTCATTTTTTATTTCTGAATCATTATTACTTTTAATTGCTTCCTTTAATTCATTAATCTCTTCTTCTAACTTTTCAAAAATCTGATCGGTACTCTCCCATTTAAAACCATATTCTTTAACAACATTTGTGATTTTATTTGTTCCAACGATTGGTGGGAAATTTTTGATTTTCATATTTAAATTTTTACTAATTGATGATTCCATACGAGGTGTTTCTTTTTCAGAATTTTTAATGTTTTTCCAAATCTTTTGCGATTTTTCTAGAGATACTTTTTCTTTTTTTTTAAAAATATATGGATGTCTGTTAATAATTTTCCTGTTTAGATTTTTTATAACATCATTTAGTTCAAATTCTTTTTTTTCGTAACCGATTTCAGCATGAAGCATTACTTGTAATAAAAGATCTCCTAACTCTTCACATATGTTAGGCGCCTTTTTTTCATATATCGCATCTATAAACTCATTACTTTCTTCATGTAAAAATGGTATCAATGATTTATGAGACTGTATTTTCTGCCAAGGGCATCCCCAAGTTTTATCTTTTAATGATTTGATATTAGATATTAAAATTTTAAAGCTTTCTAAAGTCTCTAAATCGGAATTTTTTTGTAAGTTATATCTATCGTTTGAGGACATAGGATATATTTTATTAATTTAATTTTGCCTCAATCATGAAATATTTAAATACTTAGTATAAATATTTCAACTTCATCTATTAGAATGGTTTATTATAAGGGCGATTAGCTCAGCGGTAGAGCGCCTGCCTTACAAGCAGGATGTCCCTGGTTCGAACCCTGGATCGCCCACTTATTATTTTTCTAATGACTGAGATCGTCAATCTTTCAATCAGTCAAAGCGCTGCTTCAGAACTATCTAGGCAAGCTTCTTTTGGAGGTTCTCCAGGTGAAATGTCAATTGATTTGGTAGAGGATAAAAATTGTTCCGAAGGATGGATGCATATTAAATTAAGGCCAGGTACATGTAATGGATCCCCTATTTCAAGAACTGAAGGAGTAACTTTATACGCGGATTTAAAAAAGTGTAATTTACTTAAAGATTTAAAATTAGATTATTACGGTGATTTGAGCGGTGGTGGATTTCTTATTTCAACACCAAAAAATGCAAAACGTTGTTCCTGCGGTTCTGGCTTCAAACTTTTGTAGAATGGATGTGTCTTTTTTGCAAACTAATATTATTTTCATTAATTGGCTGCTCTCAAGATAAAATAAACAAAAAGTTTACTGAAATAAAATTTGGACATGACAGAGATGAATGATCAATTATCTTTAGAGAATTATTCACCTTTTGAAGTAGAGAAAAAGTGGCAAGAAAAATGGGAAAGTCTAAAGGCGTTTAGTCCTAACCCTGAGGATGATGGGGAGCCTTTTTGTGTTGTTATTCCGCCACCAAATGTAACTGGATCTTTGCATATGGGGCATGCATTTAATACGGCTTTGATAGATGTTGTAGTACGTTTTCAAAGACTTTTAGGTAAGAATGTTTTGTGCTTACCAGGAACTGATCATGCATCAATAGCTGTTCAAACTATTCTTGAAAAACAATTAAAAAGTGAAGGCAAAACAAGCGAGGATATTGGAAGAGATGAATTTCTTAAAAGAGCATGGAACTGGAAAGAGCAAAGTGGTGGAAGAATAGTTTCTCAATTAAAAAGGATAGGATATTCAGTTGACTGGACTAGAGAAAGATTTACTCTTGATCAAAAATTAAATGAAGCTGTTATTGAGGCTTTTAATATTCTCTATAAAAAGGATTTAATTTATAGAGGCGAATATTTGGTTAATTGGTGTCCTGAATCTCAATCTGCCGTAAGTGATCTTGAAGTTGAAATGCAAGAAGTAAATGGTCATTTATGGCATTTTAAATACCCCTTAATTTCTGAAAGTGGTGAACAGTTAGATAAGTACTTAGAAGTTGCAACAACAAGACCAGAAACTCTTTTGGGTGATACTGCTGTGGCAGTTAATCCTGATGATGATAGATATAAAGAATTTATTGGTGTCAAAGTAAAAGTCCCGTTCGTTGATAGAGAAATACCTATTATTGCTGATTCACATGTTGATAAAGATTTTGGTACGGGTTGTGTAAAGGTTACTCCAGCCCATGATCCAAATGATTTTGCAATAGGAAAAAGGCATAATTTAAAACAGATTAATGTAATGAACAAAGATGGAACTTTAAATATTAATGCAGGTATTTTTCAAAATTTAGATAGATATGAGGCTAGAAAGAAAATTATCAAAGAATTGGATAACTTAGGTCTTTTGACAAAGATAGAGGAGTATAAACATACTGTTCCTTTTTCTGATAGAGGTAAGGTTCCAATTGAACCTTTATTGTCCACACAGTGGTTTTTGAAAATGGATGAAATATCAAAAGGATGTCTTAATGAAATTGATTCTAAAAAACCATCGTTTATTCCTCCACGCTGGGAGAAAGTTTATAAGGATTGGTTAGAGAAAATTAATGACTGGTGTATCAGTCGGCAATTGTGGTGGGGGCACCAAATACCAGCATGGTATGTTTTAGATGAATCTCAAGACTCAATAGAACAAAATACTCCATATATCGTTGCAAGAAATGAAGAGGATGCCTTAATCGAAGCTAATAAAAAATTTGGATTAAATATTAAATTGGTGCGTGATAAAGATGTTTTGGATACATGGTTTTCAAGTGGTTTATGGCCTTTCTCAACCCTTGGTTGGCCAAATATAAATGATCTGGATTTTAAAAAATGGTATCCAAATAGTGTTCTTGTTACTGGTTTCGATATTATTTTCTTTTGGGTGGCGAGAATGACAATGATGGGCAATACTTTTACGAATAATATTCCTTTTAAGGATGTTTATATTCATGGTCTAGTTCGAGATGAAAACAATAAAAAAATGAGTAAAAGTTCAGGTAATGGTATTGATCCAATACTATTAATTGATAAATATGGTTCTGATGCTCTACGGTTTGCTTTAATTCGAGAAGTAGCAGGAGCTGGACAAGATATACGGCTTGATTTTGATAGGAAAAAAGATACATCTTCAACTGTTGAAGCTTCAAGAAATTTTGCGAATAAATTATGGAATGCAACTAAATTTGTGTTAATTAATAAAACTTCAAATAATAATTCGCTTAATGAGAGTGATGAAACTTCTTTAGAGTTATGTGATAAGTGGATTTTATCGAAATTGAATCAGGTAAATATAAAAGTCGCTGCTTTGTTGAAAGAATATAAATTGGGGGAATCTGCGAAACTTCTATATGAATTTACGTGGAATGATTTTTGTGACTGGTATGTAGAATTTGCTAAACAAAGGTTTAATAATAAAGAGATTCAAAATAGACAAATATCTGAAAAGGTTTTAATAAAAGTGCTCAATGATATTTTGGTGATGATTCATCCTTTTATGCCTCACATTACTGAAGAACTTTGGCATGTACTTCAACTTAAAGCAGATAAAGAATTATTATCTCTTCAAAAATGGCCAACTCAAGAAAATAAATTTGTTGATAATAAGCTTGATAATTCTTTTCAGCAACTCTTTGAAATTATTAGATTAATTAGAAATTTGAGAGCTGAATTAGGCCTCAAGCCATCAGAAAAAGTTCCTGTTTACTTAATTTCAGATAATGATGAATTGATTGATTTTCTAAAAATTTTAGTTGATGATATTCAAACCTTAACTAAATCTTCTGAAGTATTTATTTTTAAACCTAATGCTGTTGATAAAAAAGAGTTTGCTAAATCTTTTTCTGGGATAATTAGTGATCTAGAGGTTTACTTACCTTTTCAGGATTTTGTAAATATAGATGCATTAAAGGAAAGGTTAAACAAGGATTTAAAAAAGGTGACTATTGAATTAGATAATTTAAATAAGAGATTATCTAATAAAAATTTCGTGGATAAGGCTCCAAAAGATATTGTTGAGGAATGTAAATTTAAATTAAACGAAGGTTCGGTACAAATGGAGAGAATTACTAAAAAACTTGAACTTTTGAATTGAGAATGAATATATTTCTTGAAAATATTTATAATTTGTCTTTTTTTTTTAATACTGGAATTGGGATCTTTTCGTTTGTTTGCATTTATATTTTAATTGTTTTATTAATACTTCCAGCTTCTTGGCTATCTCTATTATCAGGGTTTTTATATGGCTCATATTTAGGATCAATTATCGTTTTCATTTCTGCTTCCATAGGAGCATCAGTTGCTTTTTTTATATCAAAAAGTTTTTTTGCAAAAAAGTTAAAAAATCTTTTTTGCCGTTATCCAAAATTAAGTGTTATGGAAAAAGTAGTAGAAAAAGGGGGACTTAAATTAATTTTTTTAGCAAGATTATCGCCGATATTTCCCTTCAGTATTCTTAATTATTTTTATGGTTTGAATAATGTTAAATTTAGAGATTTCGCTCTTGGTCTTCTTGGAATAATTCCAGGAACTTTGCTTTATTGCTCAATAGGTAGTTTGGCAAAAAGTATCCAGGAGTTAAAAAATGTGCAATCACCAAATAATTTATATATCACTATCGTTGGAGTTATTTCAACTTTTTTAGTTGTATATTTCTCTGCTAAATACTCCAGAGAATATTTTGAAAACTCCTGAGAATTTACTTTTTTATATTCCAATCTCTAATAGATGCAATTAAGATAAACCACAAAAGTCTAAATTTACCTAGTAAAGTTTTGTTGGCTTCTAATTCGATATATTTTGCCTGTCCACAAGGTGTTTTTATGAAGTTGAAAACTGTTTTCTTCGTCATAAGTCTCTCAAAAAGTCCTGATAATTATTCTTACATTTTATAGCCAAGATTTTTAGTTTATTTACTGAAAAATCATATTTTTCATTGACTACTTTGTTGAATATTATTTTTTATAATTTAAACTTTTTCTCCAGCTTTAAACCCTCTAAAGCATTTGAATCTAGGAAACCTAAGACTAAAAGCCACCGCATCCTTGGATTGAGTTCTAGCGTCAGCTCTGATTTCTACAAGTTGACCAATAAGTTGATTCCGTTTTGACCAATATTCTTCACGTTGGATATCACTAAATCCGCTTCCACAACTAAGACTGTATTCATACCCATCATCTTCCCCTTCAACTAGGACAGCTCCTAGTCTACCTTTGTTGCGACCTGTACCTTCCTCAACCGATACAACCTTTAAAGTGACTTCAATGAAAGGTTTTGCTTTTAACCAACTGTGTGTTCTTTTACATTCATACATAGCATCAGGATCTTTAATCATTACTCCTTCATATCCACCTTCCACTGCAGATTTATTAAGCTCTACAAATCTTTTCTGTCCCTCAATGGTATCGAGATCTACATTTTCCCATTCAAGTGTTTTTATATGTCTTAGAAGCATAGAATGTTTTGCTACCCATTCTTTAACTAATAAACTTCTTGCTGTTTGACTAGTGTTCCATCTTCCTTTTTGGAAGTTTTCAAGGGGACATAAGTCAAATAGGTGTAGAACTGCGTCTTTTGTTTGCTTGCCATCTTTTCTATGAACTTGTTTCATTAAATCCTGAAAGTTAGCGCTCATTACTTCACCATCTAGGACTAAGTCATGAGATGGAGGATCCTCTTTTAAGACGTTTTCTATTTCCGTGATTATATGACCAAAATTATGGAATTGTTTCCCATTGCGAGAAAACATTTCTACTTTATTTTGTCTAATAATAGTTAAGACGCGCACACCATCTAATTTGATTTCAATTTGCTTTTTTCCTATCATTTTTTTTTCATGATTTGCACTGTCATGGGCTAATGGACAAGAAAAAATAGGAATCGCATATTTGGGAAATTTCTTGGCTATCTTGTTGATTGTTTTTTCAGATACACCACATCTAAGATCTTTAATTAAAACTCGTCTATAAAATCCATTCCACTCTTCTTTTGTGGCAGATTCCATAGCCTTAATAATTGCATCGCGAGCAGCGTGACCAGTAAGTTCTCTTTGAATAAGCTTATTTGCTAATTTCCTAAAATCTTTCCATAAAAAATTTTGACTTTTTTCACTCTCTTTTTCAGGAACAATTTTTACACCAAAAGTGACCAATGGATCAAGTGCCATACGGATTCCCTCAAAAAAATCATCTAGACCTTCATCCATCGCTTCTGAGATGATCTTTTCTTTCTCTAATCTACTTGGGTGTAACTCTAATTGATGTATTATCTCTTCTTTAAACAATTCTTTTTGCCTCACAAGAAATTATTAATTCACTTTTGCTATTCTGTCTATTTTCCAATCATTGTCAGTTTTTGCGAAAGTAAAGTCTAATGGGAGCTCATCTTGTTTATCTTCTGATTTTAAATTCAAAGTTATTATGATTTGATCTTCTTGGACTCTAGGTCTTCCTGATTTTAAATTTCTGTATTTATTGAGGTTTAAACTAGCTAAAAATTTAAGAAAGTCTTGGCGCTTCACATGCGTTTTATAAGTTTTTGTAGTCAAACCATACGCTGCATCAATTCTTCCTGCTGCTATTTGATCAAAAAACTTTCTCACTAATGGATTAATTCCTCTGGCGCTTATAACTAATTTGACTGCATTAAAAGTCCAAAAAGAAACTAGTACCGCTCCGCCAACTAATAATGCTTTGATTCCGATATCTTTAACTAGTGTTGCATCCATGTTGATTTGAGTTTTTTATTACTTTAAGAAAAGAAATCGTTTTTGATGGCTTTTTTTGTCAAAATAATACTAATTTTAATCCATAATGCCTGTAATTCCTCTTTTACCTTTATTTCATAAATTTAATAGCCAATATTTTGAAAATTCTCTAGCGGTCAATAATCAACCTTTAGTAAAAGTTAGATGGAGTGATAATAGATTAAAAACTACTGCTGGTTTTTATAAAAGAAAACAAATTAATGGTTTTGTAGATTCTGAAATTATCTTATCGAAACCTATTTTGAGTAAATTATCTATTAGTGAAATAAACAGTACTCTATGTCATGAAATGATTCATGCATGGGTAGATAGGATATTAAAAAAAAATGAGATACATGGTCCAAATTTCTTAGAAAAGATGAATGAAATTAATGAGAAAGAGAAGAATTTTCAAATTTCTGTGAGGCACTCATTTCCTATTGAAAGAAGAGAATTAAAATACAAAGGAACTTGTCAAAATTGTGGCGAGAAATTTTTCTACAGGAAAAGGATAAAGAATATTGCTTGTAAAAAATGTTGTGTAAATTTATTTAATGGATCATGGAATAAAAAGTGTTTAATTTTGTTTGATTAAAAATATAAGATGTGTTTCTATATTTGGAATTATTTATTTTTTTAATGTAATTTATATTTTAAAAAGCATAATAATTTATGGATTCAAGGAGAATTAGAAATCTAAGAAATAGTTTTGATAAAAACATTGTTGATAAACAGGTAGATAAAATTTTCGAAACTGGAAGACAATTTGTTGATGGAGTATCCGGGGCTAGGCCAGGAAAAAGAAGGAACTCAGATTTTCAAGGAATAACTAGTAAGAGTGTTAAAAAAGTAGGAAGATGGGTCTCTGAAAAAGTGGATTTATTTTTCGATGAAGATAATGATGATTGGAATGATGAAAATTTTTACGATGATAATAGGGATTTTAAGACATTTTCCAGAGAATCAAATTCTTATCAATCTGCTAAACAGCACTCAAAAAGACCTTTAGAAGCAATATCTTTAAGGCAACCAAAAAATTTACAGACAACTGAGCAAAAAAAATTACCTTACGTGAAAGAGAGCAAGGACGAAGATTGGCCAGATGAAATGGATTTCAAAGTTGAAAGATGGCAAAGAGCTTCAGAAAAAGAGATTAATACCTCGAGAGATCAATCAAACCAACAAGTTCAATCAAAATCAAGAAATCTTCCCAGATCAAGAAGAAGAAGAGTATAGTTTCGTAAATTCTTTAATACCTGAATAACCTAATAAACTTTCTAAATGTGGATTGAATACTTCTCTAATAATTGTAAGGGGCTTTTTATCTCGAAAAAATCTATAATTTCTTGACCAGAATGGACCTTTAAAACAAAATTGATCCTCTAACCAATTTGAATTAACAAGTGATATTCGATCAACTTCTCTAAACAATTCTGATCTGTCTTGTGTCAAATTCTTCCAAATTGGTTCTTCTTTGGCTTTTAAATTTTCATTCACTTGTTCTGCATTCCACCAACTTTCAGCCCATGCTAGGTTTTTATTATTGTTTTTAATCCATACTTGTCTTCTAATTAAAGGTCCATTTAACTGATTTAATTCTTTAGGGCCCTCTGAGATAAATAGAGGATCTACTTTCATTGAAATTAATTTAATTTTCGTCTCTTGATTAGTTAAAAGCTGTAAATGTCTAGTTGGACTTCCATCCCCAAGCAGCATTAATTTCCATGGACCAGATAATTTTGGTAATGAATTTTTCACTAAAAAAGTAGAGGCTTTTTCTTCCCATAAAATTTTTGGTGATTTAAAAAGTTTATTATTCAGTGCTCAGACGGAATCCTTTTAAGATGATAACTTTTTTTCGACAAAAATATTTGCCTTTTCTTTTTTTATTTCTCTTATTTTTAGCCAAACAAGTAATGCAGTTAAATCAGCTTTGCTTACACCGGGAATTTTAGAAGCATCACCAAAATTTTTTGGCTTTATCTTGTTCAGATTTTCTCTAGCTTCTAAAGATAATGTATCTATCTTTTCATAATTTATTTCATGAGGCAGAGATTTACAGCTTTGACGATTTATTTGTTCAATGTTGTTTTTTTGTCTTTTAAGGTAACCCTCGTATTTAATATCTATTTCAACACCTTCCTCTATTGAAGGACCTAGCTTTTTTCTAGTTAAATTATATTTAATTAGATCCGAATAATGAAAGTTTGGCCTTTTCAAGAGTTCTTTCAAAGTTGTTGAGCCTTTGATCTTTGATCCCGTGTCTAATTCTATTTTTTTTGCTATTTCATCGGTATTTTTTAAGCGAGTGTTTTTTAATCTTAATTTCTCTTCCTCGAGGAGTTTCATTTTTTCTTGATAGGCCAACCATCTTTTTTCATCAATCAGCCCTAGTTCATAACCTAATGGGGTTAATCTTCTATCTGCATTATCTCCTCTAAGAGTTAACCTATATTCACTCCTACTAGTGAGAACTCTGTATGGCTCTTTGAGGTCTTTGGTAATTAAATCATTGATCATTGTTCCTATATAACTGCTTTCTCTAGTGAAGATTATTGAGTCTTTTTTGTTTAGTTTTCTTGTTGCATTGACTCCTGCAACTAATCCTTGTGCTGCTGCTTCTTCATAGCCAGTAGTTCCATTAATTTGTCCAGCGCTAAATAAGTATTCAATTTCTTTTGTTTCCAGCGATGTTTTGAGCTGTGTTGCAGGTATATAGTCATACTCGACAGCATATGCTGGGCGCAACATTTTACATTTACTTAATCCAGGTAAGGTTCTTAAAAGTTCTAATTGCATATTTTCGGGTAAACCTGTAGAAAAGCCTTGTACATATATTTCCGGTGTATTAATTCCCTCTGGTTCTAAGAAAATTTGATGTGATTCTTTATCAGCAAATTTAACGATTTTATCTTCAATTGATGGGCAATATCTTGGTCCCTTACTATCAATAAAACCGCCGTAAATGGGAGTTAAATGTAAATTGTCTCGAATAAGTTGATGAGTTTTGGCAGTTGTTCTTGTAATGTGACAACTAACTTGGGGCATATTATTATTTATTTCTGGGTCAAACGAAAAATATTTATCTGCTGCAGTACTTGGTTGAATATCTAATTCATCAAAAATGATACTTCTTTTATCAACTCTTGCTGGAGTTCCTGTTTTTAAGCGTTCTGTTTTGATACCAATTTCGTGCAAATTTTGAGTAAGACCTTTTGCGGCTTGTTCGCCGGATCTTCCAGCTGACATTGATTTATTTCCTATCCATATTCTTCCCTCTAAGAACGTACCAGCTGTGATGATAACTGATCTTGCTGAATAATAACTACCAAAGAAAGTTTTAACACCTTTTATTCTTTTTTTTACGATTTTTTTTGAGTTCAATCCAATTTCTTCAGTTTTTACAATATCGAGTTCAGTAATCATTGCTTCTTTTAAAGATAAATTATCTGTATTTTGAAGGATTTCTATCATCTTTCTTGAGTATTCTCTTTTATCTGTTTGAGCTCTTAGTGCCCAAACAGCTGGTCCTCTACTTGCATTTAATATTCTTTTTTGTATGGCTGTTTTATCAGCTAATTTCCCAATGATTCCTCCTAAAGCATCAACTTCATGTACTAACTGACTTTTTGCCGGGCCGCCAACAGCAGGGTTGCAAGGTTGCCAGGCAATTCTATCTAAATTGATTGTAAATAAGGCTGTAGAAAATCCTAATTTTGCTGTTGTTATAGCGGCTTCGCATCCTGCATGTCCTCCACCAATAACGATGACATCAAAAGATTCATTTGTTGAGTGATGATCTTGCATTTTAGGATCGATTTAATTAGCTAAATTCCTAAATCTCGTAAATTGAGGTTCAAATAATAATTTAACAGTTCCTACGGGTCCATTTCTATGTTTAGTGACAATGATTTCTGTAATTCCTCTATCTTCAGTCTCTGGATTATAGTATTCGTCTCTATAAATCATTAATACTAAATCTGCGTCTTGTTCAATAGAACCAGATTCTCTTAAATCGCTTAACATTGGTCTTTTGTTTGTTCTAGACTCTACTCCTCTACTAAGCTGTGATAAAGCTACTACAGGTACTTTTAATTCTCTGGCCATGCTTTTAAGACCTCTAGTTATTCGTGAAAGTTCTTGCACTCTATTATCAGGGGTTGATCCTTCCATCAACTGGAGGTAATCAATCACAATTAATCCAAGTTCTTTTTTTTGTTCAGCTATTAATCTTCTGCAAAGAGATCTCATCTCTAAAACACTTAAGTTAGGCTTGTCATCTATAAATATCGGTAATTGACCTAATGAATTGATACCTTCTCCTAGTAATGGCCATTCATCTTGCTGCAATCTTCCTGTTCTTAGCCTGCCACTCTCGATTCCAACTTCCATAGAAAGCAATCTATATGTCAATTGTTCTTTACTCATTTCAAGGCTAAATACACACACAGGTAAATCTTGTGATTGTGCGACATTTTTTGCCAGATTAAGAACTATTGAAGTTTTTCCCATAGAAGGTCTTCCAGCAACAATTATTAAATCACTTCTTTGAAAACCTTGAGTCATCGCATCAAGGTCGTAGAAATTTACTGGAATACCAGCTACTGAGGTACCTAATGATCTTGACTCTATTTCATTAAAAGTACTTGTAAGGATTTCAGCTGCTTGAGTCAGGCCTTTTGAAGGTTTTTCTTGGCTGATTTCAAATATTTTTTGCTCTGCTTTATCTAGAACTTCATTAGTATCTTGAGTCTGATCAAAACCTAGTTGAACCACTTCATTCCCAGATCTGATAAGTTGCCTTCTTATGAATTTGTCGTTAATTAAATTAGCAACTTGTTCTATGGAAGCTGTAGAAGAAACATTTTCAACTAGTTCAACCAGTTTGCTGTTTCCTCCAATTTTTTCTAGTGATCCATTATCTGCTAACCAAGCACTCATTGACGTTAAATCAGTTGGTTTTCCCTGGGTATGCAACATTAATGCTGTTCTATAAATCTCTTGATGGGCATTTATATAAAAAGCTTCAGGTTTAATTAAGTCTGCAATTCTTCCTATCGCGTCTGGATCAAGAAGTATCCCCCCAAGAACAGCTTCCTCTGCTTGAACGTTTTGAGGAGGTACTAATGAAGAGTTTTCACTATTGAAATCCTTTTTAAAATTTTTATTTTGCCCATTATTTGGAAAAGGTACGGAAACCATATCTTTAATTGCTTAGATATATACTCTGGCTACTTTTCAAAATAATGCAACAAATTGATTAACTTGTTACTTCAATATTTACTTCTGCATTTACTTCTGGATGTAATTTTATTTTTGCAGTAAAGGTACCTAAATTATGAATATCAGGAACAGTAATGTTTCTTCTATCAATTTCTTTTTTAGTTGCCGCTTCTATCGCTTCGGCAACATCCCCATTGGTAACCGTTCCAAAAAGGACACCATCTTCTCCAACCTGTTTTTTGATAGTAAACCTACCTATTGTAGATAATGCGGTTTGGAAATCTAAAGCTTCTTGCTTTAATTTATCAGCAGCTATTTTTTCTTTTTCTTTCTTCTTCTCAATTTGTTTAAGGACTGCTGGTGTTACATTCATTGCCTTGCCATAAGGTAATAAAAAATTTCTTGCGTATCCTGGTGCTACATCCACTAGATCTCCTTCTTTACCTAGTGATGCTATTGATTCAGTTAATGCGACTTGTACTCTTTTTGCCATGAAAATATTGAACAATATAGTTAATAATAAGACCTAGAGGGTAACTTTACTTTTTTTGCAAAACCAAATTTAGCAAGAATCTTAATATGTTCCCATGTTATGTCTATCTGACCCTTAAATAATCCTTGTTTTGCCGAATTGGGAAACGCATGATGGTTATTATGCCAACCTTCTCCAAATGTTAATGCAGCAACCCATGCATTATTTTTAGATGAATCACCACTTTCAAAAGGTGCTTTACCCCAACAATGCGTCGCGGAGTTGACTAGCCAAGTCACATGATAAACAACCACAAGCCTCAATGGAATTCCCCAAAGGACTAGAGCCCATCCTCCAACTCCTAATTTTTGACCAATTGCGTACAATGAAAGTCCAATAGGAATTTGTAAGAATAAAAAATATTTATTTAAAAATCTATAGTATGGATCCTTGATTAAATCTGCACTTAGTTTTGGAACAGCTTTTAGTGCTTCTACGTCTTTAAACATCCAACCCATATGACTCCACCAAAACCCCTTTTTACTATTGTGATGATCAACTTCAGTATCTGAAAAAGAGTGATGATGCCTATGTAAACCTACCCAATCTATTGGTCCATGCTGGCAACTTATGGCTCCACAGGTAGCAAAAAATCTTTCTAACCATCTTGGTACAATGAACGATCTGTGTGATAACAATCTGTGATATCCAAGGGTTACTCCTAAACAAGCAGTTACCCAGTAAAAAAATAATAATGAAGTGACTGCAGGGAGACTCCAAAATTTTGGTTGTATAGCTACAAGAGAAAGAATATGAATTGTAACCATAAAAACTATTGTTCCCCACGTTTTATGTAGTCTTGGAGGATATCTTTTTGAATGACTGGAAGGTTCCAGTAATTTTTCTGAGAGTTCTATAACTTTTTCAGCTGGTACGGGTTTTTTTAATTTTGCTGTTTCTTGGAAAATTACTGAATTCATGATATTGAAATACTATTTTCAAAATTACCGATATGTAATATTATCATACTATACTATTGATAAGTTTAATTATCTGTGAGTATCGGATATCGCGATAAATTATCTAGAGGTCGAAGGGCTATGGCTCATTTGATACACCTCTGGCATGAAAGAAATGGTTGGTCTCACAGAGTATTACCATTACTTTCAGAAGTTCTTGATTTGGGTAAAGTTCATAATTCGCAAATTTCTAATCTTAGGAACGGGAAGTTATCGTCACCAGGTCCTGAAGTTTTTCTTGCTTTAGCTCAAGTTAATACGATTCTTGATCAAGGTATTGAAAAAATCAGGGATCGTTTTGAAAGTGATTACCCAGAGTTGTGGAAATCTTTGGAAGAGTCTGCATTACCCCTAAAAAATGATTCTGGTTATCCATTGTCGGCCGGGGAGTTATTCGAGATATTTTCAGGATTAAAACCTCTACCTTCATCTTTTGACTGGTACATAGAAGATGAAGAAGCTTCTGCTTTGAGTGATGCTCTTTCAGTGCATTTTTGTCAGAATAAGGCTTGGAGATCATGTAAAATGCAGGTAATGGAAGCCTATGCTGTCAATAAATCTGCCCGTAGAGAACGTTTTGCTGAGGTAATTGCAGGAATAAGAGATTATACGGCAGAAGAATTAGATGGAGAACTTCTTGATTTATATGAGGCTTCAAAAAAACTTTCTTATTTTCAGGGTAGGGGACCTAATGCTTTCCTGGCAGAATTAAGAAATTTAGCTTCTGAAAAATAATATGAATTTTCATAAAAAATAAATGACTCATGACAATAACTTAAAACTGGCTGAAAACGCTGTTCTTTCTGTCGAAGAGAGTTTAAGTAAAGTTTTCCAAGAAAGGTCAAATCAGGTTTTCCAGAATTTAGAAAATATTTTGACAATTTTCAAGGAAGAAAAAGTTTCTACTAGTCATTTCAATCAATCTTCTGGTAGTGGTCATGATGATATATCTAGAGAAAAAATTGATGCGGTTTTTGCAAGATTGTTTCTTGCTGAAAAGGCTGCTGTGAGGATGCAATTTGTAAGTGGAACGCATGCAATAAGTTCTGTCTTGTTTGGAATTCTTCGACCTGGAGATGTAATGTTATCTGTTACAGGACAACCATATGACACGTTAGAAGAAGTCATAGGAATAAGGGGAGGAGGAATAGGCTCACTAAAGGATTTTGACATTGAATATAAGCAAATAAATATCTGCGAGAATTTTGATTCTTTTGAAGAAAAAATTGTTCATTCTTTTGAAGAAAATGCATGCAAATTAGTATTCATACAAAAAAGTTGTGGATATAGTTGGAGAAAGTCTCTTACGAATCATCAGATAGAGAAAATTTGTAGTCTTATTCATTCCCTTGATCCTAATTGTATATGTTTTGTAGATAACTGTTATGGGGAGCTTGTTGAAGATAGTGAACCAATTTCTAAAGGGGCAAATATAATTGCTGGATCATTGATTAAAAATTTGGGAGGAACAATCGTTCCTACTGGTGGGTACGTTGCAGGAGATGCAGAGTTGGTTGAGATGGCATGTTCTAGATTAACCTCACCAGGCATTGGTTCTTCTGCAGGAATAAATTTTGGACTAGGAAGATTAATTTTGCAGGGTTTGTTTTTAGCACCACAAATTGTTCACGAATCACTAAAAGGTGCTGATATGGTTGCAGCAGTTTTTAAAAACTTGGGATTTAAGGTTTTACCAGAGCCAGCAACTTATAGATCTGATCTTATTCAGTCAGTAAGATTGAATAATCCTGATTTGGTACAAAAAGTTTGTCAATCTTTTCAAAATTCTTCACCAGTAGATTCTTTTCTGAATGTTGTTCCATCATCAATGGATGGATATGATTCAAAATTATTAATGGCAGGAGGTACTTTTATTGAAGGTAGTACAAGTGAATTTTCTGCTGATGCCCCTCTAAGAGATCCTTACAATATTTTTGTTCAAGGTGGTTCTCACATAGCTCACATCAAAATTGCATTAATTCGATTATTATCTGAATTATTAGATGAAAAATTAATTTCAAAGGATTCTCTACTTCCTTTATCTACTTAATCATGTCTTACAAGTTTCCAGACAACCTCAACTATGCTGATACTCATGAATATGTCTTGGAAGAAAATGGATTATTAAAAATTGGAGTTAGTGAATTCGCTATAGATCAATTAGGAGATATTGTTTTTGTTGAATTAGCTGATGAAGGGGCGACTTTAGAGAAAGGCGAGACTTTTGGAACAATAGAATCAGTTAAGGCCGTCGAGGAAGTCTATCTGCCTTTTTCAGGGGAAATAGTATCTGTAAATGAAAGCGTTATTGAGAACCCTGAGCTTTTACAGAATGATCCGATTGGAGACGGTTGGTTAGTCATTTTGAAACCAGAATCAAAAGCATCAATTGCTGATTTGATGACTTCTGAGGAATATCAATCAAAGGTTGTACCAAAATAAGGCAAACTTTTCAAAAAGAGCTATTTTAAAGAAAAATATTTTAATATGACATCCAAATTTGGGTCTGAATTATTTATAGATAGGCATCTTGGGTTAGAGGATAATGATGAAAGAATTATGTTGAACAAGCTTGGTTTTAATAATATTGACCAATTTATAAATCAAGTTATTCCTGAAGATATTCAGCTTAAAGATAAATCTTCAGAAATATTGCCCCAAGGTTGTTCAGAAATTGAGGCTTTAAGCGAATTAGAAGAGATTGCGAATAAAAATATTAAAATGAGATCACTTATAGGCCTTGGTTATTATGACAATCATATGCCTAAAGTAATCCAAAGACATGTTCTTGAAAATCCAAGGTGGTATACGTCTTATACTCCATATCAAGCAGAGATTGCACAAGGAAGATTAGAAGCTCTATTTAATTTTCAGACTATTGTTTGTGAACTAACAGGATTCCCTGTCGCCAATGCATCTTTGTTGGATGAGGGTACTGCTGCAGCAGAAGCCATGGCCATGAGTTTTTCTGCAAGAAAAAATAAATCTTCAAAAGTGTACTTAGTGGAGTCAAATGTTTTTGATCATACTTTTAATGTTCTACAAACCAGAGCAAAACCTTTGGGAATATCCTTAAAACGCTTTAATCAAAGCAACCTTCCTAATCATGATGATGTTTTTGGAATGTTGTTGCAATTACCTGGTAAAAATGGACAATTATTTGATCCTACATTCTTAATATCCCAAGCACATAGATCAGAAATTATTGTTACGGCATGTATTGATCCACTAGCACAAGTTTTGATTAAACCAATTTCTGAATTTGGTGTTGATGTAGCAGTGGGGAGTATGCAAAGATTTGGTGTTCCAATGGGTTTTGGTGGCCCCCATGCAGCATATTTTGCTTGTAGCGAAAAATATAAAAGACTAATACCCGGAAGAATAGTTGGGCTAACTTTATCTAAAAATGGAGAAAAGTCACTAAGACTAGCATTGCAAACAAGAGAGCAACATATCAGAAGGGAAAAGGCCACTAGTAATATTTGTACTGCTCAATCTTTGTTAGCCATAATTTCTTCTTTTTATGCTATTTATCATGGACCCTCTGGACTAACGCAAATTGCTAAGAGATTAGTTGAGTTGAGAATAAATTTAGAATCAAGTTTAGCTGCTTTAGGTTTTGATATTCCTGATGGGATTAGATTTGATAGTGTTGATGTTTATTCTGAGCACTCCCAGAGGATTCATAATGAAGCTTTAAAAAATGGCTATAACTTAAGAATTTTGCCGTTGGGATCAACTATTGAAAATTCAACTGGCTTTGGGATCTCTTTAGATGAGCTTAGTAATGAAAAAGAAATAAAAGATATTTTGACTTTCATAGCAAACCTTATAGAAAAAGAAGAAGATTTAGAGCATATAAAATTTGATAAAGAATTTCATCTTGAAAGTTTAGCTTTGAGAACCAGTTCATGGATGCAGCAAGATATATTCACAAATTACCAAAGTGAAACTGAATTAATGAGATATATATTCCGACTTGCAGAAAAAGATTTTTCTTTGGTAGATGGGATGATGCCATTGGGAAGCTGTACCATGAAGTTAAATTCTGCAGCAGAGTTAAATCCAGTCTCTTGGGCTAATTTATCTTCCATTCATCCTTTTTCCCCACCAGATCAAACTAAAGGCTATTCAAAAATTATATCTGACCTAGAAAAATGGATAAGTGAGATTGTTGGTTTAAAATCAGTTTCTTTTCAACCAAATGCAGGTTCTCAAGGAGAGTTTGCAGGTTTATTGGCAATAAATTCTTATTTTGAATCAAAAGGTGAACTGTTAAGAAAAAAATGTTTAATTCCAAAAAGTGCTCATGGAACAAATCCTGCTAGTGCAGTTATGGCAGGTTTTGAAGTGTTAACTGTTGAATGTGATGACGAAGGAAATATTGATTTTCATGATTTGTCAATCAAGGTCAAGAAATTTGATAACCAAATAGGGGCTCTTATGTTGACTTATCCCTCTACTCATGGAGTTTTTGAATTACAAATCAGAAAGATATGTGATTTAATTCACTCTGTGGGAGGATTTGTTTATTTAGATGGAGCAAATTTGAATGCTCAGGTTGGATTATGTAAACCCGGGAATTATGGTGTTGATGTTTGTCATTTGAATTTACATAAAACATTCTGCATTCCACATGGAGGTGGTGGTCCAGGAGTAGGTCCAGTTGCTGCATCAGAAACTTTAAGCCCATTTCTTCCTACTCATTCTTTAATGGATAATAATTTATCTATTAGTTCTAATTACGTATCTTCTGCCAAGCATGGGAGTGCAAGTATTCTTCCAATAAGTTGGATGTACATAAAAATGGCTGGTTTTAGTGGTTTAAGGAAAGCAACTGCGCATGCAATTTTATCTGCAAATTATATTGCGCATTCTTTAAAGCATAAATTCAAGATTCTTTATAAAGGAAAAAATAATTTTGTCGCACATGAATGTATTTTAGATTTTAGGGATTTAAAATCTAAAACTAGTTTGAGTGTAAATGATTTAGCTAAACGATTAATAGATTATAGTTTTCATGCCCCAACTATAAGTTGGCCTGTTCCTGAGACGATAATGATAGAGCCTACTGAAAGTGAAAGTTTGGTTGAATTGGATAGATTTTGCGAAGCTATGCTATTGATTGGAGAAGAAATCAGCGAAATAGAAAAAAATGTTGCATTAAAAAATAATAATGTAATAAGTAACGCTCCCCATACGCTGAAAGAGTTAATTGCTGATAATTGGCTTTATCCTTATTCAAAAGAAAAAGCTTCTTTTCCTTATAAAACTCCAACGTCTATTAAGTTTTGGTCTTCAGTGTCTAGGATCAATAATGCATATGGCGATCGTAATTTAATTTGTTCTTGCAATGTAAATCAAGGCGAGACTTTCGAAGAAAAAAAATGTGCTTAAAGGACTAGCGTCCTTATATTTACTTAGTTATTATCAGTAAGAATAAAAATTTAATATTTTCTTATAGAATTTTTTTAAATTTTTTTATTAAAATATTCGAGCATCAAATTTTTTTGGGGTATTTGAAGCTATGACCAAAGATTTTAAATCTGGTAATGTTAAGCACCTGCCAGTTAAAAACGTTAATTTGCCAAATTTTGTCAATAATTTTTCAGGAGATAACTCAAACATTTGTTCCATCGAGGGAACTAATGTTATAAGAGTACCTTTTGGTAAAAAATTTTCAAAGAAAAAAAGACCTGAAAAGAATCAAAATATCGCTACTCTAATACTTCCTTTAAGTTCGTATAATAATCCCACGCCTCCTCACGTAGCGTAATTAAGATTAATTTTAATCTATCTCTTTGAGAGTATCTGAATAATAATTTTGCAGTTGTAGTGTTGCTTGATTCCAATCCCATTTTTCCGCTTCGTTTCGTGCCTCTTTTCTCATAACTTCTCTTTTATCTTCATTCTCTAGAATTTTTTTTGTTGCTTCTATCAAACTTTGTTCCCCATTATCTTTTTCATCAGGATTATATAAACAACCATTAATCCCATCGCTAATAATATCTGGAATCCCTCCCTTGTTGGCTCCGATTACTGGACATCCTGCTGCCATTGCTTCTAGTAAAACTAACCCAAGTGTTTCTGTACTAGATGGAAATAAAAATATATCTCCAGAGGCATAGGCGCTAGCAAGTTCATCTCCAGATAAGTATCCTATGAAATTAGTCTTTGTATTTTCGAAGACTTTTTCAAGCTGGTTTCTATATGGTCCGTCACCTACAAGTGCTAGGCAAGCATTAGGAATACTTTCTAAGACTGGTTTAATTCTCTCAATTTGTTTTTCTGCTGATAATCTTCCTACATAAATCAATAAGTAATTAGAGTCGTTATAATCTCCAAATAATTTTTTTCTCATTTTCTCACTTCTCAAATCTGGTCTGAAACTCAAAGTATCTACTCCCCTTTGCCATAGAGCAGTCCTTTGAATACCTTTATCTTTTAACTCATTGACCATAGCGGTGGAAGTACATAAATTTAACAAGGCTTGATTATGAGCTGCTTTAAGTAATTCCCACAAAAGTGGCTCTAACATACCCATACCGTAATGTTCCAGATATTTTGGAAGATGAGTATGGTAACTGGCAATTAATGGAATATTATTAGTTTTCGCTAACCATATGCCACCTAAGCCAAGTACAGCTGGATTAACAACATGTATCAAATCTGGGTTAAATTTTTCTAACTTATCTGAAACTGCAGGACCCGGTAAACCAAGTTTCAACTCTGGGTATAAGGGTAATGGCATTGCAGCAACTCCAACTACAGTTGCACCCATATATGATTCTGGACACCCTTCTGGACAAAAAATTATAACTTCATCACCATTTTTTATTAAAAATTCAATCGTTTTAGTCAGTCTTGTGACTATGCCATCAACTTTAGGTAAAAAAGTTTCAGTAAACAATGCAATTTTCACTTTATTAAGGTAACTAGTTTAGAAATTTTAATTTGTCTTTATTGCCTCAGCTTGTTTTTTAGTCCAGGATGAAACACAAGGTATTCGCTTAAGATCACATCTATTGGAGTATTTTTTGGCAACTTCAACAACTTCTTCTAATAAGCCATTATCAAGAGTCGTTGGGTTTAAACCCAATTCTATGAAACATTTATTATCAACAATTAGATCATTTTCTACCGCTTCATTCCTTGGGTTTGGTAAATAATTAATATCAGCACCTGTTAGAGAAGCAACTTTTTTAGCTAGTTCTCCAACTTGATGACTCTCAGTCATTTGATTAAAGATTTTGACTCTTTCTCCAGATTTTGGAGCATTTTCAAGAGCAAGTTGTACGCATTTTACAGAGTCTTTTATATGTATAAATGCCCTTGTTTGCCCGCCTGTTCCATGTACACTTAATGGATATCCAATTGCAGCTTGCATTAGAAATCTGTTTAAAACAGTTCCATAATCTCCGTCATAGTCAAATCGGTTTGTCAATCTAGGATCTTTTAAAGTTGCTTCCGTATTTGTTCCCCAAACAATGCCTTGATGTAAATCAGTAATCCTTACAAGATCATTTTTGTTGTAGTAAAGAAATAATAATTGATCTAAGGTTTTAGTCATATGGTAAACACTACCTGGACTTGCAGGGTGTAATATTTCTTCTTCAAATCGGCTTCCATCTGGTTGTGGAACTTCAACTTTTAGATAACCTTCTGGAATTGTTGCACCTCTATGTGATCCATATCCATAGACTCCCATTGTTCCTAAATGAACAACATGAATATCTAAATTACTCTCTACTATTGCAGCAAGAAGGTTGTGGGTGCCATTAACATTATTATCAACTGTATATCTTTTGGTGAAACTGGATTTCATCGAGTAAGGTGCTGCTCTTTGTTCTGCAAAATGGATCACGGAATCTGGTTTTTCATCAATTAGCAAATTGAGCAATTTTTGATATTGTTTAGAGATATCCATATTAAGAAATCTCATAGGCTTACCTCCAATCTCTTCCCATGCAGAAAGTCGTTCTGTTATCGAAGCAATTGGAGTTAAAGATTCTACCTCTAGATCAATATCAATTTTTCTACGACTTAAATTGTCGACAATAATAACATCATGATTTTGCTCTGCTAAATTCACCGCACAAGGCCAACCGCAAAAACCATCTCCACCTAGAACAATAACTTTCACTCAGAACTCCAGAATTAAAAGATTCATAATATATTTATTAAATTACTACAGTGTGCTTCCACTTTGCGAAAAAACATTGTAAATAGTTTCAAATCTTCTTTCTTAATACGATAAATAAAAGCAAATAATAAATTTTTACTTTCTTTTTAAATTTTGCTAAATAAAGAGAATTAGATAGATATGTTTTTTTCCGGCGAACTTGCTACTGCAAAGTCTTGTTTTTTAATTCTTCCTGCCAGAAAAGCTTGCCTGCCAGCTTTCACACTATAATTTATCGCTTGAGCCATTAGAGGAGGATTTGCAGCTTGCGCTATTGCACTATTGATTAAAACACCATCAGCTCCAATTTCCATAGCTTGAGAAGCTTCACTAGGCACTCCAATTCCTGCGTCAATTATTACGGGCACTTTTGCATTCTCAATAATTATCCTTATATTTGATAAATTTAACAAACCTTGCCCGGAGCCTATGGGCGATCCCAATGGCATTACAGTTGCACAACCTATTTCTTCTAGTCTTTTTGCAAGAATAGGATCTGCATTGATATAAGGAAGTACAGCGAAACCCTTTTTTATTAAAATTTCGGCTGCTTTAAGAGTTTCTATTGGATCTGGTAGCAAATACTTTTTGTCAGGAATAACTTCTAACTTCACAAAATTATTTTCTTCTTGACCAGATAACTTTGCAAGTTCTCTACCTAAAATTGCTATTCTGACTGCCTCATCGGAATTAACACAACCAGCTGTGTTAGGAAGCATCCAGTATTTTTCCCAGTTGATCTTTTCGAGTAAATTTTCTCCGGTCTCAACATTTTTAATTCTTCTAACAGCGACGGTTATAATTTCTGTTTCAGAATTTGACAAACTTTCCACCATATCTTGAGTAGATTTGTATTTGCCAGTACCAACCATTAATCTACTGGAAAATTGTTTTCCACCAATTAGTAAAGAAGAAGTATTTTCCATATCTAGAATCCCTTGTCTTTAATACCTTTATAAGGTTTATAGTTGTTTCTTTTTTCTAACTCCTTACTTTTTTTAATTGCTGTTTTGTTTTTTGGATCTATCACCAAAACCTTTTGATAAGTTTCATATGCCAAGTCGTACTCAAGTAAACGCTGTTGTGCTGATGCGAGGTTATTTAGGGCTATAGGATATTGTGGAAGTGATTTTATTGCAGAGTTATAATGTTTAATTGCTTTCTTAAATTCATTTTGAGCAGCATAAGAAAATCCTAAAGCGTTATTTATTATCGCTTTGGCTTCATCAGGTTCATTTTCATAATTTTCAATTGCTTTTAAAAAAGTTTTAGTAGCTTCAGAATATAATCTTTTTTTTATCTGAATAGAGCCAAATTCATATAATTCTGAAGCTTGATTGAGAGAATCTAAACCTTTCTGCTCGAATTTTACTAAATTTAATTCTTCACTTCTTGTTTTTAGAAATTGTCTGAATACAAAAATAGAAATTATTATTAATACAACAAAAAGAATTATTAAATAAGATTGGAATGATGATATTTCCATTATTTATATTTATTTTTCTAGATTATATTCTTTTTTTCTACTTACTAACGGAAGAAACAATTTTTTCAAAGCACTTAGGATCGTTTAAGGCTAATTGTGCAAGCATTTTTCTATTTATAATAATTTCTGAATTTTTCATACCATTTATCAACTTGCTGTAGTTCGTTCCATTTATCCTGGCAGATGCGTTAATTCTAGAAATCCAAAGTCTTCTAAAATCCCTTTTTCTTCTTCTTCTATCCCTATAAGCATTACAAAGAGCTTTCATCACTCTTTGATTTGCTGTCCTGAAAAGATTTTTGTTACCGCCTCTAAAACCTTTTGCAAGATTTAAGATTTTGTTTCTTCTTTTTCTGGCTATGTTGCCTCTTTTTACGCGTGCCATGAATATCTAATAAAAATTGGTTAAAGATTTATGCGTATGGAATCATTAATCTTACATTATCAGCATCTCTTTCATCAACTACTGCTTTAGTTGATAAATGTCTTTTTAATTTTGAGCTTTTATGATCAAGTAAATGATTATGGAAAGCTCTTCTTCTCATGAATTTACCCGTCGCAGTAGCTTTAAATCTTTTGGCAGCTGATTTACGAGTTTTTAGTTTAGACATTTAAGTCAAATGTGTTTAATTAGGATAATCTAAACCTTAATATGCATTGGTGCAAATTAAAGTTTTTAATTGATTAAGAAAGTTCTAACTTATGAAACTTAAATTTGCCTTTTTATACTTATTTTTAGGATGTATTTCTCTCTTTTTAATAAACATTAAATTCACTTCAACTGTCAAAGGAGAAGAATTGCAAAAGATTGAACTCAACAATGAAATTAAAAAAGGAAAATTTTTAATTGGTTTAAAGCAATATTTAGGCGGGGAGAATGACAGTTTTTCAAAAAAAAAGAATATTAATTTTATTACTGATAAAGGTTTTTTAAATCTGATATCGTCCAACGGTATTAAATATAAATCTAAAGAGATTAATATTAGTTGGGTGGATATACCTATTGAAAATCCAAAAACAATCGAAAGAATTGTTTTTGGTCCTTTTGCTAGCTATGAATCAGCAAAAAAACAAGCAGAGAAACTTAAATATAAAGGATTTAAGACCACTGTTGCCTACCCTAAAAATTGGGAAGTATGGATTCCATTTGAAGATGATCTTCCAGAGTTTGAATTAAAAAATAAGATTTCTAGAAAAATAAAAAATTTTCAAATTACTCCTGTTCTTAGAAGTGAATATAGTCTTATAAAACTCGAGGGACCTATAAATATTTATGCTCAAGAGGACATAACAATAAATGGTGTCAATTTTGGCAAAAATTTTTATTTATTAAAAGATTTATATGGAACTTGGACATTAGTTCAAAAAATTGAATTTGATGATTATTTGGCAGGTGTTTTGCCATATGAAATTGGACCGAATTCTCCTTTAGAAGCACTCAAAGCTCAAGCAGTTATTGCAAGAACTTGGGGAATATTTAATTCTGATAGATTTAATATGGACAAATATCATTTATGTATCACAACTCAATGTCAAGTTTATAAACCTCCTAAAATTACAAATAGAAACGTGAAAAAAGCTATAGAAGCAACTTCAAATTTAATTCTCACTTATAGAAATGAACCAATTAATGCTTTTTACCATGGTTCTAATGGTGGCGTATCTGCTACTGCAGGCGAGTCTTGGCAAATTCAAGATTATGCTTATTTCAATTCGATCATTGATGGTTCTAAATCATTAAATAAAATTTTTAAACTTCCAATTATAAATGAATCTGATTTAAATAATTTTTTAGATTTTGATAAAGAACAGTTTTATGGGAGTAATCATTCTCTTTTTCGATGGAATAAGAAAATTTCTAGTCTTGAAATTATAGAAAAGTTAATTAAAAACAAACTTATAAATATTAATGACGATGTTTTGGATATAAATACTATTGAACGTGGGTCGAGTGGCAGAGTGACAAAATTGGAAATACGAACGGACAAAATTAATAAATCTATTGTTCTAGTTAAAGATGATATTCGAAGGGTATTAAATTTTATACCTAGTAATTTGTTTACTATTAATAAATTAAGTGATGATTTATGGCTTTTGAGAGGAGGAGGCTTCGGTCATGGTGTAGGTTTATCTCAGTCAGGAGCGATTGAAATGGCTAAATTAGGATTTTCTTATGAACAAATATTGAATCATTACTATCGAAAAGCAAAACTGAAAAAATTTGAGATATTGTCTCAATGAAAGTTAATTAATTAAAATTTACTTTTATGAGTAAGGGTTTTTATAAAAATCGAAGATTGAAGTCGTTTATATTTCTTAGTGCTTGTTTTTTTATAGCTTTTATTCCTCATGCTTTCAATATCGAAAATTTCTTTTTCATTATATTGACTCTTTCTTTTGTGATTGTTTTTTACGGTTTAATAGTTATTTCTAGAAATATCAAAAGGAACAACGTTGTAAACATTGTAAGCAGAAGAATTAGTAATAAAGAGTTACCTGTGCTTGATATTTTAGTCGCTGCTAGAGATGAAGAGAATGTCATAGCAAGACTAGTTGAAAGATTATTTAGTTTAGATTATCCAACAAATAAATTAAATATTTACATAATCGATGATGGTAGCTCTGATAAGACGCCTTTAATTTTAGATCGATTAGCTAGACAATATGACAAGCTAAAAGTCATAAGTCGTTCTCCAAATGCAGGAGGAGGAAAGTCAGGAGCTTTGAACTATGCCTTGAAGTTTACTCATGGTGAATGGTTATTAGTTTTGGATGCTGATGCTGAATTAAAACAAGATTCTTTGATAAGGTTATTTAGTTTTGTAGAAGAGGGTGATTGGTCTGCAGTTCAACTAAGAAAATCAGTAACAAATGTAAGTAAGAATTTTTTAACTTCTTGTCAGTCAATGGAAATGGCTATGGACGCAATATTTCAATATGGAAGATTATCAGTTGCTGGAGTTTCTGAATTAAGGGGAAATGGCCAATTAATTAAGAAAGAAACATTATTGGAATGTGGTTCTTTTAATGAAGATACAGTTACAGATGATCTTGATTTGAGTTTAAGATTATTATTATCAAAATCTAGAATTGGAATCTTGTGGGATCCTCCAGTTATGGAGGAAGCAGTTGAGAATTTAAATGCTTTATTAGCGCAAAGGCAAAGATGGGCAGAGGGGGGTTTGCAAAGATTCTTTGATTATGGAGATCAATTATTTACTAATAAAATTGATTATTTGCAAAAATTTGATATAACTTACTTCTTCATCTTGCAATATGCACTACCAATAATTTCTATTTTTGATTTATTTTTCAGTATTGCTTTGTTAGATTCACCAATTTACTGGCCTATTTCATTTACAGCTTTTATGTTATCTGGAATTGCATTTTGGTACGGTTCCTCTTGTAAAAGCGAAGTACCAGTATTGCAAAAAAGCAATTTTTTGATGGTATTTGTCTCTGTATTTTATTTATCACATTGGTTTTTAGTAATCCCTTGGGTAACAATAAAGATGTCAATTTTTCCTAAAAAGATACTTTGGCGAAAAACTATTCACACTGGAGTTTAATTTATTCATCAAGGTCTATAATTTCTCCATTAAAAAAATTTGCTAAGTTTTTTGAGCTATCATCATAAGTCTCCTCGTTAAATATCTTTGGTGATGAATTAGTTTTTGGTTCAATTTTTTTCAATGGTCGAAAGTTATTTACTTCATTTTGGGTCATTTCTGGAGTATTTGTTGGGTTGCTTTTATTTAAATTTTTGGTTGAGAAATTTAGTATTATTTGATTTCCAAATATCTTTTTTACGGTATTTTCAATTATAACTTTTCTGCTTTTAATCATATTTTCCCAGTTTGGAGATAATGCAATTGTTATTTTCTCTGAATCAAAACTTTCAAGTTCGGCTTGTTGTGAAAGTAACATTCTTGTTGATGGTAACTCTACTTTAGAAAGAATTAATTCCCATTTATCTTGTAAATTATTTGATCCAGTATTATTTTGGTTATTGTCAGAAATATTTTCAATACTTTCTTTTTCAAGAACTGCGAATTTTTCTAATTTTGTGTCTTTTTTTTCGATCAATTCATCGCGAGCTATTTCTTTTTTGATACTTGGTTTTTGACTTTCATTAGAAATATTTTCTTTATTAAAAATTGCAATGTTTTTTCTACTTTCATGATTCTCCTCAGTCTTATTATTTCTACTTTCTTGCTTATTTTTAAAACTATTCATCTCCTGATTACCTAGAAGCCCAGTTAAATGTATTTCAAACCAAAGCCTTGGATTATCACTTGATTTGATTTGATATTCAATATTTCTCAGATTATTATGCCAATTAATTATTGTTGATTTATTTATTGTTTTTGAGATTTTATCCAATTCATCTTGAAATTCATCAGACGTATAATACAGATCTGAATATTTATTATTTGTTGTGTGTAATAGTAGATCTCTTGTTATATTTAATAATCCGATAATTATTTGAAGAGGTTCGTTTCCTGCATCATATAGTTTGTTGCAGGTGATAATTAATGACTCTGGATTATTCTCAACTAATGATTTAATCAGATTTGTTAATTCACTTTCAGATACTTCTCCTAGGAGGTTTTGGATATTATTAATTGTTATTCCTTCTGGTAAAAGATTCAATTGTTCAAGGAGGCTTTGTGCATCTCTCATCCCTCCATTAGATCTTTTTGCAATCATTTTTAAGGCCTGCACTTCATACTCAATGGATTCTTTTTCGGCGATTTCTGATAAATGTTGAAAAATATCACTTGGGCTTATTCTTCTAAAATCAAACTTTTGGCATCTACTTCTTATTGTATTTAATACTCTCTCAGGATTTGTCGTCGCAAGGATAAATACAACTCTTGAGGGCGGTTCTTCAATAGTTTTTAGTAAAGCATTTGAGGCTGCCGTTGAAAGCATATGACATTCATCAATGACATATACTTTCCATCTCGCTTGAGTAGGTGCAAATCTCGCTCTTTCTATAATTTCTCTTATATTTTCTACTCCTGTATTTGATGCTGCATCAATTTCGATAATATCTAGAGCGCTTCCATCAGTAATTTGTCTACATAAGTCACATTTACAACAAGGATTTATCGTAGGTTGGTCGAATGCCTGGCAATTTAGAGATTTTGCAAATATTCTTGCACTTGATGTTTTTCCAGTCCCTCTTGGACCATTAAAAAGATATGCAGGAGCAATTTTTTTTGTTAATAGTGCTTGTTTGAGTGTAATGGATATAAATTTTTGTCCAACCAGTTCGTCTAAGTTGTTTGGTCTATATTTTTGATGAAAAGGCTTATGTATATTTGGCATTTATTTTTCATTAATTAGAAAAATTCGGGATTCAATTAAAAAAATTAAAATCTAATTTTATGCAGACTCTTTAATGATTCTTTTTGATCCTGAAGGTAGTTTAACAATTTTAGATGAGAACAAATTATCTACCATTTTTTTCGTAATTGTGAATTCTTTTACATTTTCTTCAGAAGGCAAAGTGTACATTATGTCAAGCATTAGCTCTTCAATTATTGATCTTAATGCTCTTGCACCTGTTTTTCTTTTGTATGCTTCATTTGCTATCGCTTCAACAGAATCAGGCTCAAATGATAATTCAACATTATCCATACTTAGCAAAGTTTTGAATTGCTTGACTAATGCATCTCTTGGTTGAGTCAAAATAGATTCTAAAGTTTCTTTAGTAAGACGATCTAATACAGCACAAACTGGAATTCTTCCAATAAATTCTGGAATTAGGCCATATTTCACTAAGTCATCTAATTCTAAATTTTTCAAGGAATCTCTTGGGTCTACTATTTTTTTTGTATCAACTTTGTTTTGATCTGAATCGGTGGTAAATCCTATAGAATGTTTACCCATCCGCTTTTGAACGATATCCTCTAAACCTATAAAAGCTCCCCCGCAAATAAATAATATTTGACTTGTATCAATTTGGATGCAGTCATGATAAGGATGTTTTCTTCCCCCTTGTGGTGGCACATTGGCAATTGTTCCTTCAAGCATTTTTAATAATGCTTGCTGTACTCCTTCACCAGATACATCTCTAGTAATTGAAGGATTCTCACTTTTTCTTGCAATTTTATCTATTTCATCGATATAAATAATTCCTTTTTGAGCTAGTTCTACATTCATTTCTGATTTCTGTAGAAGTCTTAAAAGTATGTTTTCAACATCCTCCCCAACATATCCAGCTTCTGTCAAAGTCGTTGCATCAGCTACTGCAAAAGGAACATCCAGAAATTCTGCTAAAGTTTGCGCCAATAATGTTTTTCCACTTCCAGTCGGGCCGATGAGTAAGATGTTTGATTTTTGTAATTTAGTTGCTTGTGAATTTGTTGCATTATTATTTTTACTATCTTCTTTAACTTTCCAAGCCAATCGCTTGTAGTGATTGTATACGGCTACTGATAATATTTTTTTTGCAGATTCTTGTCCAACAACTTGATTATCTAGAAAACTTTTAATTTCTAATGGCTTAGGAATTGAGGTTAATTCTAAAGGAACAGATTTTTTAGGATTATCAGTTGGTAATTTCTTTTTTACTTGCGGAGAGTTGTTTGTGTTCGCTTGATTATCAAGTAGTTCTTCATCGAGAATTTCATTACAAAGATCTATGCACTCATCACAGATATAAACCCCAGGACCAGCTATAAGCTTTCTTACTTGGTCTTGTGATTTACCGCAAAATGAACATTTAAGATGGGCGTCGAATTTAGCCATCGATTATAAGTTTTTAAAAGTGAAAGGTGTTAAATATTCCCTATTCACTAGGATTGCTTATAAATATCGATTCGTCATCATATTCTTAAAAAATCAGTATTCCTTGTCACTTTTTGATAACTTTATCAATTAATCCATATTCGACTGCTTCTGAGGGAGATAAAAAATAATCTCTTTCTGTATCTTCATTAATTTTTTCTAAAGGTTGACCAGTATGCTCCGCTAAAAGCGAATTTAATGTTTTCTTTAGAAAAAGTATTTCTTTAGCTTGTATTTCAATTTCTACTGCTTGACCTTGTGCACCTCCCAGAGGTTGATGAATCATAATCCTAGAATTAGGTAAAGCCAATCTTTTCCCCTTTGCTCCTCCAGAAAGTAGAAATGCCCCCATACTTGCCGCTACTCCAAAGCATATTGTCACTACATCAGGGGATATTTGTTGCATAGTATCGTATATGGCCATTCCTGCAGTTACTGAGCCTCCAGGAGAATTTATATATATTTGTATGTCTTTTTCGGGATCTTCCGCTTCAAGAAATAATAATTGTGCAACAAGTGAATCAGATACTTGATCATTAATACCAGTACCTAAAAAAATTATTCTCTCCCTCAGTAGTCTTGAATAAATATCAAAAGCTCTTTCTCCCCTACCTGATTGTTCTATAACAGTAGGAACAGCAGCAATAGTTTTATTGTTACTTTCATAAGAACTTATTGAGCTTTGGATTAAATGTTTTTTTTCTAAGTTCACAAATTAGTTTTCGTCTTATTAATAATTTAAGGGGTTTTTGTTTAATTAGTAGAAAATTTCATAAATTATTTTTTTTCTTTTTTATTTTGAGTTTTTGTAGTTTTTGTAGTTTTTGTAGTTTTTGTCGCAGTTTTTGTGGCTTTTGTTGTTTTGGAGGATTTGGTAGCTTTAGAAGTTTTTGTAGTTTTTTCTTTTACTTCAGAATTTTCTTCAAGCCAAATTATTAATTTTTCTTTGAGTAAATCGTTACTGATTACTTCTGTTAATTTTTTAATATCAATTTGCTTTGAAGATTGAGAGATTACATCTTCATAATCTTTCATTTTTAAATCAATTTCATCTTTCTCAACTTTTATTTTTTCTGTTTCAGCTAATGCTTTTAAAGCTAAATTTCTTTGAACATTTTTTTCAGCCTGAGGCCTTGTTGACTCTGCTAATGACTTAACTAATTCCGGAGTGAATGTAGATTTAACGTCAAGACCTTGTTGAGCAAATCTTTGAGCGGTTTGTTCAATATTATTCCTCACTTCTATATCAATCATAGATTTTGGAATTTCAGCAACCAATTCGTTTGTTAAAGCATCTAGTAAAGCTTCAATCTTTATATCTTTTTGAGTTTTTTCAAAATTGTCTTTAAGTTGCTTTTCAATATCTTTTTTTAACTCTTTTAAAGATTCTTTGTTGCCAGACTGTTTTGCAAAATCGTCATTAAGTTCAGGCAATTCTTTTTCCTTAAGATCCTTGAGATTTACTTCAAAGATTGCCTCTTTGCCTCTTGAATCCTCATGAGAATAATCTTCAGGAAATTTAAGGTTAAGTGTTTTAGTATCACCAATTTTCATCTTTACGATTCCCTCAACGAAACCGGGAATCATTTTGTTCTTTTCTAACTCAAGATCCATTGATTCACTTGTGCCACCATCAATGTCTTTACCAGAATCTTTATATTTTCCTTTGAAACTAACTACAGCAATATCTCCTAATTTTGCAGCTCTATTGTTAACTGGAATAATGTTTGCAAACTGACTTCTAGATTTTTCTAGCGCTTCATCTATTGACTTAGGATCAAACTTTGTTTTTGCGATTTCAACACTTAGTCCTTTGGATTTTTTTAGTTTTAATTCTGGGGCAATATCTGTTTGAAGAGTAACCTTAAGTGATTTTTCAGGACTAAACTTTGCAAGTAAAGATTCAAATCCATCTACCAATTCTGGCTCACTAAGTGGCTCTATAGATTTTATTTTTAAAGCTTCTTGCCATGATTTATCAATAATTTTTTCTAGAGCAGAAGCATGTAGTTGTGTGATTCCAATTCTTTGTATTAAGACTTGTTTAGGAATTTTACCAAGTCTAAATCCCGGAATTTTAGCCGATCGACTAATAGAACTGATTGTCTCATTTAAACATGTTTTGCATGTCTCAGATGGTATTTCTAATTCAAATGAGATTCTACTTTGAGGCAGAGGAGTTGTTTTGACTATTAATGCTTCTTTAGCCATTTTTTATTAATTACTAAAAGCCGAACCTTAATTATTTCACATTATGTGATTTCCTTGAAAGTTATTTTTTTGATAAAGTAAAAAAAATAGTCAATCTATTTATAAAAATCATTTTAAAGTGTGAGACAATCTCCGTTTTTGCCTAATAGGCCATTAAAAGTTGCTGTTTTAGGATCTTCAGGTGCTGTCGGATCTGAATTACTTAAAATACTTGAACAACGTGATTTTCCAATATCAGAATTGGTCTTGCTTTCATCCGAGCGTTCAGAAGGAAAAAAAATTATTTGGAAAGGTGAAGAATTAGTTACAAAAAAAACAACTAAGGAAGAATTTCTGAATCTTGATTTAGTTTTAGCTTCAGCCGGTGGAAGTATTTCAAAAAAATGGTTATCTACCATTATGGAACAAAATGCTTTATTGATAGATAATTCAAGTGCTTTCAGATTAGATAATAATGTACCTCTTATAGTTCCTGAAGTTAATGGTAGTGATGTAATCAATCATGATGGGGTAATAGCGAATCCAAACTGCACTACCATTTTGCTGACATTAGTTTTAGCGCCGTTAAATAAACTTGCGCCAATTAAAAGAGTTGTTGTCTCAACATATCAATCCGTAAGTGGTGCAGGCCAATTGGCGATGGAGGAACTAAAACTTTTAACTGAAAAATATCTTGGGGGTAATCCTCAAAAAAGTGAAGTTTTGCCATACTCACTGGCTTTTAATTTGTTTTTGCATAATTCACCCATGCTTTCAAATAATTACTGCGAAGAAGAGATGAAAATGGTTTATGAGACTAGGAAAATATTAAATATTGCTGATTTAAAGCTCTCTGCTACATGTGTTCGAGTTCCAGTACTAAGAGCACATTCTGAATCGATCAATATTGAATTTGCCGGAGTAGTTGAGCCTAAATTTGCTTTTGAAGAATTAAAAAAATCTCCTGGAATTGAAATTATTGAGGATTACAAAAATAATAGATTTCCTATGCCAAATGATGTTATGGGAAGGGATAATGTTGCTGTCGGTAGGATAAGAACTGATATAAGTCAACCTAATGGATTAGAATTATGGTTATGTGGAGATCAAATAAGAAAAGGCGCAGCTCTTAATGCTGTTCAAATAGCTGAGTTATTAATTCCAAAAAAATGATTCCAGACAAAACTGAGTGTAATAATCCACTATTTGGAAAAATATTGACTGCAATGGTTACTCCATTTACTGAAAATGGAGATGTAGATTATGAACTAGCTATAAAACTCTCAAATTATCTTTTTGAGAACGGCTCTGATGGAATAGTTTTATGTGGCACTACTGGAGAATCTCCGACTCTTTCATGGACTGAACAGCATGATTTATTTATTGCAGTAAAAGGATCTTTGGATTCAAGCTGTAAAGTAATTGTTGGCACTGGTAGTAACTGTACAAGCGAGGCCGTGGAAGCTACAAAAAAAGCCTACGACTCTGGTGCCGACGGTGCTTTGGTCGTAGTTCCTTATTACAATAAGCCACCTCAAGAAGGTCTTTATAAACATTTCAGTTCTATTGCTAATTCTGCAAAGGATTTGCCTCTAATGCTCTACAACATTCCAGGAAGGACAGGTTGTAATTTATTACCTGATACTGTAAAGAAACTTATGGATTTCTCAAATATTCTCAGTATTAAAGCTGCAAGCGGTAGAATAGAAGAAGTAACAGAACTAAGAGCTATTTGTGGCTCAGACCTCTCTGTATATAGTGGCGACGATTCATTGTTGCTCCCAATGTTATCTGTAGGTGCTGTAGGAGTAGTAAGTGTTGCAAGTCATTTGGTTGGATTGCAATTGAAAGAGATGATTCATTCCTTTCAAAGTGGAAGTGTTTCTAATGCGCTTGCTATTCACGAAAAACTTCAGCCTCTTTTCAAAGCACTCTTTATGACTACTAATCCAATCCCAATTAAGGCTGCTTTGGAATTATCTGGATGGAATGTAGGTAATCCTAGAAGTCCTTTGTCACCATTAAGCAATGACATGAAAAAGCAACTATCTTTTATCCTTAAATCGCTATAATAGTGATTATATTTAACTTGATAATTAAATTTAAATAAACCTTATTTGATTACAAGCAGGCCTTCATAAATTTCAAAATTATGCAATCAAGTACAAATTCAACTACAAATAGATCTACTAATGATTCATCTAGATCTAAAGGTAATACGCCAGTTCTACGCGTAATTCCTCTTGGAGGACTACATGAAATAGGAAAAAACACTTGTGTTTTTGAATATGGTGATGAATTAATGCTTGTTGACGCAGGCCTAGCTTTCCCATCTGATGGTATGCATGGTGTAAACGTTGTTATGCCAGATACAACGTTTTTAAAAGAAAATCAAAGAAGAATAAAAGGAATGATTGTCACTCACGGTCATGAAGATCATATTGGAGGTATTTCTCATCATCTTAAGCATTTTAATATTCCGATTATTTATGGCCCAAGACTGGCAATGTCAATGCTTAGAGGAAAAATGGAGGAAGCAGGTGTATCTGATAGAACAACTATACAGACAGTAAATCCAAGAGATGTTGTAAAAGTTGGACAACATTTTTCTGTTGAATTTATTCGAAATACCCATTCTATTTGCGATAGTTTTTCTTTAGCAGTTACAACCCCTGTTGGCACAATTATTTTCACAGGAGATTTTAAGTTTGATCATATGCCAGTAGATGGAGAGCAATTTGATATTGAAAGAATGGTCCATTATGGAGAGAAGGGCGTTTTATGCATGTTTAGTGATTCGACTAATGCCGAAGTTCCAGGTTTTTGTCCTTCTGAGAAGACTATCTATCCCTCTTTAGAAAAACATATTGCTGAGGCAAAAGAACGAGTTATCCTAACCACTTTTGCTAGTTCTGTACATAGAGTGACAATGATATTAGAGCTGGCTATGAAACACGGAAGAAAGGTCGGTTTGTTAGGTAGATCGATGATAAATGTTATCGCTAAGGCGAGAGATATTGGTTATATGAAATGCCCAGATGATTTGTTTGTTCCTATCAAGCAAATTAGAGATTTGCCAGATAGAGAGACCTTATTATTAATGACTGGAAGTCAAGGAGAACCCTTAGCAGCGTTAAGTAGAATATCTCGTGGTGAACATCAGCATGTTCGTCTTAAGACTACTGATACTGTAATATTTTCAGCCAGCCCAATTCCTGGTAATACTATTTCTGTTGTTAATACAATAGATAGATTAATGAAACTCGGAGCAAAGGTTGTTTATGGTAAGGGTGAGAATATTCATGTTTCTGGTCATGGTTTTCAAGAAGATCAAAAGTTAATGTTGGCACTTGCAAAACCTAAGTTTTTTGTTCCTGTTCATGGAGAACATAGAATGCTTGTTAGTCATGGCAAGAGTGCACAAACTATGGGTGTTCCAAAGGATAATATCTTAATTATTGAAAATGGAGATGTAGTTGAGTTAACACCTAATTCTATTCAAAAGGGTGATCCTGTAAAAGCTGGTGTTGAACTGCTTGATAACTCACGAAATGGAATCGTAGATGCTCGAGTATTAAAGGAAAGGCAGCAATTAGCTGGGGATGGAGTAGTAACTGTTTTAGCTCCTATTAGTACAGATGGGAAGATGGTTGCCCCTCCCAGAGTCAATTTAAGAGGAGTTGTTACTACTGCAGAGCCAAGAAAAATGTCTATGTGGACAGAACGAGAAATAAGCTGGGTCTTAGAAAATAGATGGAAACAATTATCCAGACAAACTGGGCCGAATAATTTTGAAGTAGATTGGATTGGTGTACAGAGAGAAATTGAAAATGGATTATCGAGAAGAATGAGAAGAGAATTACAAGTTGAACCACTTATTTTGTGTTTAGTTCAACCTGCTCCAAGTGGAACTCGTGCTTATATTCCCAAGATTACTGAAGAGCAAAATTTTTCCAATAGAAATAGAAATAATAATTTCCATAAGAAATCAAACAATCATCAGCCGAATAGTTCAAATAACCCACAAAATACCCAAAAAAGTTCAAAAGTTTCACAGAATCCATCAGCTGAGACTACTAAAGAAGATTCATTTGAAGGTAGAACAAGAAGAAGAAGATCTGCTGTAACATCTTAATTTTTTTCAAAATTTATATAGTTTTTATTCCAAACAATTTTTAGAAACTCTTGCAGATTAATTTGACCTTTATTTTTTTCATAAATAAAAGTTGCTAATTTTGTCAGATTTTTTGAACTACATTGTTTTGTAGATATTTCTTTTAAAAATCTATTTAAGATTGTGCACCTTGCTTCAATACACATACTGTTTAAAAGATTCCTATCGATACCTTTTTCATCTTTACAATACAGATATGCTAGTTCACTAAGATCATTACGTTCATTATTGTACTGGCTCATTTTTTGGGAAAAATTATTTATCCTTTCAGAACAACCAGGATAGATAACCTCCAAGGTAGGAATAATTTTTTTTCTTATTAAATTTCTTTTTAATTTTAGATCTGAATTTGTAGGATCTTCCCAGACTGGGATTTTCATATCATTACAAAATTTTTTTGTATCTTTTCTACTAAAAATTAATATTGGCCTTATTAAAAAAATCTGGTTTTCTAGTAATCTTTTGCTCTCAATATTACTCAGACCAGCAAAATTGCTCCCTCTAGATAAATTGAGGATAAATGTTTCTGCATTATCACTACTTGTGTGACCAGTTAACAAATAAATATTATGTTTTTGTTGGTTTTTATTTAATAAAGTTTTGGCTCTTTCACATAGTTTTTCATATCTCCATTCTCTTGCTTTTTCTTCAGAAGAAATATATTCTTTATTTGCTTGATCAAAAGAGAATGAAATATTTTTATCTTCGCAATAACTTTTTAATTCAAGAGCATATAGAGAGGATTTTTCGTGCCATTGATGATCACCATGCCAAACACTAATTGACCAATTATGTAGTTTTTTTAAGTCATTAATTAGAGTTAATAGGGCCATTGAGTCTTGTCCCCCGGAAACACTTATTAAAATATTTGATCCTTTGGGAATTAATATTTTTTTGGTAAGAATCTCCTTATGAAGCTGATGATGCCATGATGACCAATTTTTCTGAGTTAATTTTTTATCAGACATTTTGTGTTGCTCAGATAATATTTTTTAAAAAATGCACTGTTTTACTAAAACAATGTCACAATCGGGTAATAAATTCACTAAGTAAATGAGTCTGATTAATCTTTTGCCACAAAAAATCAAAGAAGAGTTAAGAAGTAAATCTTTACTCAAAGTAATTTCAGGATTGAATAATTTCGATGTTCAATCTGTGAAAATAATTGTTGAGGCGGCTTCATTAGGAGGTGCAGATCTTGTCGATATCGCTTGTAAACCTGAACTCGTTGATTTAGCACTTAAGAATTCAAAACTACCCGTTTGTGTTAGTTCAGTGGTGCCTCGATCTTTTCAAGATTCTGTAAAAGCAGGAGCATCATTAATTGAGATAGGAAATTACGATACTTTTTATGAAAAAGGCATTAATTTTTCAGATAAAAAAGTTTTAAACATTACAAAAGAGACGAGGGATTTATTGCCTAATGTTCCTTTATCAGTGACTGTTCCGCATACTATGCCTATTGATAAACAAGTTGATCTTGCTGTAAAGCTAGTGGAAGAAGGTGTTGATATTATTCAAACAGAAGGTGGCACTAGTTCTACTCCTTACTCTCCTGGAATACAAGGCTTTTTTGAAAAATCAGTACCAACTCTTGCAGCTACCTATGCTATTCATCAAGAATTTAAGAAACAATCTCTTAATATCCCAATCATGAGTGCATCTGGATTAAGCCAAGTAACTTGTCCATTAGCAATATCCTCTGGAGCCTCTGCAGTAGGCGTTGGATCTGTAGTTAATAAATTAGATGATTTAATATCAATGATTGCGGTTGTTAGGGGCTTAAAAGAATCTTTGAAAAATTCAATAATTGGAGAAAAAATTTCTTAATATAGCAATATCCTTTTGCTACTAGCTTGATGAACAACTATAAGCTTCAAGCTCCTTATCAACCAAATGGAGATCAACCAGAAGCTATTAAAAAATTAGTTAAAGGAGTTAATTCTGGCAAAGAGTTTCAGACTCTTTTAGGAGCTACTGGAACTGGTAAAACATTTACCATTGCGAATGTAATCCAACAAACAGGAAGACCAGCACTTGTATTAGCCCATAACAAAACTTTAGCAGCACAACTATGTAATGAATTAAGGGAATTTTTTCCAAAAAATGCTGTTGAGTACTTTATTTCTTACTACGATTATTATCAACCTGAAGCTTATGTACCTGTAAGTGATACTTACATAGCTAAAACGGCTTCAATTAATGAAGAAATAGATATGCTTAGACATTCTGCAACACGCTCATTATTTGAAAGAAAAGATGTAATTGTTGTTGCTTCAATAAGTTGTATTTATGGTCTTGGTATACCAAGTGAATATTTAAAAGCTGCAGTTAAATTTGAAGTGGGAAAATCAATAAATCTACGTTCCTCTTTGAGGTCTCTAGTTGAAAATCAATATACCAGAAATGATATTGAAATTACTAGAGGTAGATTCAGAATTAAGGGTGATGTTTTAGAAATCGGTCCAGCTTATGAAGATAGATTAATAAGAATCGAATTATTTGGTGATGAAGTCGAAGCTATTAGATATGTTGACCCTACTACAGGAGAAATACTTGAAAGTCTGGAACAAGTTAGCGTTTACCCAGCGAAGCATTTTGTAACTCCAAAAGAAAGACTTGAAAGTGCAATAAGTGCAATTAGAAGCGAATTAAAAACTCAACTCGATAAATTTACATACGAAGGAAAATTATTAGAGGCTCAACGTCTAGAACAACGCACAAAATATGATTTAGAAATGCTTAAAGAGGTTGGTTATTGTAATGGAGTTGAGAATTATGCTCGTCATTTATCAGGTAGGGAGAAAGGTTCACCGCCAGAATGCTTAATAGATTACTTTCCCAAAGATTGGTTGTTGGTAGTTGATGAGAGTCATGTAACATGTCCTCAACTTCATGCGATGTACAACGGTGATCAATCTAGAAAAAAAGTTTTAATAGATCATGGTTTTAGATTGCCAAGTGCTGCAGATAATAGACCTTTAAAATGTGAAGAGTTTTGGGAAAAATCAAAACAGACATTATTTATAAGTGCAACTCCTGGTCAATGGGAATTAGATCAATGTGATGGTGAATTTATTGAGCAAGTTATAAGACCAACTGGGGTATTAGATCCTGTAATTGATGTAAGACCTAGTGAGGGCCAAGTAGAAGATTTGTTATCTGAAATAAAAATTAGAGCTGAAAAGAATCAAAGAGTGCTAGTGACAACACTTACTAAGAGAATGGCTGAAGATCTAACTGATTTTTTATCAGAAAATAAAGTAAGAGTTAGATATTTGCATTCCGAAATCCATTCAATTGAAAGAATTGAAATTATTCAAGACCTTAGAGTGGGAGAATATGATGTTTTGGTAGGAGTTAATTTGTTAAGAGAGGGACTCGATCTTCCTGAAGTATCATTAGTTGCTATTTTAGATGCTGATAAAGAAGGTTTTTTGAGGGCAGAAAGGTCATTGATTCAAACAATAGGGAGAGCTGCAAGACATGTTGAAGGTGTTGCCTTGCTTTATGCAGATAACTTTACAGATTCTATGAAAAGAGCAATATCCGAAACTGAAAGAAGAAGAACTATTCAAAAAAAATATAACCAAGTCCATGGTATTACTCCAAAACCTGCAGGCAAAAAAATAGAAAATTCGATATTATCTTTTCTAGAACTTTCTAGAAAACTAGATTCTGGTGGTTTATCTAAAGATTTAATAAATATAGTTAATAACAAAACTGACGCAATTCTCAATTCCAGTGATAACCAATGTTTGCTCGAAGAATTGCCTGACTTAATAGAAAAGTTAGAAATAAAAATGAAAGATGCCGCAAAAGAATTAAATTTTGAAGAAGCAGCAAATTTGAGGGATAGAATCAAAAAATTAAGACAAAAATTGGCAAGAAATAATTAATAAAGAACTTATTTTTCTAATTCGAAATGATTATGAATCGCATTAACTGCTTTGTCACAATCTTTTTCTAAGACAATACATGAAGTCCTAATTTCACTAGTGGCAATCATTTCAATATTGATATTTTGGTCAGCCAATGCTCTAAATATTTTTCCAGCTGTCCCAACCTTAAATGCCATTCCGGCCCCTACAGTACTTACTTTCGCTATAGCAGGGCCATCTTCAATATATGATCCGGGAAATTTTTTCGTTAATGCCTCAAAAACTAAGTTAGCTTTTTCTCTATCTTGTTTATTCATTGTAAAACTAATATCCTTAGTTTTTAAAGAGGAAATTCTTTCAGACTGCACGATCGTATCAAAAAGTAAATTATTCTCAGCTAATGCTAAACATATCGATGCTGCTACACCTGGACGATCAGGCAGTTTTCGGAGACTTACTTGAACTTGGTTTTTATCTAATGCAATTCCTCTTACTTCAGGTTGATCTTGCTTTGCCTTGATTGGATTAACAAATATTTGTGTATCGGATAACTTAAATTTCTCAGCAACAAATCTTATTGCTTTTGGAATATTATTAATTTCAATTACGCAGCTAACTTTAATTTCACTAGTAGCTATTAACCTGACATTTATATTCGCTTGAGAAAGAGTATCAAATAAATCAGCTGAAACACTTGGTCTGCCCATAATGCCTGCTCCTTGAATACTCAATTTAGTCATATTTGTTTTTAGATTGTATTCTCCCCCTAATTGACTAGTTATAAGTTCACATTGCTCTGTAGTTTTTTTAACTTCAAATTCACTTACAGTAAATGTAATATCGTTATTATTTCCATCATTTGTCGCTTGTATGATTAAATCTACATTAATACTTGCTTCTGATAGTTTTTCAAATATTTGTGCAGCAATCCCTGGCCTATCAGGAATATTTGAGAGACTGAATACTGCTTGATTTTCTAATACTTCAAGACTATTGACCGTTTTTGTTAATTCTAAGCTTCCTCTTTTGAGAGGGAGAGGTTGGCTTTGACTTTTTAGGAGAGTCCCACTTGAGTCACTTTGGCTTGATTTAACACACAATTTAATTCCATAATTTCGAGCAATTTCTACAGCTCTTGGATGGAGAACTGAAGCACCTACGCTTGCCAGTTCAAGCATTTCTTCACAGCTAATTTCATCTAATAGTTTTGCATTAGGAACAATTCTTGGATCAGTAGTTAGAACTCCTGGAACGTCAGTATAAATTTCGCAAGTCTCAGCTCCTAAAGCTGTTGATAAAGCTACTGCGGATGTATCTGAACCACCTCTACCCAAAGTTGTAATTTCCATTGATCCAGTGTGGCTTAATGTGGTTCCTTGAAATCCAGCTACTACTACTACAAAACCTTGATTTATATAATTTTGGATTCTTTCTGTTTTAATATCTAGAATTCTTGCTTTTCCATGTATTGATTCAGTAATAATTCCAACCTGACTACCGGTCAATGAAATTGCAGGTATTCCGTATTCGTTTAATGCCATTGAAAGAAGAGCTATGGTTATTTGCTCTCCTGTAGAGAGAAGCATATCCAATTCTCTTCGATTAGGATTTTTACTTACTGATTCCGCTAAACAATTTAAATCATCTGTAGTTTTCCCCATTGCAGAGACAACTATGACAATTTCATTTCCTGCTTCTTTACTTTGACAAATACTACTTGCAATATTTTGAATTTTTTTAATATCACCGACAGAAGTACCGCCAAATTTTTTTACTAGTAAAGCCATATCTAAATCATAATGTAAATTCGTAAACTGAAAATTTGGTTAACTTAAATTAATTAAATTCTCCGTAAAAACATTTATAGGATTATTACCTTGTTTTAGTGATGATTCTATATCTAATAAGTTACTCAATAAATTAATTAAATATTCTTGCGATATATTTTTTACTTTTTTTCGAATAAAAAAAATTCTTTTTGGATTAGAAATGCCTGCAAGATTACAAATCTTTTCTTCATTATTTTTTCCTGAATTAACTGCTAATTTTATAATGGTATGAATTCTTATTTGACTAATTAAACCTGCATTGAGTCTTAACGCAGGTTCTCCTTTCTTTAAGGAATAATTTATTTCAATAAGGCTATCATTAATACTTTTTTGTAAGAGAAGATCAATGATTTTGAAAATGTTGGATTGATGATCACTAAATATTTTTTTTACATCATTTATTTTTAAAAAAAGTTGTGAATTCGAATCACTTGCTAATGCTGAAAGATACGTTTTTGCTTTAGCTAATTCATTTTTTAATTTAAAGCTATCATTTCCAACAGAATCAATAATTAATTCGGCTGCGTTTTTATCAATTTTGATATTCATCTCATTTGCTGAATCTTCTAAAAATCTTTTTTGTCCCTCATAGTCCCAAATTTCTGGTAAAGAAAATGATTTTTCGTTAGCTAAATTATTTTTGATAAGTTTTTGTAAAAATTTAGTACTCTTTAGTCTTGAGTCAGGTTTTTTAGTATTTTGTAGAATGAAATAAGTATTTTTTGGAATATTGTCATGAATTTTTTCAAATTTATTTCTTAGATCTTCATTTTTTGTAGTAAAAATAGGATTATTTTTTAAGGTAACTATTCTGTATCCGTCTCCGAAAGGAGGCGTAAGAATTGCATCAAAAGCTCTATTTACTTGCTCATCATCATCTCCATTTAAATTAGTTACGTTTATTTCTTTCCATTCTTTAGATACTTCCTTATCAATTAATTTTTGAATAAACGTATTTTGCGCATTTAAATCATTGCCCCATAATATTTGTATTGGCATAATCGCTCAATAAAAAATCATATATTAACTATGATTACTTCTAACACAAATTAAATTCAATGGTAATAGATCATCCAATTTTTTTGGAAAGTATCAAATTCATAAGATCTCACTTAAGAGTAAATGATCTAAATTATTTGGAAAAAAAAGTTTTAGAAAGATTAGTGCACACTTCTGGAGATTTTTCTGTTCAAAATCTTATAGTGTTTAGTGAAGGTGCGTGTGAAAAGGGGATTAAGGCCCTTAAGAATGGTGCACCAATTTTAACTGATACCGATATGGCTGCTGCAGCTATAAAATCCATGGCAGAAAATACTGCTAGGAATAAAGTTTTCACTGCTAGGATGTGGTTTGGAGACTATGATAATAATCACATAAAATTAACAAAAACTGCATATGGCTTAAGTGAAGGATGGAAAGAGTTGTCGGTTAAAAATTCTGGAACAAAATCACCCATTGTAGTTATTGGTAGTTCTCCAACAGCTTTATCTTATTTAATAGATATTTTAGAAAATGCAAAAAATTTACCTAGTTTAATTATTGGAATGCCCGTTGGCTTTATCGGAGTAGAAAAAAGCAAAAACAAATTGATTGCTACCGATCTTCCTAGAATTGTTTTGAATTCAACTAGAGGAGGTGCTGCTATGGCAGCTTCTGCCGTTAACGCTTTATTGAGGGAATCTATCTGAAAAGTTTTTACGTTACGTAAATGTCAATAATTTAATCAATAATATTGTTTAATTTATTATTTTTTTCTAAAGAATTTAAAACTGATTTTGCTTTTTCTATAACTTCTCTTGGCACTCCTGCTAGTTTAGCTGCTTCAATACCGTAGCTTTTATTTGAGCCCCCTTTTGCAATCCTGTGACTAAAAATTAGCTGATCGTTATTTTGTTCTACTAAAACTTGAAAATTTTGTATATTTTTATTTGAATTTTTTAAATAATTTAGTTCATGATAGTGCGTAGCAAAAATAGTATTACATTTAATTTTTTTTGCAAGATATTCACTTACTGACCAAGCTATCGAAAGTCCATCAAAAGTAGATGTACCTCTACCTATCTCATCAAGTAACACTAGTGAGCTAGAGGTTGCCTGATTGAGAATTGATGCAGTTTCAGACATTTCTACCATAAATGTTGATTGTCCAGATGATTGATCATCAACTGCCCCAATTCTTGTAAAAATCCTATCTGCAATCTTGATTTCAGCATTATTAGCAGGAACAAAGCTACCAATTTGTGCAAGAATTTGTATTAGACCAATTTGTCTTATAAAGCAACTTTTGCCGCTTGCATTGGGACCGGTTAATATAATTAATTTTTGGTTATCTTCAAAAGAGATATCGTTCTCTATAAACTTTTTATCATTTAACAATTGCTCTACTATTGGGTTTCTTCCTGCGATAATTTTTGTACTTTCTTTTTTTATTGAATCATTCATTGGTATTAATGAGGGTTTTATAAAATTGTTTTCTACTGAAGAAATTGATAAACCTAGCAATGCATCAAGAGATGCTATGGATTTTGCTATTGATCTTATTTGTTTTGTTTTTTCAGCAACTATATTTCTTAATTCGCAGAAAATTTCATATTCTCTTGATGAAGCTCTATTTTTTATTTGGAAAATTTTATTTTCTTTATTTTTAATTTCTGAAGTGATATACCTTTCTTCATTGGTAAGTGTTTGCCTTTTGATCCAATGTTGTGGAGCTAAATTAACTTTTGACTTATTTATAGAAATGTAATAACCAAAATTTTTATGAAATTGAATTTTTAGGTTTGAAATTCTGCTAATTTTTCTTTCTTTTAATTCCTCATTATTTAACCACTCAGAGTAATCATCCATTAAATTTCGTAAACCATCTAATATCTTGTCAACACCATCGTGAATCATGCCTCCTTCGCTTATATTTAAAGGCGGATTTTCTATTAGTTTAAAACTTATAGTATCAGCTAATTCTAATAGTTCTTCATCGATATTTTTTATTTGATCAGTCCAATATGGCAGATCATATTTAAATAATTCAATTATGGATTTTAGTCTAGGCAATTTTTTTAAACCTTCTGCTATTGCAATTAAGTCTCTAGGACTTGCATGACCAGCACAAGCTCTACCTGCGAGTCTTTCTAAATCTCCCATTGCTCTAAGTAAATTTTGGGTATCTATACGTAATTGTTTAGATTCAATAAAGTTTGTAATTATATTTTGTCTTTTATGAATTTCATTAACGTTTAATAATGGTGAATCTATCCACCTTCTTAAACACCTTGCACCCATGCAAGTATAAGTTCTATCAATACTCCATAGTAGCGAACCTACATAATTGTTTTCTCGTTGTGTATTTTTGATTTCTAAGTTTTTTTGAGTTTGATAATCAATAATTAATTTGTCGTCACTAAATTGAATTTGGGGAAAGTCTAGTGAGATTTTTACAGAAGAATCTTTATCTAAATTTGAAGGGTTAATTTTTTTTAAATAATTTAATAAACCTCCAAGTGATCTTGTTGCATTGTTTAAATTTTTAAGTCCTATTCCTTCTATGTTTGAAATTTGGAAATATTTTTTTACTAGAAAATTTGCTTCATTAATGCCGAAATGAGTCTCTTGAGAAATAGTATATGTAATTTGACTATTTGCTTTAATTAATAAATTTTTTACTTCATTGCTTCCTACAATGATCTCTGAAGAATCTAATTTAACAATTTCATCAAATAATTTTGACAGAGATTGACCCTCTAAAGTTATTAATTCTCCTGTGCTTACATCAGCTTTTGATATACCCCATTCATAAGATTCATCTGAGTTTGCTTCTGATAAGTAAATAGCAGTAATCCAATTATTTTTCTTTGCTATCAACATCCCTTCTTCAATTACAGTTCCAGGAGTAATGATTCTTGTTATTCCCCTTTTAATTGGAGTCCCATAATTACCAGAACTTTTTTCTAATTGGTCGCATATAACTACAGAATAATTTTTTTTAATTAAATCAGCACAGTATCTTTCCATTGCATGATGGGGAACCCCTGCCATAGGAATCTTACCAATCTCTTTGCCAGCATCTTTACTAGTGAGCGTTATTTCTAAAAGGTTAGATATTAATACAGCGTCCTCAAAAAAACATTCAAAAAAATCTCCTAATCTATAAAGTAATAACCTATCTTTATTTTCTTCTTTTAGAGTTACATAATGCTTCATTACAGGAGTTAGTTTCAGTTTTGAAACTGTTTTATAACTATAGGATTCTTCATTGATGTAAACATTTTTGTTTTTTGAAATTAAATCAGTCTTGAATTTATTAACTAAATTAGTTGAATTTTTTCTTTGTCTAGGTCTTTTTTGCGATTCTTTTTTTAAATCTTCCCAAGATAAATCTTCTGGAATTTCTGTTATTTCTTTTTGATCATTATTTGCATTATCAAGCGCAAATAAATTCTTTTGAATTATTGTATCTTCTTGCATACTGTTTTAATGCCTAAATAGATATTAGGTAGAAATTTTTTTTTTGCATTTAAAGTGGCTAAAGTATGTAAATTTTCTCTAAAAATTATCATTTTCATGAGATTATAGTATTTATAATAACTTGGAACCTAAGACTGAATTATGCAGGCTGTTAACTTTTTCTTCGTAAATGCTCTTCTATTTGCTTCTTTAATAGCGGTAGTTGGAGTACCTGTTTTATATGTGACTCAACCTTCTACCGAGGAGGGGCAGCGAGAAAGTAGGAGAAAAATTTATTCCATCGCTGCTGTATGGGTTGTTTTGGTTTTTGTTACAGGAATTGTTTCTTCTTTAGTTTGAACTTAATACCTTTTCGTGAGAGTCTATTTATATACCTAAGTAAAATTTAATGGCTATTTTTGAAGGGTCTTTTACTAACGCCTCTACTTTAAAAGTAGGAATTGTAATAGCAAGATTTAATGATTTAATTACAAATAAATTACTATCTGGTTGTCTTGATTGTCTAAAGAGACATGGACTAGACACTTCTGAATTGAGTAATCAAGTTGATATAGTTTGGGTGCCTGGGTCATTCGAATTGCCAATTGCAGCAAAAACTCTTTCAAAAAAAAAGAGTTATGATGTTTTAATTGCCCTTGGGGCTGTTATACGTGGTGAAACTTCTCACTACGATGTAGTTATTTCTGAGGCTAGCAAAGGTATTTCACAAGTTTCAAATGAAAATAATTTACCAATTATTTTTGGAGTTTTAACCACTGATACTATGCAGCAAGCTTTAGAAAGAGCAGGAATTAAGAATAATCTGGGTTGGCATTATGCTTTACAAGCAATTGAGATGGGATCGTTAATTAAAAATTTAAATTAGTTAAAAGAAAATTTATTATTTTTAAAATTAAGCCCTTCTTTGAGATAAGATATCAATATTGTGCGGATGTAGCTCAGTGGTAGAGCATCTCCTTGCCAAGGAGAATGTCGAGAGTTCGAATCTCTTCATCCGCTTTTACTGTTTCTATCTTTTAGAGTATTCCTAGTGATAATTTTGTAATGACGAGATTCATTTCTATAGAGGATTTAAAGGGATTATTTACTAAACCATATGGTGCAGATGCACCAACAAAACAAAAATGGGCTGAATTTTATAATGAGAATGTTATTTTTATTGATCCAACGCAGAAAACAGAGGGCTTAGATTCTTATATCAAAGCTCAAGAAAAGCTAGTTAAAAGGTGTGATGATATTTTTTTAGAAACTCATGCAATCTCTATTAGCGGAAATTGTGGATTTGTTGAATGGACAATGGGTTTAAAAATTATGGGTAAAGAATTTATTTACCCTGGAACTACTCGATTACTATTTGGCGAAAATGGATTAATAAAAGAGCATAGAGATTACTTTGATTTTTGCGGTCCAACTTTTGGACCAGTTCCTATTTTAGGATCTTTTATAAGATGGCTTTATAGTAAATTTGTTTCTTAATTCACCTGATCAATTGTTTGAATATTAACTTCAGCTTATTTTAAAATATAAAAAGTTATTTATATTTCACGAATTAACAAATTTTGAGTAGTAACTTCTTTAAAATCCAATTGAGAATAGAATTGCTTCTTATTCGTAGTCATTAAATATAATTTCTTTGTATTTTTAATTTTTTTAGACGATAAAAGACTTTTCACAATTAATTTCCCAAAACCTTTGCCTTGGTAATTTTGATCAATAACAATATCCCAAAGTACGCCTCGGTAAATCCCATCGGTTAAAGCTCTTCCAAACCCAACTATTTCGTCACCTAGCCAAAGACTCACTATAACGTCACTATTAGCAAGACATTTTTTTATATCCTTAATTGTTCTATTTTTTGCCCAAAAAGTATTATTTCCTAGTAATTTTTGAAGCTTATTTAAGCCATTATTTGGTTTAAGATTAGGACCTAATCCAAAAAATCTTAACCCTAAAGCTCCTTTTGAATGGTTGATTAGATATATTTCTTTCATTTATAAAAAAAAGATTTTAAAAGTGATTTCAGCTAGGTTATTGTTTGACTTTAACCTAAATACCTTAATCGATCGTTTCTATTAAATAAAGAGATAATAGTTTTCTTCATTCTGTTGTAACGCACTAATTTATAATGTTTGTAATAAGATAAATTGATTCAGGATTTTGACTTATGCTAAAACTTTTGTTGGGTGACCCGAATACACGAAAGTTAAAGCGCTATCAACCTATAGTGGAAGAGATAAATTTTTTAGAAGAAGAAATCTCTCAATTGACTGATGACGAGCTTAGAAAAGCAACTCAAAATCTTAAGTCAAAGATTTCATCAGAATTTGATTTAAAAAAACAAAAAGAACTCCTAGAAGAATTTCTTCCTAAAGCCTTTGCAATTGTAAGAGAAGCAAGTAAACGTGTCCTAGATATGAGACATTTTGATGTTCAGTTAATAGGTGGGATTGTTTTACATGAGTGTCAAATTGCTGAGATGAAGACTGGAGAGGGAAAAACTCTAGTAGCAACATTACCTTGTTACTTAAATGCTCTTACTGGAAAAGGTGTTCATGTTGTTACTGTAAATGATTATTTAGCTAGAAGAGATGCAGAGTGGATGGGACAAGTTCATCGTTTTTTAGGTTTATCCGTTGGTTTAATTCAGCAAGATATGAATCCAGTTGAGAGAAAGAAAAATTATGATTGTGATATAACTTATGCTACAAATTCCGAATTAGGATTCGATTATTTAAGAGATAATATGGCCACCGATGTTAATGAGGTAGTTCAAAGAAAATTTAATTATTGTGTAATTGACGAGGTTGATTCAATATTAATTGATGAGGCAAGAACTCCTCTAATCATTTCTGGCCAAGTTGAAAGACCGCAAGAAAAGTATCAAAAAGCTGCTGAATTATCTCTAACATTAGTCAAAGCAAAAGAATTAAGTAAAGATGGTATTGATCCAGAAGGGGATTATGAAGTTGATGAAAAGCAGAGAAGTTGTATATTAACTGATCAGGGTTTTGCAAAATGTGAAGAGTATTTGGAAGTTAATGATTTATATAATCCTCAAGATCCTTGGGCGCATTACATAACTAACGCTTTAAAAGCCAAAGAATTATTTATTAAAGATGTAAATTATATTATTAAGAACGATGAAGCTGTGATAGTGGATGAATTTACTGGGAGGGTGATGCCAGGAAGGCGTTGGAGTGATGGTCAACATCAGGCAATAGAAGCAAAAGAAAGTCTTAAAATTCAGCCTGAGACTCAAACATTAGCGTCCATAACTTATCAGAATTTTTTCCTTTTATATCCAGGTTTAGCAGGAATGACGGGAACTGCAAAAACTGAGGAGGTTGAATTTGAAAAAACTTATAAATTAGAATCAACAGTTATTCCGACAAATCAAATAAGAAAGAGACAAGATTGGTCTGATCAAGTATTTAAGACTGAGATGGGTAAATGGAAAGCAGTTGCTAAAGAAACTGCAGAAATTCATAGAGATGGCAGACCTGTTTTAGTTGGTACAACAAGTGTTGAAAAAAGTGAATTATTAAGTTCACTTTTATCTGAAGAAAATATTCCCCATAATTTGTTAAATGCAAAGCCAGAGAATGTTGAACGTGAGGCAGAAATTGTTGCACAGGCAGGAAGAGCAGGAGCTGTTACTATTGCGACTAATATGGCTGGAAGGGGAACAGATATAATTCTTGGTGGTAATAGTGACTATATGGCAAGGCTTAAGTTAAAAGAAATTTTAATTCCTTTGTTAGTAAAGCCTGAGAATGAGCATAAGCCACCAATTCCTAAACAAAGAAATTTAAAATCCAAAGGCGGTTTTTCTACAAAAGCTGATTCAAATTTGAAAAAGAACACTTCAATTTCGCCAACAAGCCTTTTCCCTTGCAAGCTTGATGAAGAAATTGAAAATAAACTCCTTCTTTTATCTGATGAACTTGTTAAAAATTGGGGATATAGACAACTTTCTGTCTTGGAGCTTGATGACAGGATTGCTACAGCTGCAGAAAAAGCGCCAATTGATGATAGCTTGATAAAGCTTTTGAGAGAATCTTTATCTGATGTAAAAAAAGAATATGAGAAAGTTTTGATGCATGAAGAAAAAAAAGTAAGAGAGGCAGGCGGTTTACATGTCATTGGTACTGAAAGACACGAATCAAGAAGAGTGGATAATCAACTTAGAGGTAGAGCAGGAAGACAAGGTGATCTTGGTAGTACAAGATTCTTTTTATCTTTAGAAGATAATTTATTGAGAATTTTTGGAGGAGATAGAGTAGCAAATCTTATGAATGCGTTTAGGGTTGATGAAGATATGCCTATTGAGTCAGGAATGCTTACTAGGTCTTTAGAAAGTGCTCAAAAGAAAGTTGAAACCTACTATTACGATATTAGAAAACAAGTTTTTGAATACGACGAGGTAATGAACAATCAAAGAAAGGCAGTTTATGGAGAAAGATTAAGAGTATTAAAAGGAATTGATTTAAAGAAACAAGTTATAGGATATGGAGAAAGAACAATGATTGAAATTGTAGATGCATATATTAACCCTGATCTTCCTCCTGAAGAATGGGATATTGATCAATTAATCTCTAAAGTCAAAGAATTTATATACTTATTAGATGACCTTAAATCAGATGATGTTAATTTACTATCAGTAGAAGAATTAAAAAACTACCTTCAAGAGCAATTGCGAATAGCTTACGATATCAAGGAATCACAAATAGAAAAGATACGACCAGGATTAATGAGAGAAGCTGAAAGATTTTTCATTTTGCAGCAAATTGATAATTTATGGCGAGAACATCTTCAATCAATGGATTCCTTGCGGGAATCAGTCGGATTGAGAGGTTATGGTCAAAAAGATCCTTTAATCGAATATAAAAACGAGGGATATGACATGTTTCTTGAAATGATGACTAATATGAGGAGAAATGTTATATATTCAATGTTTATGTTTCAACCTAAAACTGATGCTAATGAAAAGAATTAAATAAAGACTTAATCATCTCCAAGAAATTCTATTATTTCTTTGTCTTTAAGATTTTGAGCATCACCTAGTTTGGAAATATCAACTGATTCTGAGTTAACTAAACATTGAAAAGTTTTTTGTAATTTAAGAATTTCATTTTCAAGGGAGTCTATTCTATCCATTAAATTTTTTATTACATTAGCTTCTGCATCTGGTAAAGCAGAGTGAGCTAATGGGTTTACTTTAACACCACTTTGATGAACAACTCTGCCTGGAACTCCAACTACTGTACTGTTCCCTTCTACATTACGAACAACTACTGAACCCGCACCAATACGGGTATTAGATCCTACTGTGATGGATCCTAGAACTTTTGCACCTGCACCAACCACAACATTTTCCATCAAGGTGGGGTGTCTTTTCCCATGACTTTTACCAGTACCTCCTAATGTAACGCCCTGATATAGCAGACAATTATTCCCTATCTCAGCTGTTTCTCCAATGACAACCCCCATGCCATGATCTATGAAAACCCTTTTACCAATTTTGGCTCCAGGATGTATTTCAATACCAGTCAATAGCCTATTGGCATGACTTAACAAGCGTGGAATTAAAGGAATCTTTAATTGCCATAATTTATGTGTAAACCTATGAATAACAATTGATTGAAAGCCAGGGTAGCAAAGAAATATTTCTATTATTCCTCTAGCGGCAGGATCTCTTTCTCTGATAATTTCTATATCTGATTTAAAAGTTCTAAGCATCTTAGTTTAATTGATAACTCCTATTTCTTTTTTTAATTGATTTATTGTTTCGATACTTAAATAATTTTTAGCACATATTATTTGAGGCAATCTCATCAACTGAGAACGATTTTTTAATAATGTGTTTTCTACAACTGATAAACTAGGACCATCACACACTATATGGTTAGAAGCTTTTAAAAGTGATAATAATCTACTTTTATTGTCTGAGATTGCCGTCATAAGCATTAGTTCACTACCTCGCATGCTGTGTATGATAACCTCTGCTGCTCTCAATAAACCAGGACTTATACTAACAATACCTACACAACTGCCAGCATTTAATTCTTTGAGAATTTTTAATTCTTTTTGAAAGTCGCTCAAGTCAACTGCAATAGCACGAACTCCATGTTGCTTGGCAACTTTTTCTAGAGGCTTTAAAAAATATCTGCTTGTGACAATGGTACCATTATTCGAATTACTCAAAACTTTTTCTAATTCTTCCATAGGAACAACTTCGACAGGTACATTAACTGTTGCAGAGAGGTCTTCTGCTATTAACATAGAAGCGCCAATATCCTCTCTGGGAGTACTGACTAAGATTCTCGATCCGCACTGAATACGCCAATCAATTTCATTGGTGAATATCTCTCTCGTTTCTTGTAAAGTGCATCCAAGATTTATCAAATTGTCAATTGCCTTCTTCGCTTCTTGATCTGGCGGTTTAGTTATTTTATCTTTTGAGTAAACTGATTTTTTAAATTCTTTTTTAGTCAAATTATCTCTTACATAGATACCTGATCCAGCTATTGCTTCAACAACCCCATCTATTTCAAGTTGTCTGTATACTTTGCTTATAGTATTCCGATGTAGTCCAGTCTGCATTGCAAGTTGCCTTGTACTAGGAAGTCTGTGTCCTGGAGGGTAATGTCTTGCTGCTATTGCAAAACAAATTTGATTATATAGTTGAGTAGATGCTGGGATATCACTTACTTGTTGAATATGGAATCTCACTTTTAATAACCCTTACTAATTTATAATTGACTATAGTGACACTTTAACATTTGTCCTATTTTTTTGATAACTATTTTTTACCCGTCATCTTTTTTAATGAGAGGAGTTTTTCGAGGGCTTAAAAACATGATCATGTTTCTACCTTCTCTTTTTGGTTTTTGTTGGACTTCTGATTGCTCTTCTAAATCATTAGCCATTTTTAAAAGAAGTGTTTCAGCTAAATTTGAATGTTGAATTTCTCTACCCCTAAAAATTACAGTACATTTTACTTTGTCTCCCGATTTTAAAAATTTAGTAGCTTGACCTATGCGGACATCATAATCATGCTTGTCAATTTTGTACCTCATTTTTACTTCTTTAACTTCTGTTTGATGAGATTTTTTTCGCGCTTCTTTAGCTTTCTTTTCTTGTTCAAATTTATATTTTCCATAATCCATTATCCTGCAAACAGGAGGATTTGCTTTTTCGCTCACCAAAACTAAATCAAGTTCCCTTTGAGTTGCAATTTCTAATGCTTTTAATCTATCTATGACACCTAATTGTTTTCCATCTGAATCAACGACTCTCAATTGAGGGTATTTTATTCTTTCATTTATATTTGGTAGCTCTCTATCGGGAGCTCGGCGGTCAAAGCGTGGGCGTGGGGGCATTCAGTTAATTTAATAAATTGATTGGATGATGAACAAAATCTATTGTTGTAAAGTTAGCTTAAAAAAGACTCTATCTTAATTATTGCATCTTTTAGCAGGTTTTTGTTATTAAGCCAAAGAGGATTATTTTTATTGCGAAACCAAGTTTTTTGTCTTTTGGCAAATTGGATCGTTTTTGTCGTAGTTAACTCAATCGCTTTGTCAATTGTTAAATGGTTATTTAAAACGTCTCTAGCTTCTCTGTAACCAATGGTTTCTAATATTGGCAAATCAAATCCGTATTTAGAGATAAGTTGGTTTGTCTCCTCAATAATGCCAGATAGAAACATATTTTTTGTTCTTTGCAAAATTCTTTCTTTTAAATTATCTTTATCTAATCCAAGTTCTAATACTCTCCAGTCAGGCGGATTTTGAACTTTTAGGCTTGACAATGGTTTACCTGTTACATAGAAAACTTCTAAAGCTCTTATTGTTCTAACGCGGTCAGAAAAACTTATTTTTTTTGTTGATAATGGATCACAATTATTTAAAAGATCCCAACATTTTTCCTGACCAAGTTCTTCTAATTGTCTTCTTAAATTATTTTGAGGAGGAATATCTGGTACAAAAAATCCTTTTGTAATTGAGTTCATATACAACCCACTTCCTCCAACAAGAAAAGGCAAATTATCCTGTTTGATTTCTCTTTTTATTGATTTTTGTGCAATTTCTTGAAATTGTTTTACATTAATATGATGGATCGGCTCCTCAATATCTATTAGAAAATGTTTTATTTTTTTTTGTTGGTTAATTGATGGCTTGGCTGTTCCAATATCCATAGACTTATAAATTTGCCTTGAATCGATATTGTGAATACGAGTTTTAAAATATTCTGCAATTTCAATAGCTAATTCTGTTTTGCCACTTGCAGTAGGCCCAATTAAAACTATTACATGAGGTGGATTTGCAGACATATTAATTTCTGAAGAAAAAAATAATAACTTTATAATAAAGTAATATAATTTTTCATTGACTTCGAGCCTTTATCTTATTGCAGTGGTAAGTTTAATGAAAGTACTTTTAAAATAATATTTTAAAAGTTTATAATTTTTTTTTATATTAAATGAGTGAGGACAAAGGATTAAATAAAATCTCAAATGACTATGGCGCGGAACAGATTCAGGTTTTAGAAGGATTAGAACCAGTTCGTAAACGCCCAGGTATGTATATTGGCTCTACAGGACCAAGGGGTTTGCATCACTTGGTATATGAGGTAGTAGATAACTCCGTCGATGAGGCACTTGCAGGACATTGTGATCACATAGAAATAGTTCTTCGAGCAGATGGATCTGCTTTAATTTCAGATAATGGAAGAGGTATTCCAACGGATATTCATCCAAGAACAGGGAAAAGTGCTTTAGAAACTGTACTAACTGTACTTCATGCAGGAGGTAAATTTGGAAGTGGTGGTTATAAAGTTTCAGGTGGTTTGCACGGAGTAGGAATTTCTGTAGTTAATGCTTTAAGCGAATGGGTTAATGTGACTGTTTATAGGGACGGTAATGAATTTAATCAAAGATTTGAAAAAGGTTCATCAAAGGGTGAATTGCAAAATAAGAAACAGTCTGTCAAACCATTTAAGAAAGGAACAACTATCTGCTTTAAACCTGACAAAACGATTTTTTCTGGAGGAATTGAATTTGAATATGCTCTTCTTTCATCTAGGTTAAGAGAATTAGCTTATCTTAATGGTGGAGTAAAAATTGTTTTTAGAGATGAAAGAAATCAATTATCTGATGGTTCTTTTAAGGAAGAAATTTACTTATATCAGGGGGGTATTAAAGAATATGTTGAATATATGAATGCTGAAAAAGAGTCTATTCATCCAGAAATAATTTATGTTGACTCACAGAGAGAAAATGTTTATGTAGAAGCAGCTTTGCAATGGTGTTCAGATGTATATTCAGATAATATTTTGGGATTTGCAAATAATATTAGAACTATTGATGGAGGAACTCATATTGAAGGGTTAAAAACAGTTCTTACAAGAACTTTTAATAATCTTGCAAAAAAGAGAGGCAAAAGAAAAGATATTGAAAAAAATTTAGCTGGCGAAAATATTAGAGAGGGCTTGACTGTTGTTTTATCAGTCAAAGTTCCAGATCCCGAATTTGAAGGACAAACAAAAACAAAATTAGGCAATCCTGAGGTAAGAGGAATTGTGGATTCTCTCATTGGCGAGGCCCTCACAAAATACATGGAATTCAATCCTGGAATTTTGGACTTGATTCTTGAAAAAGCAATTCAATCATTTAACGCAGCAGAAGCTGCCAGGAGGGCTAGAGAATTAGTAAGAAGAAAAAGTGTTCTTGAAAGTTCTACCTTACCTGGTAAATTAGCAGATTGTAGTTCTAGAGATCCCTCAGAATCAGAAATTTATATAGTTGAAGGGGATTCAGCTGGAGGTTCTGCAAAACAAGGACGAGATAGAAATTTTCAGGCTATTTTGCCTCTTCGGGGTAAAATTCTTAATATTGAAAAAACTGATGATACTAAAATATATAAAAATACAGAAATACAGTCATTAATTACAGCTCTTGGATTAGGAATTAAGGGAGAGGATTTCGATGTTAGCTCTTTGAGATATCATAGGGTCGTAATCATGACGGATGCTGATGTTGATGGTGCCCATATAAGAACTTTACTATTAACATTTTTTTATAGATACCAAAGGGAACTAGTTGAGAAAGGTTTTATATATATTGCTTGCCCCCCTTTATATAAAGTTGAGAGAGGTAAGAATCATAATTACTGTTATAACGAGAACCAATTAAAGGATACAATTGAAAGTTTTGGAGAAAAAGCAAATTATAATATTCAAAGATTTAAGGGATTAGGTGAGATGATGCCCAAACAATTATGGGATACAACTATGAATCCTCAAACGAGGATGATGAAAAGGGTTGAAATCGAAGATGCACTGGAAGCTGACAGAATATTCAACATATTAATGGGAGATAAAGTTGCACCAAGAAGAGAATTCATAGAAACTCATAGTGGCAACCTAGATATGGCAACTCTAGATATATGATTAATAATCTTCTCAAGAATTTTTGCTTAATTATATTCGCATTAATTGCTCCAATTACTTTACCTGCCGGTGGGATCCAAAAAAGTTTAAACCAAAATAAGTTTTCTCATAATAGAAATGAAATTATATTGTGTTCCAATACTTTTCTATATTCTTATCCAGAAATTCATGCAAAGGAATTATTAGTTCTTGATGTAGGTACAACTGTATCAATATTGCGTTATTGGAAAGTTAGCAAAAGTGAAAATTGGATTAGGGTTGAATTAGCTTCTAATAAATTTTTAGGTAATCCTAATAAGATTTTAAAAGGCTGGATAAAAATGTAAATTTTGGATTTTAGTTCAATAGGTACAATTTTAATTGGTAGTACTTTTGGATTAATATTGAGAATATTCATACAAAAAAATTTTAAAAAAAGAATAGGTTTTGATATTCAAAATACCTCAATAGTAAATTTTTTATCATCTTTTTTTTTAGGAATTCTAGTAGCGTTAAATTTTATTAATAACGAAATATTAGCGTTATTTTATAGCGGTTTTTTAGGATGTTTTAGTACATTTTCTTCATTTATAAATCAACTTTTTATTCTTTTTCAAAAAAAAGAATTCGTAAGATTATTATTCCACTATATCGAAGTGATAATTTTTTCTTTCTTTTTCTTTTATTTTGGCTATTTTATTATTCATTTTTTTAAATGAAAATAAATAATTTTATTTATATCCTTTTAGCTGCTTATCTAGCTACTTTTCTAAGATTAGCTATAAACAATAACTTTGTTATTTCAATAATTGGATCATTTTTAGTTGGTTTTTTTATAAGTAGAAGATTAAGTTATTCGATTCAAAAAATTTTATTTAGTGGTTTTGTTTCTTGCTTTACATCCTTTAGCGGATTTATATATTTTTTGTACAAAATTTTTAATCAAGGGGATTGGCTAAAATTTTTTATTTTTTTAAATATTATCATTATTGTAAATTTAATCACAATGTTTTTAGGGTTCTGGATAAGTAGAAAAATTACTTAGATTTCATATAATAGTGTTGTTACTTTGACAAGGGATTATATTTATGAAAGAAAATAATCTTGAAGCAGTTACATCCTTATCTTCAGATTTAAGTACACGAGAGAATATCACTATTCAACTTGAGGAATTGCTCATCGCGGGAAATTATGATGAGGCAAAGTTACTTTTGGAGCCTTCACAACCTGTAGATATTGCAGATGCTATTGGAAGCCTTCCACTAATATTGCAGGCATTAGCATTTCGATTATTAAAGAAAAATGAAGCAATTGAGGTTTATGAATATTTAGATCCAGTAGTTCAGCAAACTTTACTAGAAAGACTTCGTTCAGGAGAAGTTTTGGAAATCGTTGAAAAAATGTCTCCTGATGACAGGGTTCAACTCTTTGATGAATTACCTGCAAAAGTTGTACGAAAATTTTTGTCTGCTCTTAGTCCTGGTGAAAGGAAAGTAACAGCTGAATTGCTTGGATATGAGCCCGAAACTGCTGGAAGGTTAATGACAACTGAATTTATAGACCTTAAAGAAATGCAAACTGCAGCTGAGGCTCTCTCTTTAGTTAGAAAAAGAGCTCCATTTACTGAAACTATCTATAGCCTATACGTTACAGATAAAGAAAGACATTTAACTGGGATTCTCTCTTTAAGAGATCTTGTAACTGCTGATCCTTCTAAGCCAATAGGAGACGTGATGACAAGAGATGTAGTTAATATTTCTACCAATACAAATCAAGAAGAGGTTGCTAGGGCAATACAAAGATATGATTTTCTTGCTCTCCCAGTAGTTGATAAAGAAAAAAGACTCGTTGGGATAGTAACTGTCGATGATTTAATTGATGTCATAGAACAAGAAGCAACAAGAGATATTTATGCGGCGGGGGCAGTACAACCTGGAGATGAAGATGATTATTTTCAAAGTAGTTTATTTACGATTGCTCGAAGAAGAATTTTATGGCTATTAATTTTGGTTTTAGCAAATGGTTTAACGACAAAGGTCATAGCTATGAATGATCAAATATTAAAAGAAATAGTTTTATTAGCTGCATTTATTCCACTACTTATAGGTACTGGGGGTAATGTGGGCGCTCAAAGTTCAACTGTTGTCATTAGAGGTTTAAGCACTCAAAAATTGAAGTCTCTTGGTGCAATTAAGGCAGTAGTTAAGGAGGCTGTAACAGGGGCTCTTTTAGGCGTTTTCATGATGCTTGTAGTATTCCCCTTCGCTTGGTGGCAAGGAGAAGGACCGCTAATCGCGTCTGCAGTGGGAATAAGTTTAATATCGATAACAACTTTAGCCGCTACCACAGGTGCAATTCTTCCTTTGATGTTTGACCGAATGAAATTAGATCCAGCATTAATGTCTTCTCCCTTCATTACAACTGTAACTGATATTGCTGGTGTATTTATTTATCTAAGTACAGCAAAATGGTTATTAAGCAATTCATTAAGCTAAATTTAGTAGGTATTTATTCTCATTTTTGTAAAATTGTGGATTTTTTTGTTTAACTTTACATTTCTTAATGGTATTGTTTACAAAACATCATTCAACTTTCATGTCTCCTGAAACAATAAATGAAAATAAATTAACTTCAATTGCAAGTATTAAAGCTAGTAATGATGTAGATCTTGTTCGATCATACTTAAGAGACATAGGTAGAGTTCCTTTACTATCGCATGAACAAGAAATTACTTTAGGTCGACAAGTTCAAGAGTATATGGAAGTTGAAAGAGCAGAATTAGAAATTCTTGAATTAACGGGAGAAAAGCCTAGCATTGATGAATTATCTACCAAATTAAATTTACCTACTTCCACAATAAAAAAAAGATTGAGAGCTGGACAGAGAGCTAAAGAAAGAATGGTCGCGGCGAACTTAAGACTGGTAGTAAGTGTTGCAAAAAAATATACAAAAAGAAATATGGAACTTTTAGATTTAATTCAGGAGGGAACTATAGGACTAGTGAGAGGAGTTGAAAAATTTGATCCAGCGAGAGGTTACAAGTTTTCAACATATGCTTATTGGTGGATAAGACAAGGTATTACAAGAGCAATAGCTGAAAAAAGTAGGGCGATAAGACTTCCAATTCACATAACTGAAATGTTGAATAAGTTAAAAAAAGGTCAAAGAGAGCTTAGCCAAGAAATGTCAAGAACGCCAACTGTAAGTGAACTTGCGAAATATGTTGAACTTCCGGAAGATGATGTTAAAGATTTAATGTGCAAAGCTGGGCAGCCAGTTAGTCTTGAAACAAAAGTTGGCGATGGCGAAGATACAGTATTACTAGATTTACTTGCAGGAGGGGAGGATTTGCCAGATGAACAAATAGAGATGGATTGTATGAGAGGCGATCTCCATTCTCTTTTACATCAATTGCCTGATCTGCAATGTAGAGTTTTAAGAATGAGATATGGAATGGATGGTGATGAACCAATGTCTCTTACAGGTATAGGAAGAGTGCTAGGGATAAGTAGAGATCGAGTAAGGAATCTAGAAAGAGATGGATTAAGAGGCCTGAGAAGACTTAGTGATAATGTTGAAGCTTACTTTGTTTCTTGAATAAATTCTTTTATTAACTTATTTGTTTTTTCAGGTTCTTCATCATGAGGACAATGACCCGCTCCAAGAATAATATCTAATCTTTTAATATTCCTGAATTGTTTCTTCCACTTTTTTGCTTCATTTAAAGATTCCCAAGGATCTTTTTCTCCCCAAATCAATTGGATTGGAATATTAACCTTATCGAAAAGGTCAGTAGCAAGATAGTCGTCAAATAAGTTAATAAAACCACGAAATGCTTCTTTAGAGTTTTTCCTTTGAGAGGGTTTATAAAGTATTTCAATCAATTCTTCATCTATATTTTTTCCTGAAGGGTAAGCTTGTTCAAGTATTTTCTTTATAACTTTTGGATTTGCAGCTCTTGTAAAAAGTGTATTGCTAATTATTCTTTGTCTTACAAGCGTTTTTAATATGGGTCTTAGAAAATTCATCAAAATATCACTTTTTTGCAAACGTTTATCATCCATAGTTCTTTGCGCACAATCAATCAAAATGACACCTTTACAATTATCTCTTAGAATTTCAGCAGCTTTTAATGAGATAACACCACCAATTGAGTTTCCTATTAAGTAAACAGGAGATTTTATAACCTCTGAACAAAATGATGATATTTGATTACTCCATAAATCAAAAGAATATTTAATTGAATTTTCTCTGTAAGGTTCGTAATTTAATAATGCATTAGGCTGACTACTTTCTCCAAATCCTATTAAGTCTATTGAGTAGCAAGTGAAAAATTTGCCAAGGAAGTCTTGATTATGTCTCCAATGTTTTTTTGATGCCCCAAATCCATGAACAAAAAGAATATTGATATTTTTTTCAAAAGTAGATTCTTTTGATAAAGACCACGAAATTTCCCAATTTTTCCACTTCCAGGTTTCAGATTTATTTAAAGACACTATGAATATGCTTTTAGTTAAACTTTAATTCAAAAAAAAATTATTCGTTTTTAATAAATTATTCTTAGTTTAGGAAAATGTTCATTTTATGCAAAAGAAGAAGGTAATATGTATCGGAGAGGCTTTAATAGATAGAATCAGAAATAAGTCAAATCAAGGATTTACAGACTTTTTGGGTGGTGCCCCGGCTAATGTTGCTTGTGCATTAAGAAAATTAAAAATAGATTCAACATTTATAGGAAGTTTGGGCAATGATGATTATGGAAAAAAATTTATTATGCAATTTAATGAATTGGATGTTAATTTAGATTTCTTGCAAACACATAATGATTCATCTACTCGTGTGGTTAATGTAGATAGAGATCAATTTGGAGATCGTTTTTTTTCAGGTTTTGAGGAAAGTCCTCACTCATGCTTTGCAGACGAAGTTCTTAGTAAGAAATTAATCGAAAAGGAAATTTTAAATTTGGAGAAATCTTTTCTAGAAACAAAATATTTGGTTACAGGAACGATCTTATTATCATCCCCAATATCAGCAGAGACTATTTTTTTTCTTTTAGAACAGGCTAAAAAATTTGCAGTTAAAGTAGTTATTGATTTGAATTGGAGAGAGGTCTTTTGGGACCATTCAAGTTTTTCATCAGAAATTAGTCAACTCGAGAGAGTTAATTTAATCAAGAAATTTTTAAATCATGCAAATGTTTTAAAACTTGCTAAGGAAGAAGCAACTTTGTTTTTTGAGGATGAAAATCCTTTGCTAATATCTAAACAATTGTCTAATAGACCAGATGTAATAATAACTGATGGAAAAAATCCAATTGCATGGTTTATTAATGGTTTGCATGGCATTAGCGAAACGCCTACTTCACAAAAAATTGTTGATACAACTGGCGCAGGCGATGCTTTTCTAGCCGGCTTAATTTCAAAATTAATTTGTTCTGGCTATCCTTCCAATAAACTAGAAATAGAAGATTGTATCAAGTTCGCAAGTGTTTGTGGATTACTAACTTGTCTTGGTGAAGGTGCCATCGAGCAACAGCCAAATTATGAGAAGGCTAATAAATTTTTGGGATCTCTTATTTCGTAGTGTCTTCCATAATTTTTTGCGTAACTAATTTCTATTTTCCAGAAATTATCAATAATTGGTTCTACTAATTCTGGCCATTCAATAACTAAAATAGCTTGTCTTTGTATTGCCTCTTCTTCTTCTAAAAAAAAAACTTCTTTTGCTGAAGAAACATTTTTTAACCTGTATAAATCGAGGTGAATAAGTGGAATTTTTCCAGAGTTATAGTGATGCGATAAAGCAAATGTAGGGCTTGTAATGTCTTCAGATATTGATAAGCCTTTAGCGATCCCTTGAACAAATGAAGTTTTCCCAGCCCCAATTGGACCCTGTAACAAAACAATTGATAGGGGATTTAATTTGTGTGAGAGTTTTTTTCCTAAATTTAAAGTCTCTTTTAAATTCTCAACAAACACAAAATTGTACAAAAATCATATATAGTTTAATAGAAAAAGTATTCTCTAGATATGGTTGTTGCAAATTCAATTAAAACCTCTACTCCAAATTACGTAATTGCTGATATTTCTTTATCGGACTTTGGTCGCAAAGAAATTGAAATTGCAGAAACCGAAATGCCTGGATTAATGGCACTTAGAGATAAATATCACTCAGAAAAGCCACTAAAAGGTGCAAAAATAGCTGGAAGTCTTCATATGACTATTCAGACAGCAGTCTTAATAGAAACTCTTGTTGATCTTGGTGCAGAAGTTAAATGGGCTTCATGCAATATTTTTTCAACTCAAGATCATGCGGCTGCAGCTATTGCAGATCAAGGTATTTCTGTGTTTGCAAAAAAAGGGGAGACTCTTGATGAATATTGGCAATATACCCACTCTATACTCGATTGGGGTTCAGACTCTCCAAATATGATTCTTGATGATGGTGGAGATGCAACTGGCTTATTGATATTAGGTAGTAAAGCAGAAAAAGATTTATCTGTTCTAGATAATCCCGGTAATGAAGAAGAAATTGCTTTATTTAATTCTATTAAATCTAAGTTGAAGAATGATCGCGATTTTTATTCTAGAATAAAGAGTAATATCATTGGTGTAACTGAAGAAACCACAACGGGAGTTGCAAGACTTTATCAACTACAAAAGCAAAATGCTTTACCTTTCCCTGCTATCAACGTTAATGATTCAGTAACAAAGAGTAAATTTGATAATCTATATGGTTGCCGAGAATCTTTAGTTGACAGCATAAAGCGAGCCACTGATGTGATGATTGCTGGGAAGGTCGCTTTAGTGATTGGTTTTGGAGATGTAGGTAAAGGTTCAGCGCAGTCTCTAAGAGGACTTGGAGCTATTGTAAAAGTTGCTGAAATTGATCCAATTTGTGCTCTTCAAGCGGCAATGGAAGGCTTTAGCGTTGTTACATTAGACGATGTTGTAGAGGATATAGACATATTTGTTACAGCAACTGGGAACTATCAGGTAATAACAAACGAAAATCTCGTCAAGATGAAGGATGAGGCTATTGTCTGTAATATCGGCCATTTCGATAATGAAATTGATGTAGCTTCATTAAAAGATTATCCATGGGAAAATATTAAGCCGCAGGTTGATCACATAACTTTACCGAGTGGCAATAAAATAATCCTTTTAGCTGAAGGTAGATTAGTTAATTTAGGTTGTGCCACTGGACATCCAAGTTTTGTTATGAGTAATTCTTTTACTAATCAAGTACTAGCTCAAATTGAACTTTTCAATAAGTCAAAAAAATATGCTAAGGAAGTTTATGTTTTACCAAAACATCTAGATGAAATGGTAGCTAGATTACATCTTGATAAAATTGGCGCAAAATTAACAAAATTAACTAAGGAACAAGCTGATTATATTAATGTCTCTGTTGAAGGTCCTTATAAACCAGAGCTTTATAGATACTAAGTTTGAGTTTAATTTTCATAAATTTTCTTACTTCAATCCCCGACTACATAAGTTTGGCTGTTGAAAAGAATTCAACAATTGCATATCTTACTATTTGTCTGGCTATGTTTTTAGAAAATGTAATACCTCCAATTCCATCGGAGATAATTATGCCTTTGGGAGGGTTTTTCGTTTATCAACAAAAATTAAATTTCTATATTTTAGTTTTTTGGGGATTACTTGGAACTATTTTAGGATCATTGCCTTGGTATTATTTAGGCAGATTAGTAAATGAAAAAAGACTTTCAATTTTTCTCGATAAAAAAGGAAAATATCTAGGTATTTCATCTAATGATTTAAATAAAAGTAAAAGGTGGTTTGATAAATACGGGGTTTCTCTAGTTTTCTGGGGCAGATTAGTACCAGGTATAAGAACTTTAATTTCAGTACCCGCTGGTATAGAACTGATGCCATTAAGAAAGTTTTTGATTTGGACTACATTTGGGAGCTTGATATGGGTAGCTCTTCTAACTTATGCAGGTTATTTATTTGGTGAAAATTATCTAATTATTGAAACTTACTTAGATCAAATTAAATATGTTGTAAAGCCAATTTTAATTTTAATTTTCTTATATTTTTTTATAAGAATACTTATTAGATTATTAAAAAAAAATAGAGCTTAAAAAGGGATTTCACTTGAGTTACTACCATTAGAATATTGGTTATTATCGGACTCTTTTCTGGATCCAAGTAAGTTTAATCTATCTACCCTAACAACTGGTTTATATCTATCTTCCCCAGAATTTTTATCTTTCCAACTATCAATTTTAAAGCTTCCTGTAATTCCAATTAAAGATCCTTTTTTAACGTAATCTGCGGCTATTTGAGCTTGCTTGCCCCATATTTCTAAGTTAAACCAGTCGGGCTCTTCATCTCTACTTCTTCTGTTAACTGCAAGTGTGAAATTTGCTACGATACTGCCAGATTCAAAATATCTGACATCTGGTTCTCTTCCTGCTCTGCCAACTAGGTTAATAGTGTTAATTTCCATAATTTTTTTTTTAATACTACTCATATTTTCAAGATTTGCTCAAAGTTTTACGTGCTATTCATAACTAAACGACAGAATTATGAGAGCTTACTAAAAAATAGATATATTATTTATAAAAGTATTCTTATTGTGATTTTTAACAGATTTAAATTTTCTAGAGATATTGGCATAGATTTAGGAACAGCCAATACTCTTATACACGTATCAGGAAAGGGGGTTGTTTTACAAGAGCCTTCAGTGGTAGCTATGGATTTAGAAGAAGGTATTCCATTAGCTGTTGGTCAAGAAGCAAAGTTAATGCTTGGGAGGACTCCTGGCAATATAAGAGCCGTAAGACCTCTAAGGGATGGAGTGATCGCAGATTTTGATGCCGCAGAGCAAATGATAAAAACATTTATTCAAAAATGTAACGAAGGCAAAGGGATAGTAGCCCCAAGAATAGTGATTGGTATTCCAAGTGGAGTTACTAGTGTTGAGCGAAGAGCAGTAAGAGAAGCTGGATTAGCCGGAGCTAGAGAAGTGCACTTAATTGATGAACCCGTTGCAGCAGCGATAGGTGCATCATTACCAGTAACTGAGCCAATTGGAACCATGATTGTTGATATTGGTGGAGGTACTACTGAAGTTGCAGTACTAAGTTTAGGTGGAACTGTATTGAGTGAATCTGTTCGTATAGCTGGCGATGAAATAAATGAGTCTATTGCTCTATATTTAAAAAAAGTTCACAACCTAGTTGTTGGAGAGAGAACTGCAGAAGATATTAAAATTAAAATTGGATCTGCATTTCCAGATGATGATTTTGATAAAACTACTTTAGAAGTTAGAGGTTTACATCTTTTATCAGGTCTACCAAGGTCAGTCACTTTGACATCAGGAGAAATCAGAGAAGCCATGGCTGAAACACTCAGCAAAATTGTAGAAGCTGTAAAAAGAACTTTAGAGCGGACCCCTCCTGAACTTGCTGCAGACATAGTTGATAGGGGGATTATGCTTGCAGGAGGTGGAGCTTTAGTGAGAGGCATTAATGATTTATTGAGCGATGAAACAGGAATTTTTACTCACATAGCAGAAAACCCATTGCTCTGCGTAGTAAATGGTTGTGGAGAGGTTTTGGATGATTTTAAAAAACTGAAAAGAGTTGTTGATACTCCAGAATTCATAAGGAATGCCATAAGAGATTAATGATATGTTAGGTATCCGACGAATTTCTACTAGTCGTTGGTGGCATAAAAAGAAAAACTGGACTTTGTTTGTAATTTTTTTGTTTTTGGTTTTTGTAAGGATATCAAAAGGTGCTTTTTATAAAGATTTTTATTATTTTATTTCAAAGCCTTTTTGGCCTGGTCAATTTCAAAAAGAAATTATTCTTAAGAGTAGAGACCAAGAATATTTGATAAAGTTAAATCTTCTTAAAAAAGATAATAAAAGATTGCGGCAAATCTTATCTCTCCAAGAATTATCTAATAATTATGATATTTCAGCTGCAGTTATTTCGAGAAAAACAGGTAGTTGGTGGAGGCAAATAATTTTAAACAAAGGTTCAAAAGATGGAGTAGAAGTTGGTCATATTGTGGTTGGGCCCGGTGGTCTATTAGGAAGAGTAAAGGATACTTCTTTATTCACTTCTTCGGTAACATTAATAACTTCCCCAGAAAGTAAGCTAGGAGTTTGGGTGGACAGAATTCAAATTAATGGCTTGTTAGTCGGTTTAGGAGATGATTATCCTGTCCTAATACTTTATTCAAAAGATGCTGATATTAAAGTCGGAGATTTTGTTTCATCATCTCCTGCTAGCACGTTATTACCTCCAAATATCCCTATTGGTATTGTCCAATCTATAGATGAGACATCCAAATCTCAAAAAAAGGCAAAAATTTCACTTTTGGCAAAACCTCATGTAATTGATTGGGTGCAAATTTTAAAAGTAAATTCTAAGTGAATAAATTTTTTTCAAAAAAATTATCCATAATAAGCTTTATTCTTATCCCAATTATTTTTATGTGGCACCCTAATTGGCTTGGATTTTTAGGTGTTCAGCCATATTGGCCATTATTATGGTTATTGCCTTGGTCAATGATTAATGGATCAATAAATGGATTAATATTTGGGTTGTTTTTAGGTATAATTTTAGATTCTCTAACTTTAGATGATAGTTTTACTCAAATACCAGGCTTAGTTTTTTGTGGGTTTTTGTTTGGGAGAATTAAATTACATAGTAATATTTTGGTGGGACATTTTAGGTATGGTTTAATTTGTTCTTTTGGAAGTTTTTTATGTGGTACTCTTTATCTTTTACAAATTTTGTTTAGAAACTTTTCAGATAGTAATTCTTTAATGTTGATTCCCAGTGTGAAAAATATCTTAGCTGAAGTTTTTTTGACAGGATTTTTTGCCCCCTTTATTTGCTCCCTAATTTTAAAAATGTTTAAATTTTCAAGAAAAAAAATGCAGTAATAAATTCTGCTGAGAGGTAAAAGTGTTTGAAAAATTTTTTATCTTCAATTTATTTAAAATATTTGTAAACCTTAGGAATATCTCTTTGAGGGTTCATAATGTTATATTTTTAATTGTTAGAATATATATTCAATGCAATAATTCTTTGCTTTGAAATATCGAGAAATTTTTTTAACTATGTCAAAAGCAAGAATTTTAGTTGTTGACGATGAACCAGCAGTTTTGAAGGTATTAGTTACCAGGCTTCAACTAGCTGGATATCAAGTTTATTCAGCCACTAACGGCGAAGAAGCTCTTGAGTCTTTCCACAAGGATTCCCCAGATTTGATAGTTCTTGATGTTATGCTTCCAAAAATGGATGGATTTGCTGTCTGTAGAAGAATTAGAGCTGAATCAGTAGTACCAATAATATTCTTAACAGCTCTAGAAGCTATTTCAGAGAGAGTTGCAGGTTTAGATTTAGGGGCTGATGATTATTTATCTAAACCATTTAGTCCAAAAGAGTTAGAGGCTAGAATAGCTACTATTTTGAGAAGAATGGGCCCAACTGTATCGGTTACTGAAACTAAAGAAGTACCTTCAGGTAAAGGAGTTATGAAATTTGGAAGTTTAGTTGTTGATACTAATCGCAGACAAGTTTCTAGAGCAGGAGATAGAATTAATTTAACTTATACTGAATTTAGCCTTCTAGAATTATTGTTTGACGAACCTGGTAAGGTTGTCCCGAGAGCAGAAATTTTAGAACAGCTATGGGGTTATCCTCCTCGTAGAGCAGCAGATTTAAGAGTTGTAGATGTTTATGTAGCTAGATTAAGAGGTAAATTAGAACCAGATCCAAGAAATCCGGAATTAATATTGACTGTTAGAGGAATTGGTTACGCATCTCAGAGAGTTGGCGAAACCGCAACATCTTTGGCAAGTTGAGCCATAGTCTGATAATTTTATTAAATAAAACAAATATATAAAATAAATTTTGTCTGAAATAAGAGAAGCACGCTTACAAAAAGCTAATTCATTAGTTAATAAAGGATTTGCTTCTTACTCACAGAGTTTTAGGGTATCACATACAACCAGTTTTCTGATTCAAAAATTTGATTATTTAGAAAATGGTCAAGAGGAAGACTTTAGCGTTTCTATTGCTGGTAGGGTGATGGCAAAAAGAGTAATGGGTAAAATTGCCTTTTTCTCGATTAGCGATCAAGAAGGTCAGATTCAGCTTTATCTAGATAAAAGGATAATTAATTTATATTTAGAAACACAAAAACTACTTTCTTTTGAAGATATCAAGGAAATAGTGGATATTGGTGATTGGATAGGCGTCCATGGAACTATCAAAAAAACAAATAAAGGAGAACTTTCAATTAAAGTAGAGAAATGGGAAATGTTATCCAAATCATTACAACCTTTACCAGATAAATGGCATGGTTTAACTGATGTTGAAAAAAGATATAGACAACGATATGTAGATTTAATAGTAAATCCTCACTCTAAAAATGTATTTAAAACAAGGGCAAAATGTATAAGTTTTATAAGAAAATGGCTAGATAATAGAAATTTTTTAGAGATAGAGACTCCAATTCTGCAATCTGAAGCTGGTGGTGCTGAAGCAAGACCATTTATAACTCATCACAATACATTAGATATTCCGTTGTACCTAAGAATAGCTACAGAATTACATTTAAAAAGAATGGTTGTTGGAGGATTTGAGAAAGTATATGAATTGGGCAGAATCTTCCGTAATGAGGGGATAAGTACAAGGCATAATCCAGAATTTACCTCTGTTGAAATTTATCAAGCTTTTTCTGATTATGTCGATATGATGAATTTAACAGAAGAATTGATTAAAGATATTGTTGCTGATACATGTGGATCTTTAATTATAAATTATCAAAATAAAGAAATTGATTTTTCTAAACCTTGGTTAAGAATATCCATGAAAGACATTGTCAAGAAATATACAGGGATTGATTTTGATTCTTTCAGGGGAGACTTTCTAGCAGCAAAACAAGCCGTTAAAAATATAAATGTTGATTTCTCTAACAAAGTAAATACTATGGGAAGACTTTTAAATGAGGTCTTTGAGCAAAAAGTAGAATCAAAACTTATAGAACCTACTTTCGTTATCGATTATCCTGTTGAAATTTCCCCTTTAGCTAGGCCTCATCTAGATAATAAAGAAATAGTTCAAAGATTTGAATTGTTTATTGTTGGCAGAGAACTGGCAAATGCGTTTAGTGAGTTGATAGATCCAGTGGATCAAAGAGAAAGAATGCAATTACAGCAATCTCTTAGAGATGAAGGAGATCTTGAGGCTCACTGTATAGATGAAGATTTTTTAAATGCTTTAGAGATTGGCATGCCGCCTACGGGAGGATTAGGTATAGGCATTGATAGGCTAATTATGTTAATTACTAATAGCGCATCGATTAGAGATGTAATCCCTTTCCCATTGTTAAAACCAGAAATAACTTCCAAAAAAAGTGAAAAATTACCCTTGAATGAAGTAAAATAGTTAAATTGATCCAATACGAAATTTTTTAAATGAGTGGTGAACGTGTTGGTTTCCGTTTCAAACATGCGGATGCAGTAGTAAAAAGAAATCCTCAAGGCCGATCAAGAAGAGGATGGGTTATTGAACCAGTAGAGCAAACTACAAGTAGAGGTACAAAAATGCCTGCATACAAAATTCGCTGGAGAGATAGTGAGAGGCCAGAAACTGTATTGCAGCATATGCTAATTGCAGATCCAGATCCTTCTCCACCTCCAACTTCAGTAAGTTTAGATTGATACTTTTAATAATTCTGACTAATCAATTTTATCTTTTTAGTGCAGAGTTGATTTCTTTTTTTATGCTTTTTTGTTTTTCATCTTGTCGTTTGTCATGTAATTTTTTCCCTTTACCAACTCCAATAGTTAGTTTTATCCATGAGCCTTTTAAATAAAGAGATAATGGGACAATAGTCATTCCTTTTTTTTCAGTATTAGATTTCATTTTTATTATTTCTTTTTTATGTAGTAGCAATTTTCTGTTTCTTAGTGGATCATGATTAAAGAAAGACCCCACATTTTTATGTGGTGAAATGTGAACATTTAATAATAAGATCTCACCATCTCTGAATGAACAGTATCCGTCTCTTAAATTTGCTTTTCCGTTTCTAATGGACTTTACTTCAGTCCCTAAAAGCTCAATTCCAGCTTCGATTGTTTCAGATATTGCATATTGAAATTTTGCATATCTATTATCAGCTAGAAGTTTAAAATTATTTGCTTTATTAGTATTTTTTTTCACTTTGCTTGAATTTTTTGCCATTTTAGTTGTAAAAAAATCTTTCTACCCAGAACAATTGCAATTAACCTTTCATTATGGCAATAATTTCTTCTAATATAGGCGATAATGACTTTTCTTTTCGTAAAAAAGAACTTAGGCTAGTTGATTCAAAAAATATTCCAGAAGAAAAGAGAAATAATAATTTGAACTTAGCCCGGCCTCTTAATTTAAAAGAATTTATTGGCCAAGAACAACTTAAATCTTCTTTAAGAATAGCTATAGATGCTTCAATTATTAGAAAAGAACCTTTGGAGCATACTCTTTTATATGGACAGCCTGGTCTAGGTAAGACTACTCTTGCTTTTTTGATAGCCCACGAATTGAATACAAAATGTAGGATTGCGACTGCACCAGCAATTGAAAGACCAAGAGATATTGTAGGTTTACTTCTTGGATTAAAAGAAGGTGAAGTTTTATTTATTGATGAGATACATCGCTTAAATAGGTTAACTGAAGAGTTGTTATATTCTGCAATGGAGGATTTTAGACTTGACTTAACTATGGGAGCTAATAGAGGAGCCCGTTGTAGAACAATTAATCTTCCTAGGTTTACTCTGATTGGTGCGACAACTAAATTAGCCTCAATAAGTGCACCTCTAAGAGATAGATTTGGGATATCTCAGAAAATTGAATTCTATACATGTGATGAATTAAAACAAATTATTGTTAATTTCTCCCGATTAATAAACCTCAATTTAGAAGATCAAGCATCTTATGATTTGGCAAAAATATCTCGAGGAACTCCAAGAATTGCTTTAAGATTATTAAGAAGAGTTAGAGATTATGCTCAAGTTGTTATGAAAACTAATACTATCTCAGTTAATTTAATAAAAAAAGCTTTAAATTCTTACCAAATAGACGAAAAAGGATTGGATTCTTTAGATAGAAACTATTTATCTTTTCTTAACCAAAACAATAATATACCAACTGGCCTTGATTCAATTGCATCTGGGTTGGGCGATGATCCTTCAATGTTAGAATTTGTAGTTGAGCCATATCTTATTAAAATTGGTTTTCTCACGAGAACTCCTCGAGGAAGATTGCTTACTGCTTTAGGAAAAAAGTACATTGATTCAAAAGATGATAACTTTTAAAAAAGTTAAGGTATGTTTTTTATTAATTTTTATTTTTTTCAATATTTTTTATATTGCGCCATGCTATTCATTATCTTCGAGAGAGGATTTGTTTAAAAATGCGTTAGATCTTAGTTCAGGCGGAAAATTTAATCTCGCTTTACAAGAATGGAATCAATATCTCGATTCTTATCCTGATGATGCTGCAGGTTTTAGCAATAGAGGAAATGTAAGACTTGTTGTAGGAGATGTTAAGGGATCAATAGATGATCAAAATAAGGCAATAAGTTTGAATCCTAGTGAAATAGATCCTTACATTAACAGGGGGATTGCTGAGGAAGCATTGGGTTTATGGTCGCAAGCGAAAAAGGATTATATGTTCGTTATTTCCCTAGATAGTGAAAATTTCTCTGCATTATATAATTTAGCTAACGTCGAAGGATCTACATCCCATTGGGATAAAGCAAAAGATTTATTCTCAAAAGCCGCTTTTTATAATCCAGGATTTGCCATGGCTAGGTCAAGTTTGGCGTTAGCAGATTTCCAGTTGGGAAATATTGATGAAGCTGAAAAAGAATTAATAAAGTTAATTAGACGTTATCCAACTTTTGCAGATGCTAGGGCAGCTTTAACAGCTTTGAATTGGTCTAATGGTGAGGCTGGTAAAGCAGAGAGTAATTGGATAGCGGTCACTGAATTAGATCCTAGATATAGTGATGAAGAATGGTTAAAAAAAATAAGAAGATGGCCTCCTCAACCAATTAAAGATTTAATGAATTTTATTGATTTAAAATAAGTAATGAACAGAGATCAGTTACATAAAAAAATTGATTCGTTTAATGATGAACTAATTAACTTAAGAAGACATATCCATGAACATCCGGAATTAAGTGGACTTGAAAATCAAACAGCGATCTTGATCAGTGGTTTTTTAAAAGATATTGGTTGGAATGTTAGAGAATCTATAGGTAGGACTGGAGTTATAGCTGATTTTGGCCCCCTAGATAAAGGTATTATAGGTTTAAGAGTGGATATGGATGCTTTGCCAATATTTGAGGAAACTAAATTAAGTTTTTCTTCAAAAGTAGATGGTGTTATGCATGCCTGTGGTCACGATTTGCATATCTCGATTGGATTGGGTGTCGCAAAAATTATTAAGGATTTAAAACTAAATTTTGGGATTCGGATAATTTTTCAGCCTGCTGAAGAAATTGCGAGTGGAGCTAGATGGATGATTAAGGATGGTGCAACTAATGGTTTAACCCATATTTTGGGAGTTCATGTCTACCCCGATTTATCCGTAGGGACTATTGGCATTAAAGAGGGAAGTTTAACTGCAGCTGCCGGAGAACTTAATGTTGAGATTAAAGGAAAATCAGGCCATGGTGCTCGACCTCATGAAGGAGTTGATGCTATTTGGGCGGCCTCAAAAGTTATCTCGGGAATTCAAGAATCAATAACACGGAAGTTAGACCCTCTAGATCCAGCAGTAATAACTTTTGGGAAAATAAATGGTGGCAATGCATTCAATGTTCTCGCAGAAAAGGTTAATTTAATTGGTACTGTTAGATGCACTAATCGTAATGTATTTAAGAATATTGGTAATTGGCTCAATGAAAATATCACTTCTTTAGCTAATAGTTGCGGAGCTGAAGCAAAAGTAAGATTTAGAGAAATCACTCCGGCAGTTAATAATAATCCTGAAATTAATAGAGTCCTCAGAGATTCGGGAATTAAGGTTTTGGGTCAAAAAAATGTAATCGAATTACAAAAACCATCATTAGGAGCTGAGGATTTCGCTGAATTCTTAAATGAAATTCCTGGAGCTATGTTTAGGCTTGGGGTTTCTAGTTCCAATGGATGTGCTCCTCTTCATAGTTCTAAATTTGATCCGGATGAAAGAGCTATTGCTGTTGGAATTAAAGTCTTAACAGAATCCATAGTAAAATTAAACAATGAAAAAATTAATACTATTGGCAAATGAAAATTAATAAAAGATATATCTTATCTTTTGTAGCTCCTTTCATGATTTTTATATCTGCCATCGGATTAATATTTAGGGATAATTCCAAGAAGATTTTTTATTTACCTATTGGCTTAATGGGGATTGTAATTATTTTGGAGAGGGGTATGAGCAGACAATTGGATAGAAAAAATATTTTAAAAAAGATAAAGTCTTATCAAAAAAATAAATAAAACAATTTTATTTATTTTCACGCAATTTGAGATGACTTATTTTTAGAAAAGAGCTATTAATAAGATAAATACTAGGGGTGCTAAGAAATTTAACTTAGCTGAGATCATACCCTTTGAACCTGAATCATTAATTTCGATGCAGGGAAGTTGAGATTTGATCAAACTTTAGTAATAACACTTTTAAAAATTAAGAAATTATGAGAAGTTCTTGGATTAAGCCTCGCCTTGGGAAAGACAATGTAACTCAGATGAACTTTGCGAGAAATGGATATATCACTGAAGAAATGGATTTTGTTGCTAAAAAAGAGAATCTTCCTTCTTCTTTAATAATGGAAGAAGTGGCAAGAGGAAGATTAATTATTCCAGCTAATATTAATCATTTGAATCTTGAGCCAATGTCTATAGGTATTGCTTCTAGATGCAAAGTTAATGCCAATATTGGTGCTTCCCCTAATGCAAGTGATATCAATGAAGAAGTAGAAAAGCTCAAACTTGCTGTTAAATATGGTGCTGATACGGTTATGGATCTTTCTACGGGAGGAGTAAATTTAGATGAAGTCCGACAAGCAATAATTCAAGAATCTCCTGTTCCCATAGGAACTGTTCCTGTTTATCAAGCTTTAGAAAGTGTTCATGGTTCTATAGATAGACTAACAGAAGACGATTTTCTTCATATTATTGAAAAACATTGTCAGCAGGGCGTAGATTATCAAACTATTCATGCTGGTCTATTAATAGAGCATTTGCCAAAAGTTAAAGGAAGAATTACTGGAATTGTCAGTAGAGGGGGAGGTATTTTAGCCCAATGGATGTTACATCATTTTAAACAAAATCC
>CACNJU010000003.1 GCA_902620895.1 uncultured Prochlorococcus sp.
TCATCCTTAGCCTTCATTAATAAATCACTATCAATAGTGAATCCTTTGAAATGCTTATCTTTCTCTGCCTTTTGATTTTCTTCACCCATAGAGGACCAAACATCCGTATACAGAACATTTGCTCCTGAAACAGCCCCATGAGGATCATTTGTAATTTTTAATAAATTAAAATTTTTATATATTTCTCTTGCTTGTTTTATTATCAATGAATTGGGTTCATAACCTTTTGGACAAGCGATTCTAACTTCAACTCCTAACAATGCCCCACATAAAATAAGTGAATTAGCAACATTATTTCCATCGCCTATGTACGTCAAGACTACATTCTCAAATCCAAGAAATTCCTCTTTAATTGTCAAGAAATCTGCTAAAGCCTGACAAGGATGTTCTAAGTCTGTAAGTGCATTAATAACTGGTATGCTAGACCATTTGGCATATTCTTCTAGATAAGACTGATTAAATGTTCTAATTGCTATAACATCACAATATCTGCTAAGCACTCTTGCGGTATCTTTAATTGGTTCACCTCTTCCAATTTGTGATGTGGAAGGATTTAAATCAATTGTACTTCCTCCAAGTCTTGACATCGCTACTTGAAAACTAACTCTTGTACGAGTAGAGGACTTTTCAAAAATTAATCCTAAAACTTTATTCTTTAATTCAATATTTAATTTTTTATTTTTAAAACTTTCTGCTAGATCTAAGATATGGAAAATTTCTTCATTTGTTAAATCAAAACTTGATAAAAAATGATTTTTAACAAGCTTTTTTGGTTTTAGCATTTATGTTCTTAGTAAATTATGTTTTCTAATTATGCAGGTAATTTTGTTTCTGCAAGTAGATTTTTTAGATCTTCACCTTCAATAACTTCTTCTTTTAGAATTTTTTGAGAGATTGATTCTAGTAATGGTAAGTTGTTCCTTAAGATTTTTAAGGCCGTTTCATGAGCATCGTCAACAAGATCTCTCACCTCTTTGTCTATAGCTTGGGCAGTTGCATCACTAACGGATCTTCTAGGGTTGTTGCCATTACCCAAGAATTGTCCCCCTCCTTGTTTATCGTAAGCTAATGGTCCAAGAATATCACTCATCCCAAAAGTCCCAACCATTTGTTCAGCAATGTCAGTTGCTCGTTGCAAATCATTAGATGCGCCAGTGGTGATTTTACCAAAAACAACCTCTTCCGCAGATCTTCCTCCGAGTAATGTTGCAATTTGGCCTTTTAATTCTTCTTTAGAATTAAGAAATCTTTCTTCTGTTGGAAGTTGGAGCGTATAACCCAATGCACTCATGCCTCTTGGTACAATTGATATCTTTGCTACCTTTGAACCTCCTGGCATAAGATGACCAACAATTGCATGGCCTACTTCATGATATGCTACAACTTTTTTCTCATCATCTTGCAAAACCCTACTTTTCTTCTCTAGTCCAGCAACAACTCTTTCAATAGCCTCGCTAAGGTCCTGTTGCTCTACACTTTTTCTTTTAGCTCTAGCAGCCAATAAGGCAGCTTCATTAACCATATTGGCAAGGTCGGCTCCAGCAAAGCCACTGGTAGCTTGAGCAATAGAATCTAAATCTATAGAGTCTGCTAATTTAACTTTTTTTGTATAGATTTCTAAGATTGTCTTCCTTCCGGACAAATCTGGCCTATCAACTAGAACTTGTCTATCGAACCTACCTGGTCTCAATAAAGCAGCATCTAGAACTTCTGGCTGATTAGTAGCGGCCAAAACAATCACAGGTTTATCAGCTGAGGTGAATCCATCCATTTCGGTAAGAAGCTGATTTAGCGTTTGTTCCCTCTCATCGTTACCTCCAACAACCCCCATTGAGCCAGATCGACTTTTACCTATAGCGTCCAATTCATCAATAAAGATAATGCAAGGAGCCTTTTTCTTAGCTTGTTCAAATAAATCCCTAACTCTAGCTGCACCAGCACCTACAAAAAGTTCAACAAATTCAGAACCTGAAATTATGAAGAAAGGAACTTCCGCTTCACCAGCAACTGCCTTTGAAAGAAGAGTTTTACCAGTTCCTGGAGGTCCAACTAGAAGAACTCCTTTAGGTATTCGTGCTCCTATATCGGTGTATCTTTCAGGTCTTTTTAAAAAATCAACAATCTCTGTTAATTCGTCCTTAGCTTCATCAACTCCTGCCACATCCGCAAATGTTACTTTAGATTCATCATCGGGGACATAAACTTTTGCTTTACTTTTAGTGAAACTTAGAGCTCCTTGAGCACCTCCACCTCCCATACTTCTTCTGGCAAAGAATTGTAAAACAAGGATAAAAATTAAGGGGGGAACAACCCAACTCAAAATGGTTGAAAAGAAATTAGGTTTCTTTGGTGGTGCAGCAGCAAATTCAACCCCCTTACTCTCTAACCTTTGAGGTAGGTCCATATCAAAAATTGGAGTTGTTGCTAGAACAGAAGGTGCCCCTTCTTCAGCTCCATTTAACTCGTATCTAATTTGTTCTTGAGTTATGTATGCGCGCTTAACTTCCCCATCATTAACTTGGTCTATAAACAGTGAATAAGGAACTCTAGGGATTTGCATATTTTGATTAGGAAACAGGCTACTAAATAGAAGTAATGCTCCAACTCCAATCAAAATTATATTTACAATTCCAAATCTTCTATTAGGTTGATTATCGTCTTGTCTTATTGGCATGGTTAGGATCAATTTTGAACTTATTATAAACTAAACGAAGAGTTTCCGTATCTGTATTGTTTTTTTTGGGTAAGAACCGTACGGTAATTTAACCCATATAAATTAATCTTCAAATGAACTCTTAACGCAGATATCATTGCCAACAAAGCTAACCCTAGAATCACTTAATTTAAAGATTTCGTGCATTTCTTTAAATTCAAAATCACCAAAGGGATTCATAGTATTTTCTCCACCTAAGATTTTTGGAGCAATAAAAGTAATAATTTCCTGAATGCAATTAGATCGAATAGCTGCAGTAGCCAATCCTGGGCCACATTCCCAAAGAACTTTATTACATCCCCTTTTAGCAAGTATTTTAGAGATTAACTCTGGATTATCTGATGATACCTTTTCAACCTCCACACATTTCGGAATCCTTGAAAGATAGCTCTCATTTGCTTTTGAAGAATCATAAATAACTAAAGTTTTTGCCTTATTACAATCCCAAAGATTAGATTTTGAAGGCAAATCTAAACTCTTTGTGAAAACAACTCGCAAAGGTTCAGGATCTCTGGAGCCTCTAGTAGTCAAAAGTGGATTATCTTTTCTTAATGTGTTTCCACCAATTACTATTGCGTCAAATTCTGATCGAAAAGAGTGAACTAATGACCTTGATTCTTCATTTGTAATCCATTTACTTTTTCCATTTTTTAAAGCTATTCTTCCATCAATACTCATTGCCCATTTAAGAACGCCGAATGCCTTTTTAGTAATATTCCTGTGAATGAAAGACTTATTTAAATCTATAGATTCTTTTTTACATAATCCCAAGTGAACTTCTATTCCAGCTTCTTCTAGCAGCTTTATACCATTACCAGAGACTCTTTTATCAGGGTCTTTAATAGATATATATACCTTTTTTATCCCAGAGGATATCACCTTATCCACACATGGTGGTGTTTTGCCATGGTGACAGCAAGGTTCAAGATTTACATACATTGATCCTTCTCTAGCATCTTTTTTTAAATTATTAAAGGCCATTGCCTCAGCATGGGGCATGCCAGCTTTGTAATGAAATCCTTCTGAAATAAGTTTTCCATTTTTGTCAAGAATCACTGCTCCCACTCTGGGGTTAGGACTTGTTGTATTTTTACCTAAAGACGCCAAAGAAATTGCTCTTTTCATCCATTTTGTATGGCTTATATTTTTTTCAGACATTTACAAAAATCAAATTCAGTTTATTGATCTCCACTCTTTAACAAGAAAGGGAGGAACTGGTAACTCAGAAAAAACTCCTGTCAAAGATAATCTTAATGGTCTATTTTTATCTAAATTTTTAATCAATGCATCAAGATCAAATTCTGCAGCAGCTTGTCTTCCATCATTTGCTAATTCCTCATTAAGTAATGTTTTATCATCTAAAAGCCATTGTTTTCTACCTGATTCAACCCTTAATCCAGAGGGATGGTCAATCCTAAGATTTCCTGGATATCCTATTACTCTTAAAATCAATTTATCTTCAAAAAGAGGGGATTTATAAGCTACTAATTGCCAGGTCTCAAAGTCTAAGTCCCTTAAAAATTCACTACTAGCATTTATTAATTCCCCATTTATTTCTGTTTCTGCAACTTCTGCGAATACTTTTATTGGGTTAAAAATAAAGGATAGTAGGAAAATTAAAGATAATATTCCATTTAAAAAAATGTTTTTATTTGATTTTGTAATTTTCTTCATTTTCAGAATCCATCAGGGCATCTAGAGTTACAGCTGTTCTTACAATAGCTTGATACTTTTTGATTATTTTACGATTTTTTTCTATAACTCGAGATAAATTCGAACTGTCTTTCTCAGAATATCTAGATGTTAAATCACTAGAATCACCTTCAATCAACTCGAATTCACTGTCCTTATTTATAAGAGTTAACAATAAATCATGTAATCTCTTTCGCCTTTCAGACAATTATTTACCATTATAGCTCGATTAATAATAGGATAATTTAATAAAACATACAAACAGTCTAGTTCCTTTTATTAAATATTTAATGACTGAAGTTAATAGAAAAATTCATGTAGTAGGTATTAATTCATATATATTTGAAGACTTACCTCCTAAATTACAAGATTTATTTATAAAAACAGGTAATATTGCAGTTCCTAATTCATATTTTGAAGAAATTAAATCGTGGAGCGAAAATGCTTTATTAAAAAAGAAATCATTTTTTGCAAGCAAAAGTAATTTCGAACTTATTAACTGGCTCAGGTCTCAAGAAACTGATGTTATTTTAATTTCAAGAGGAGATCCCCTTTGGTTTGGAATTGGAAGAATGCTTCTCGAAAATTTTCCAAAAGATGAGTTAAGTTTCTACCCTTCAAATACCTGCTTTCAATTGGCCTTTAGTAAGTTAAAGATACCTTGGCAAGATACTATTAACGTAAGTATGCACGGCAGAGATTCCACTAAGTTAGTTGAGGCTCTGAAAACTAAGCCTTCAAGTTTGGCTATTATTACAGATCCTAATAAAAAAAGTTTAGAAATAATACAAAAAAACTTATCAGAACTAAATTTAATTGACTTTTATGATTTTTGGCTTTGTGAAGAAATAGGTTTCGACAATGAAAATATAAAAAAATTAAATCTTAAAGAGTCATTACCAACTAATTTATCGAATTTAAACATCGCTGTTCTTACAAAAACAAAGAAATTTAATTCGAATAATAATCTACCCCCTTTCGGAATCAGTGACGTTATTTTTAAAACTTTTGAAGATAGACCAAATCTATTAACTAAAAGAGAGATTCGCATTCAAATCTTGGCTGATCTAGAGCTCCCAAAAAATGGAGTCATCTGGGATATAGGTGCAGGATGTGGTTCAATTGGTCTAGAGGCATTAAAATTAAGGCCTAATTTAGATTTGTTTTGTATTGATAAAAGAATTGGTTCAAAACAATTAATACTAGAAAACTCAAGAAGGGTTGGAGTCAAACCAAAATTTATTTTTGAGGAAGACATCAATAATACTTTGAACAAGAGAGATTTAAGTTCTTATGAAAAACCTAATAGATTAGTAATTGGAGGATGTAATAAAAATACCAAGCTTCAAATTATTAACAAACTGGGCCAAGATATGAGTATTGGAGATATTATCGTTATCCCAATAATTGACATTCAAACTATTAAAGAATTGAAAGATGAATTAGAAGATAAAAATTTCGAAACAAATTTAAATTTAATTCAGACCTATAAAAGCTTAAGTATCTCTGAGGGAATGAGATTAGAACCAAATAATCCTGTTTTTATTTTAAAAGGGAAAAAATAAATTTAAATAATTATTATTTATTAGGTTTAGCCACATGAGGTAAACCCCAACCAAGTTTATTTCTTAAAACTTGGAAAAATTCATGATCTTCAAGTCTAATAAACTTTACTGAGTGTTTACTTTTCCTAATTAAAACTCTATCTTCAGGCCAAACATAACAACCAGCATTTCCGTCTACAACCATTACCAACCTTTCAGGAGTTGCAGGAAAAACAGTCACTGGCTCTGAATCATTAAAAACCAATGCCCTAGATGCTAATGAATGTGGAGCAATTGGAGTTAACTGCACTACAGGACAATCAGGCGTAATAACTGGTCCTCCAGCACTCAATGAATATGCAGTGGAACCAGTTGGACTAGATAAAATTACTCCATCAGCAGAGATATCCACAGGGGCATGTCTCCCTATAGAAATCTCAAAATGACACATACTTGTCAGAGGTTCTCTATGAAGAGCCATTTCATTAAGACATAGAGATTCCCATCTCCTCTGATCATTCCTCATTACACTAATAATAAAGCAAGTTCTTTCTTCAATATCCCAATTTCCAGAAATAATTTTATCTATTGCTTCATCAAGATTTGATAAATAAGCTTCCGCGAGAAAACCTAAATGCCCGGTATTTATTGTAAGTATTGGAATTTTTGCAGGTGCTGTTTGCCTTGCGGCAGAAAGCACTGTTCCATCTCCCCCAAGAACAATTGCAAATTCCATTGAAGAGTCAAATCCCTCGGGAACACAGTTCGTATATCCCAAAGGACGAACGTGTTGATCAGGATTGGCGAATCCAACCATTCCACCAGAACTACTAACCCTTACAACTTGATAATTGGATTTTTCCAATTTTTTCTCAACAGAACTTGCAGTTTGAACAGCAAGTTCTTTCCCATCATTAACGATTAGTCCTGCTTTACGTACCAATCAAAAAACTAAAGCTATGAACATCTTAAACTAATTTGTTAGACAATCCTAATTTAAAATTTGAATTTTATTAGAACTGCTCTAGGAATCTAAGATCATTTGTATAAAATTTTCTGATGTCATCAATCTGATGTCTTACCATACAAAATCTTTCAACTCCTAATCCAGCTGCAAACCCTGTCCATTTCTCAGAGTCTATTCCTAATTTTTCTAAGACCTTCGGATCTACCATTCCGCAGCCCATTACTTCTAACCATTTACCTTTCCATTGAACATCCACTTCTGCCGAAGGTTCAGTAAATGGGAAATAACTAGCTCTAAATCTTACAGGAATATCTCCAAAAAAGGTCTTTAAGAATGTAAGAACTGTTCCTCTTAAGTGACTAAAATTAATGTCTTGATCGATACATAAAACTTCAACCTGATTAAATACAGGGGAATGAGTAGCATCTACAGCATCTCTCCTATAAACTCTCCCCGGGGCAATAATTCTTACTGGAGGAGGATTTTTCTCTAGATACCTTATCTGAACAGGGGAAGTGTGGGTCCTTAAAAGTCGATTTTCATCTAAGTAGAAAGTATCCTGCATATCTCTTGCCGGATGATTTTTGGGTATATTGAGAGACTCAAAATTATAAAAATCAGTTTCTATTTCAGGGCCACTTTCAACTGAGTAACCCAAACCACAAAAAATATCAATTATTTCATCTTGAGTTGAAATTAAGGGATGTTTATTCCCAGGGGGTGTTCCAATTGCAGTTATAGTTACATCAATTTTTTCTGATTTAATCTTTTTGTCTAGTGCTTCACTATTTAATTGATTTTTTCTTTCGGTTATTAATCCTTGCAAATTAATCTTAATTAAATTTGCTTTCTGGCCAACAATTGGTCTATCAGTAGCAGATAATTGACCCATTGTTTTCAAGATAATTGACAAATCCCCTTTTTTACCTAGCAAAGATACTCTTAATTGATCAAGTTCTTCATGAGTATTTGCATTATCTATATTATTTTTTGCTGTTAGAGAAAGATTATCTAGTTTTTCCTCAATTTGACTTAATGATTCAATCTGACTCACTGATATAGTAAAAATAAGTATGGCTTTATATTACTTAAATATCGTCCATAAATAAAATTTATTCATTAATGAAACCGTTAAATATATTAATTAGCAATGATGATGGCGTTTTTGCCGCGGGGATAAGAGCCCTAGCAAAATCAGCGCAAAAAAGAGGGCATAAGGTAAAAGTAGTATGTCCTGACCAAGAAAGATCAGCTACTGGTCATGGTCTTACTTTACAATCTCCATTAAGAATAGAAAGAGCGGACAAATTATTTGAGGAAGGAATTGAAGCTTGGGGATGCTCGGGCACTCCTGCTGATTGCGTCAAATTAGCACTATCTGAACTCTTGGATAATAAGCCTGATCTGATTTTATCTGGAATAAATCATGGGCCCAATTTAGGAACAGATATTTTTTGTTCAGGCACAGTTGCTGCAGCCATGGAAGGCACTTTAGAAAATGTTCCTTCAATGGCGATAAGTGTAGCTAGTTTTCAATGGAAGAATTTTGAATTTGCTGGAGAAATTGCAATGAATATTGCTGAACAAGCCATTCAGGGTAATTGGCCATCTTCACTTCTTTTAAATTTGAATATACCCCCTTGCGAGAAAAGCAAAATAAAAGAATTATCTTGGACAAGATTATCAGTAAGAAAATATAAAAATCAGTTTTCCAAAAGAGAAGACCCGAGGGGTGATGATTATTATTGGTTAGCAGGTGAGGTGGTTCTAGACCTAAAATCAAAAGGTTATGGACCTAAGAATTGGCCTAGTGATGTATCCCAAATTCAAGATAATAAAATATCGCTTACACCTGTAGAACCAGATTTATTTTGGAGGGGTAATTTAGAAGACTTACCAAAAATTAATAATTTATTTATAAATCCTTCTTAAAAGCCATAAAGAAAAGCAAAGTCCAAAAAAATGAGAAGCAATAACTTGTGTGTTACTTAGAACTGATAATATTTCGAGTCCAGTGATTGGGATATCAGATTTCGCTGTTATCAATTGTCCAGTCGTCTGAGAGGATGCCTGTATAAATAGAGCGCCCATGAGAGCTTGATAACCAATTAATCCAAACAAAATCCCTAACAAATCAACTACCAAGCCTCTTTTTATTAATTTACTAGTTTGCCCTCTTGAGGGTCTTGCGTTGCTCGCGATCGCTCTTCCTGTTCTAACTATTAACCAACCTTGCCAAAGACTAAAAAGTAGTAAGATCAAGGATATTGTTGTAAGTGATAGACCAGGAGCTAAGCCAAGCTGTCCTTCACTATTATTTACAACATTTGAAAAAAGCAAAACAGCTGCAACAACAACACCTAAAATGGATTGAACCCAAAAGCGTATCCATCCAATGCGCCGCATTCCAAATGAAAGGGACTGAAAATCAATTTTGTCAGACATTCATTTGATTGAATAAACTATAATCTATTCAAATTTGCCATCAAAACCATAAAATTGCACGTAATCTTTTGATCTCTTTAATATCGCCATCCGAAGTTAAGAATCCTACGTCAATAGCTATTGGTAGTTTTGATGGCCTCCATGCTGGGCACAGACAATTAATAAAAAGTGTAGTCGAAGAAAATCAATATACCCCAACAATTGCTAGCTTCTGGCCTCACCCAAGAGAAGTTCTATACAATGAGACGCGTCTTAGACTTGATCTTCCTTATGAAAAACTACCTATTCTTGAAGATCTAGGGATAAAACAATTAGTTCTAATTCCTTTTGATAAAGAACTATCAAAATTAAGTGCAGAAAAATTTGTAAAAGAAATTTTAATAAATCAATTACAAGCAAAAAACATTTCTGTAGGTGCTAATTTTAAATTTGGTTTTAGAAGAAGTGGAGATATAAACACTATAAAAAATATGATTAAAGAAACGGATATAAAACTAAGAATTACTCCAATTTTAGAAGACAACGAAGGTAGAATCAGCAGCAGTAGAATAAGAGATTTATTAGAGAAAAGTGATCTCAAGAATGCTTTCAAAATGCTTGATAGGCCTTATAGTTTTAATGGAAAGGTTGTTGAAGGTAAAGGGATTGGGAAAAATATAGGTTGGCCTACAGCAAATCTTGAAATAGATGGCAGAAAATTTTTACCTGGAGAAGGAGTTTACGCTGCCTGGACCACTTTAGAAAATTCCAACAAAAAAATTGAATCCATCATGAATCTTGGCTCTCAACCAACAATAAATCCTTTATTGCCATCTGCAGTTGAAGTTCATTTGATTAATAAAGATATCAATCTATATGGCTTAAATCTATCTGTAGAACCAGTTGAAAAGCTTAGACCTCAAATCCAGTTCAATAATATAGATCAACTTTCTAATCAAATTAAAAAAGATAGAGATAATGCTCTAAGAATTTTTAAAAACAACACAAAATAATTTACAAATGTTAGATTTTAATACTTCCAAAGCTGAAGATTTAAGAACATTTCAAATTATTGATGCAAATCTAGATAGAGCTAGAGAAGGATTAAGAGTACTAGAGGATTGGGCTAGATTTGGTCTGGGAGAAGAAAAGTATGTTGAAAGGATTAAAAATTTTAGACAGATCTTAGGTAAAAATCATTTAGAAGTTTATAAACAATCTAGAAATTATATTGAGGATAAATGCAAAGGATTAACTCATCAAGAGCAAATCAATAGAAAAACCCATAAGCAAATTATAAGTTCTAATTCAGCAAGAGTTCAAGAAGCATTAAGAGTCATAGAAGAATTCTCAAGGCTACATAATCATGATCTTTCAAAAATCGCTTCGGCAATTAGATATGAAATTTATACTATAGAAATCGACTTATTAAGTTTAAGTAAGTCTAAGTGTTCAAAGGAAATATTAAACGAAAATGACTTATACATAATTACAGATCCAAAAGACAATTTACTAGAAATAATAGAAGAGATACTGATTGCGGGAGTAAGAATCATTCAATATAGATTTAAAACGGGGACTGATAAAGATCATCTTCAAGAAGCAATTCAGATTAAAAATTTATGTAAGAGATATAATTCTTTGTTCATTGTTAACGACAGACTTGATATAGCTCTAGCATCTAATGCGGATGGGATTCATCTTGGCCAAGATGATTTAGCCATAAAAACCGTAAGAAAATTATTAGGATACTCAAAAATTATTGGGATAAGTGCAAATAATGAAATTGATATTTCTAATGCTCTAAAGGAGGGTTGTGATTACATAGGAATAGGACCAGTATTCGAAACTGCTACAAAAAAGGACAAAAAACCAATAGGTATTGAAAAGATTAAAACATTAACAAAAGATTTAAACATTCCATGGTTTGCTATCGGAGGAATTAAGTCAAATAACATTTCATATTTAAAAAGAAATGGGTTTAAAAAAGTTGCTTTAGTTTCTGAATTAATGAATTCTGAAGATCCTAAAGAAGACGCTATTATGATTTTAAAAGAGCTATCTCATGAAAATTAAAGTAAATGGAGAAGAAAAAAAAATAGAACTTGATCAAGAAAAGGCTCTACTTTCTACAGCCCTAAATTTAATGGGGTATAAACCTAACACAATTGTTGTAGAGTTAAATAACTTAATTATTAATTCAATGAAATGGGAAAAAGTGAAACTTAAAGATGGGGACAATTTAGAAATAGTTTCAATAGTTGGTGGTGGATAAAGATAAAATCTTTGTAAAAAAAAAATCTTCATAATTTTTTAAGTTTAGGCTTGAAACAATAGCCAAATTTTTATTATTTTCGTTTTATATTTCTAGTACCTAAATAGAACAATGAAAGAAAAAATTGATAATAACTCGAGGTCTCTAAAATGGGAACAGAATGGGGAGTTAGCCCACAAGGATCTCTCTGAATTAATTGAAAGATTAAAAAATGTAGAAAGTGAACATACCTCATCTGAACTGTCTAGATTAGGTACAAAATCAAAAATAAAAGATTAAATTTGTTACTAAGATCTTGTCTTTATAGAAATTTGTACCAAATTAAAGATACTAAATAAAAAATAAATGGCGAAAAGATTTCCAGATTGGGTGAATACAGAAGTAGTGATAAAGGCAATCAAGATGAGGGAAGAAGGTATGCTTTCGAAACAGCTCAACTTATGGATAGAAAATTTATTGGAAATAGAAAAAAAATAAAAAATTTTTCACTAAGTACATCTTATGATTCTTAATGCTGCCATGGCGGCACCATATCCATTATCTATATTCATAACTGTAATACCAGGTGAGCAACTGGATAGCATACTTTTTAGAGCAGTTTCACCATTCTTACTTACCCCATAACCAACCGATACTGGGACTGCAATAATAGGCTGTGGTAATAATCCACCTATAACAGTAGCCAGAGCACCTTCCATTCCTGCACAAACAATAAGTATGTCATATTTATTAATTTCATCTAATTGCTTAAATAGACGATGAAGGCCTGCTACTCCAACATCTATAAAAGTTTCACAAATTACGCCATAAATCTCCAATGCTATTTTTGCTTCTAGAGTTACTGTTAAATCACTAGATCCTCCTGAAATTATTGCAATTTTTTTATTAGTATTAACTTTATTTGAATTTATTCCAATTGTTAGGCAATTAGCTTCTTCATAAAACTTGGCTTTTGGATATAAGCCTAATAAAATTTTTGCCTTTTTCTTATCAATACGAGTAATAAAAGCCATTTTATTTTTGCTTAAAAGACTTTTTGTTACTCTTTTGAGTTGATCAATATTTTTATCTTGTCCCCAAATTGCTTCTAAAATTCCAATTCTCTCGCTTCTTTGGAAATCATATCTTATGTCTAAAATCATTCTTGTTTATCCAATTCGCCTTCAAAAATTAATTTAAATGGATTTTTATCAATATTTAGAGAACTTAAAACATTCTCTTCAAATTTCTTTTGTATTTGATTAACTTCCTCCATTGGGATACTTTTCCAAAGTTTTTTATTTTTCCACTTTACCAATATTAATGCTTCTTCTTTGTCTTTATCCCAGAAAATTTGTCTTCCTAAAAACCCATCTTTGTTGGATAACCATGGCTCCCAAATATCTTTTTCACCCTTCAGCCATATAGTTTTATAATCGCTAGGAACTTCAAGTCTTAGCTGTTCATAAACTATATCAGCTTTTGAATTATCCATAGTTAAAGATTTAACAATTTGATTTTCACTTTGAAAAATTAAAACCATCAAAAAAAAAGATATATACAAAAATTGTTTAATATTCTTTTTTGAAAAAATTATATCCATTATTTTTTTATAATTAAGACAACTGAATGACAACTAATTCCTTCTTCTCTTCCCTCAGGTCCTAACTTTTCATTAGTTGTGGCTTTTATTCCAACAAAATTAGGGTCTATTCCTAAGATATTCGAAATATTTTCTTTCATAAGAGCAACATATGGTTTGATTTTTGGTCTTTCAGCTACAATAACATTATCAATATTATTAATTTCCCAACCTTCATCTCTAATTAAAGAGATAACTTTTGATAATAAGATTAAACTATCAGCATTTTTCCATTTTTCATCATTTGGAGGAAAATACTTACCTATATCTCCCAAAGAAAGAGCTCCCAATAATGCATCCATTATTGAGTGACTTAGAACATCAGCATCGCTATGACCATCTAATCCAAGATTATCAGGATGCTTTAATTCAACTCCACCAATTATTAATTTGGTACCCTCTACTAATCTATGTATATCATATCCATTTCCTATACGAAATTCAGGTAAATATCTAGTCATAAGAATAGTTTTGGTTTGTTAAAAAAGACTGTAACGTTTTTGGAATTACAGATATACATATACTTCTATTTAAATAATACTTTTAAATACTTAAATTAAATATTAGCAGCAAAAAAAGAAGAATTAGTTAGAAATAGTTAATAAATCAAGGCAAAATTGGACGTACTATTTTCCCTTTAAATTTATTTTGAATTAATTTCTCTCTAATCAAATCAAAGTATTGCCAAGCTAAAATTATAACTACAGCATTATTTGAATTATAAAGCTTCTCAGTTTTATGAACTTCTAAAGAAGTTCCCGGCATATATAAACCATGTTTAGCTTTATTTTCATCTACTAAAAAATCTAAATATTTAATTAAATTTAGATTGTTTACGAGAATACCTGTGCTGTGTGAGGCCCCATATCCAATAATCTTATATTTTTTTCTTTTGAAACTTTTAAGTATATTTTCCAAATGGAGTTTTGATGCCTGAACAAGAACTCCAAGACCTTTGATTTCTTCTTTTGATGAAAATCTTTCATTAATAAAGTCTTTATTTTTTTTATTATCAGAACCGTTCTTTAAATAAAACCGAATACTACCCCCTCTTAAGTCAGAAATACTGTATTTATCTATTGCCAAATTAACTTGATTACAAATTGCCATCATGGATTTGATATTAAAATATGAAAAATGTTCATGATATATATAATCAAATAATCCTTTTGAGAATTGCAAAGGGTGGTAACCTGTTTGAATTACAATTTCAGAGTCTTTATCTTTAAGCATTAATTTGGCAATTTTTATAGCTTCAATAGGATCATTAATATTTGCTAAAACATTATTAAAGGTAATAAAGTCATATTTAGTGGGAAGCCCTTTTTGGGAAAGTATTTTTATTAAATTTTTATCAAGATAACTATTAATGGTTTTCCTTCCTAATTCATTTGCATGATTGGCTACTGCTTCAGCAGGTTCTATACCTATTGCCTGAAAACCATTATTATTACAAGCCTCTAAAAAAGAACCATCATTACTCCCGATATCAAGTAAATCAATTTTCTTATTTTTATAATGCCTTTCGACTAATGTTTCAGCATACTTAACAAAAGATTTATTCAATCCTGGAGTTACCTTTGAATTATAGATATATTCCTTATATGATTCTTCTGGGGGCACTTGAAAACCCAATTGAAGATGACTGCATTCCTTACATAAATATAATTCAAGAGGATACTTCTTTTTTTCTAGGCTTATATCCTTTGATTTCGTATAAGCATCAGTAAGTGGTGATTCTGATAATTCTAAAACCCTTTCAATATTATTAGAGTTGCAGCATAAACATTGTTTTATGGATTTCTCATTCATTAACAAACTCCGAATTAAAATTTTTTGAGAAAAAATTATTTTTCAAATGGCAGATTTATCATCAGTTAATTTTATAAGTTGAAACTTTTTATTCCTTTAAAGTGTATCATTTTTCTTAAAAAAGTACTTAGTAATAAATTAACTTAATTTTAAGATTCAGAGTATTAAAATGCGCATTAAAATATTTCAGAATTAAATCTCTTAATTTTTAATTATTATTTGACTTTAAAATACGCAAACTGAATTCCTAATTCTTTATATTAATCGGGAGCACTATTAAAAATTGAAAAAATATTTTTTAGATTGAATTTTTTTTGTAAATTTACTTTTAGCTTTTCTGTATTTCTGGGATGAACTCCAAGTAGGGCAATTGTATTTTGATTTAAGATTTCTTTATTTCTATTTATTTTTATTTTACATTTTGCTAAAAACTTTCCTTGTTTTTCGCCAGCATCATCGATCAAATAATTTATATTATTCTTTGAATTAGTCCATTGCAAAAATCTATCACTATTATGTCCAATACCAATTAGAGCCAATTTATTCGATGAATTTTTTATATACCTTTCCCAGTCTTTTAAATAACCATTAAACATTCCAAAAGATAAAATATTTTTATTATCTTTGAATGAAATTAAATTATTTTTTTCAATAGAAGAATAAGGAGCTCTTATAAAGAAACATAAACTTGGCTCCATTTTATAATTGACTGAGTAACTTTTAACTATTTCCCAGCCCAAGTTTTTAAGCCAATTCAAAATATTTGAATATGTAAAATACCATCTATGCTGTTCCCATAAAAAAATTGGATTTTTATTCTTTATAAAAACATCGCAATCTGGAACTTCTAAAAAGCAAATACTTTCATCCGACATTTTCAATCTTAATGCTGACATTATCTCTTCTATATTTTCAAAATGTTCTAAATAATGCCTAATAATTACTAGGTTATATTTAGTTTGAAGATTTTTAATCTTTTCAAAAATTTCTTCCTCTTCCATTTCTTCAAAATGATTTGCAAATAATCCTGTTTTAGTAGAGAAAAGTATATCGATATTTGAATTGGCATTTTTAACCCTATTTGCTAATGACAAATCTTTATAAGAAAAACATAAAATATTATCTATCGTTTTATTTAATTTATTTAATTGAAAAGCTACTTTGTCAAGATGATCTTCAGGTTCGTTGGATTCTAACCATCCACATTCTGGTCTAAATACTCTCAAAGGAATTATTTCTTTTTGACGAAAAATGCCGTTTTCTTTTTTTATTTCAAGTTTATAAGTTTCAGCTGAATAGGCGCTTTCTATATCGTTATAAAGTATTCCAGTAGGATTATATTGAAAATTCATAACTAATATCTCCCCATAAATATGGAATCGACCGCTTTTATAGGAGTAACAAAATCATAATTATAAATTAGACTTTTTAATTTACCATTATCGTAAGTATGGTTAACTGCTAATCCAGTCCTTGCTTGTTCTATGATATCGCAATCTATATATTTAGAAATATGATCCGCAATTAATCTGTAAGAAAAACTTTCTCCACTTGTTAGGTTATAAATACCATAACAATCCATGAAACTAAGTTTCAAGATAATATTCACTGCATCGTCTAAAAGAATGAATTCTCTTAATTCATTACCATCACCCCAAAGTTTTATAAATTTATTTTTTATTGCTGAGTTTAAAAAACCGCTTGGATTATATCCTTCTTTTTCATCCATATCATAAATTAATGGAGGTCTAATTATTAACAATTTTTTATTATCAATAAAATTCTCATATATTTTTTCACTTCTTACTTTATGTTCCCCATAGCTACTTGTTGGCGATATCCTACTAAATTCATTAAAATCTACCTGATTATTTTTCTCACCATAAACTGCTGCTGAAGAAAGATATACAATTTTAGATTTCTTTTCAGAAAGTGCATAAGCCAAGTTATCTGTAATTTTGTCATTATAATTTTTTATTTCTGAACTATCTCCAAGCTGTCTTTTTATAGAAGCTAAAATAATAACTATGTCGGGATTTATTTCTTCTACTTTTTGTCTAATTAATTCCTTATTAGTACTTAACGAGAGATCCAAATTATTTTTGTCTATATTAATACTTGCGCAATTTTGAAAAGATTTTATTTTTTCAATTAATTTTTTACCAAGAAGACCATTACCTCCAAAAATTAGGATTTTCTTCATAAATCTAAAATTGAAAACAATTTAATTTTAACTAAGTGATCTTAATTTTCTAAACAATGGTCTTTGGGTTACATCATAATAAATAAAGTTTGTTAGAAATTGACTAGATATAAAAACCATAGCAAGAAAAAGTGTCTGAATGCCAGTTGGAGTTTGTACTCCGCTTAACATCCCTCGTAAATAATAAAAACCTCCGAACAAAATTGATGTAATACCTAGTAAAAATGAAATTATAAGACTTATACTGCCAGGATTAAAATCATAAACAAAATAATTATAAAGAATTCTTTTATGAAAAATTAAAATATGTTTTATTAAAAAATTTGGAATTTCAGCTATTGGGTACATATTTGAAGTTTCATCACCGTATTTAGCTTCCATAGCAATTTCTTTAACAACTATGTCATTTATAGAGCATCTAAATAAAATATCAGTTTCAAAAAAATATCTGTTATCTATTTTATTTAAATTAAAAAGATTTAAAGTTGAAGAATTTATTGCAATAAATCCATTAGTTGGATCAAATAATTCCCAATAACCAGTTGATAATTTCGTTAGAAAGCTCAAAAAAAAGTTGCCTATAAACCTTAATGTAGGCATTTTAAAAATAACATTTGGATCTCTAAAACGATTGCCCTTAGTGAAATCAGCTTTTCCTGACTTTATGGGATTAATTAGACTTGGAATTAAATCAGGAGACATTTGCCCATCAGAATCAATTTTCACTATTATTTTTGCGCCTAATTCCAAAGCGTATTTAATTCCAGTTTTCATTGCCCCTCCAACCCCCTTATTTTTTTCGTGATAAAGAACAAAAACTTTTTTATTATTAAAATTATTTTCAATTTCTTTTCCTGTATTAAAAGGACAGCAATCATCAACACATATAACGACATCTAAATAATCGTAGGATTTTCTCACAACTTTTAGTGCCTTTTTAGGGGTTTTATAGCATGGTATTACTCCAGCAACTATCATTATGTATTACTAATAATTGTTTCTAATTTAGCAATCCCTAGGAATTTAACACTTACCATTTAACAATTAAAAAATCTTTTATTTTTTAAATACGTAATTTTTTTGAATCAAAAATGAAATTGAAGCTAAAAAGGGGATCATAAATAAAGCAGAAATATTTTTATTTATTCCAAAATTATGAATAATACTTGTACCTAGAGTATTGATAGACCAAATCGAAAAAGAAAAAATTATAAATTTCTGAGCTGTATTGTAATCAGGATTTTTTAAATTAAATACATTTTTTCCATAGAAGTAATATCTAATAGGAACAGCAAAGAAATCACTTATAAAAACTGATATTGGGATAGGTAAAAAAAACAATGCTATATGCAATAATAATTGGTTTAATGACCATACAAAAATTGCAGTTTTTACAAAAATTTTTTTTTGATGATCAATAACCATAAAGGAAGAAAATTTTTTTTATTAGGAAAAATAATTAAGAATTGCATTATTTATTTCGTGATTATATAGGAAACTTTTTAACTTAAAATTTTCACAAAAAGCTTTACCATTTGGAGTATGTACTCCAGTTCTTCTACTTAATAAAGTAAAATATTTAAAAAATTTATACTCTTTTTTGTCTATCAAGAAATTAGCTTCTTTATCTATTGATTTAAAAAAATTCATTTGAAAAAAAATTTTTTTTGCACTTTCGTTGTCTTTTTCTACCAAGAAAAGTTTTTCACCATTTATTGATGCATTTTTTAATAAAGAAATTGCTTTTTGCATATCTGAATCATTATCAAAAGTAACATGACTCTCATTAGTCATACATTGTTCAAGATCAGAAAATTTAATTTCTAAAGTTTCTAAAAATACTTTTGGATTATTTTGTCTGTATATAAAATAATTAGTTCCATCGACATTTTTTTGTCCTAATCCATTTAATACTATTAAAGATTCTTTTTCTTCTAACTCTTCAAATATTATTCCTAAAATTCTATCAACAGTTTTAATAGTCATTTTCATATCACGACTTATATTATTTTTTGACCACTCTTTGTGCTGAGCATGCGCCAAACAATTTAAAAAGATTATGCTAAGGTTTGGATCAAATTTTTTCTTGTATTTCACAAAAACTTTTGCAGAAATCAAATCAAATAAAGAGAATAACAAATTATCATTTAAACCTGTCCTTAAAAGACTAATAAATGAATAAGAAATTTCTTTATATAAGTAAAATAAATTTATTTCAAGAAGAAGAAACCTCAACATTTTGAAAATTTTTGGTAAAACTTTAAAAAAAGAAAGTGATAAATAATTTTTCGAAAAGTATCTTGGTAGAGCTAAAAAATCATTAATCTTTTCTGGTAATGCATTTTCATAATATGTCCATGGATCTGGCAAAAAGAAACAGCAACCTTTTGCATTATTTCTAGAAGAATTCATCGCACCCCAGACACCTGAGGAGAAACCTTTTTCACCTAAAGTTTCCCAAATTTGTGGATATTTAAGATTTTTAACATCAGCCAAATGATCTATTTTATGAATTTCATGCGGATAACCTGTATGAATTGAAACCCATTGAACCCATGGATCAAGTCCAAAGTGCTCTCTATTATCTAGACTTATAGTCTCAGAATTTTGCATATTCAAAAATTTTTTTATATTTCTAAGATTTAAATCATTTGATGCTTTTTTTAAAAGTCCTTCATTAAATTCATTAAGTTCAACAAGTATCAATCTTTTCTTTGACACAATTTAATTCTCTTAGTTCCTTTAGAAATAATATCATGCAAAATGAATTTAAAAGTTGAGACTTTGATGAAAGTAAGCCTATTAAAATTATTTCAACTACTTATTCATATTCATATTTTTTAGGTGTATATTTTATCATTAAAAAAATATGGTAATTTTTAATTAAATCCTTGAGGTTTATGTGTTTAAAAAATATTTATTAAACAAAGATATTTTAATTTTTTTTTGGCTGCCTAGGATAATTTGCAGTATTTTATTTTTTTTAGTTTATAAAAACATACACTTAAATATTGATGAATTTAATACTACCTCAAAACAATTTGATTATATTCCTGATTATGAAAAATATTTATACACATTAAAATGGAATCCTTTATTTTCTTTAAGTCTGCAATTTATACATAGAATTTTTGTAAAGACAAGTATAGTTCAAATTTTATTAGCTCAGATAATATCAGGGATTTCATGTATAACTATTTTTTCAGTCTCAAAAAGTTTTTTCAAAATTTCAAAGTTAGCTTTATTAATGATGGCAATCCATCCTATGCTGGTTTTATATGGTAGTAAATTTTGCACTGAAAATTTCTGTTTGCTAGCCATTGGCTTATATCTTCTTTCAAGATTAGAAATAAGAAATTATAAATCCCTAAGCAGATTAAAATTTCTAGGAATTCAGTCAAAAGCAATTTTATTTCAATTCATATTAACACTTTTCAGAGCTCAAAATTTAATCTTCTTAATTTATGAAATTTTATGTTTTTTAAAAGATTTTTTCTCAAATATAATTAACCAATTAATTGATAAAAAGAAAACTTTTATATTTACATTTTTAATTTTTGGAGTTCTTTTATCTATAAGTTCTATATTAATTAATTCTTTTTCTACATATATAAATGTCATGTCATCATATTTTTGGGATAACCCATTTCTATTAGATGCGAAAAAAATCTTTTATACTTTTTTCCCAAATAGTGATAATTTATCAACAATTCAATTAGTTTTTGGTTATTTAATTAGCTATGTGATTTATTTGTTTTTAGCACTTTTTCTATTAACTGGAGCTAGGGAAAGATTGGTATATGAGCCTTGGGCAATTTCCATAGGAAGTTTTAATTTAAAATATAATTTAGGTTCTTCTATGAGCGAATCTACCTTAGCAACTTTTTATAATAATGATTTTTTAATTGATTTCTGTCTAAAAGTATTACTACCTCTTATTCTATTCAGTAGTTTTCATATTGTTGGACTTATACACTGGTATAAAAAGACAAAGAACTTGGGTTTTCCAATAAGCATTTATCCACTTTCTATATGTCTTCTTCCTTTATTAATGCATCCAATGATGAGATACTACATCCCTCTCATTCCTATTTCTTGTATTGGATTTTCAATATCGTTAAAAAAATATTTTCTAAGAAATTAAATTTGGCAAAATAATTATTATTAATTTTTATTTTCCCAAATATATAATAATTATTTTCATAGAAATTTAAAAATTACTAGAACCATCTTCAATTTTTACATTTTAGAATTTTATTTCTTATCTTCATTTTTAAAATTTAAATCATTTCTTCTTTCTAATGTTCTTTCTAAACTTTTTTTTTCCCGCCATGATTTTATCTCTTCGTGATTTCCACTTGTGAGGACATTTGGTACTTCCATCCCTTTGAAGATTTTTGGTCTTGTATATTGAGGATATTCCAATAAAAAAGAATTGTGGCTTTCATCAAATAAGGAGGAAGGATCTCCAAGGGTACCTGGTATCAATCTTGTTAACCCATTAATTATTGACATTGCTGGAATTTCACCACCAGATAGAACATAGTCGCCGACGGAGATTTCTTCATCAGCTAAGTTTCTAACTCTTTCATCAAATCCCTCATACTGGCCACAAATAATTATTAATTGATCCAAAGAGGACCATCGCGAGAGATCCTGCTGCTTCAAGACTTTACCTTGTGGCGTCATTAATAGTGTTCTACTATTTGATAATTTTTTTATTGAATCATGAGCCTTATATATTGGTTCTGGCTTTAAAACCATCCCTGAACCTCCACCATAGGGTTTATCATCTACTTGCTTGTAAGAACCTTCTCCATATTGTCTTAAATCATGGACATTAACGTTAATCAGTTTTTTATCTAATGCTCTAGTAACTACTCCTAAATTATTTATTAATTCAAAAGCTCTTGGAATTAATGTAATTACATCAAAATTAAAACTATTCATCTAGAAATCTTCCTCGTAACCAAACTCAATTAGTCTTGATTCTTTTTTCCTCCAATTTGGGACAACTTTCACAAACAACTCCAAATGAATTGGACCATCAATTAATTTCGACATATGCAATCTTGCTGATTGACCAATAGTTTTTAACATCGATCCTTTTTTACCAATAAGAATTCCTTTTTGGCTATTCCTCTCTACAATAATTGTAGCTAAAATCCCTGTAAAACTTTTGCCATTTTTTCTTTTCATTTCCTCTCTTTTGTCTATCTTTACTGCAATACTATGAGGTACTTCTTCTCTTGTGTTAATTAATACCTGCTCTCTTACTAAATCAGATAATAAATTATCTAAAGGTTGATCGCATATCGTATCTTCAGCATAAAGTTTTGGTCCCTCTGGAAGAAAAGAAAGTAGCATTTCAATTAAGTCAGAACATCCTTCTCCTTCTGAAGCACTCACAATTTGAAAATTTCTATTGACTCCAAAAAATTTTTTATATTGCTCTAATCTTAAATTCCTAAATTCTTTATTAACCAAATCCCACTTATTTAATACAACAATAAAATCAGTTTGATTTGCTACTAAAAAGTTCATTATATACTCGTCACCTCTGCCAGGCTTTTCACTTGAATCAATTACAAAAACAACCAAATCAACTCCAAAAATTGCTGATTTTGCATTTTTCACTAATATTTCTCCAAGACGATGATGAGGTTTATGAACCCCTGGAGTATCAACAAAAATTATTTGACCATTGTTTGTAGTTAAGATTCCTTTTAATTTATTTCTAGTAGTTTGTGCTATTGGAGAGGTAATTGTTATTTTTTTTCCAATCAACTGATTTATTAAAGTAGATTTACCTACATTGGGCCTTCCTAGTAAAGTAACGAATCCAGATCTATAATTTGTCAAAGACTTTCAATGTATCAATAATAAAATTCTGATCAAAAATGAAAAAAAAAACCACAAATTTCAAAGAAGCTTCTTTTACTCAGGCAATAAATATTTCAGCACATTGGTGTAAAGAGTGGGAAAGAGATTTACTCAGCGAAGAGGTTTTAGCAGATAGGATTTCAGAACTAATTAAAACAAAAAATGGACTTAGAGGTTTTTTTGCATACGCTTTATCAGATAAAGATTGTTTATTATTAGATAAACTTCCCTTTTCACTAATTATCAAACTTAACGAAGGTGTTGATCCTGTTGTAGAAATAGTAGTAAAGAATTTAATAATGAGTAGTGCTCAAATTATTTTTCATCGGAGACAGAATAATCATGAATATGAGTTATCCTCAGAAGTCATTTCAGACAGATGTAAAGGGATTTTGAGACTACTTGAAACCAACTCAGTTACTAATACTGTGAAAAGGTTTATTAAAGAACTAGATACTATGGGTAATAGTTTTGATAATTCAAGAAAATATGATTCAGAGCAAAAAGAATTTATTAAAAAACAATTTATTGATATCGCTCATTAAAAAAGCGTAGATAAAATCTACGCTATTTATTAAAACATTGAGTAAATTGTTTAATCTCTTCTTCCACCACCCTGAAGAGCAATCATTAATCTTAATATAAAAACGAAAAGGTTTATATAAGTTAAATACATACCTAAAGCACCAGCTAGATATTGGTCATCATTGTATCTTCTTGGCATTGTGTAGAAATCTACAAAAGACATTGCAACAAACAAGACGGTACCAAATCCGGCGATAATCAACTCGAGACCTGAACCTCCAAAAAAGGCAGGGGCAAAGAATCCTCCAATTAATTGGAAAAACATCGCTATTAAAAGTCCAATCAACCCTAAGCCAACAACCCCGCTTAAAGCTTGGCCGACACTATCGCTCATCCTTTGACCAGTGTAAGAGGCAATAACAAAGGTAATACCTGTAGCCAATGCAGCTGTTCCTACCGAACCTATACCTATTGTTCCTATTGCTAAAGCAACAATGCCGCTTAAGGTGAACCCAGTTAGCAAACTAAATCCTGTTAGTAAAGGTAAAGCCTTTGCATTATTTGCATTATTTGCAGCGCTTGTTGCAATAAAAAACAAAATCAATTCTGCAATTAAAGCAGCTATAGATAGAGGCTGAAAAAGAACCGGATTTGTAGCTATTAGCGATACACCGGCTAACACACCTAAAGAAGTCAATACCATACCTCCCCCTACGTAGGGGAGGGCTTTTTGAACAACATTAGGTCCAATAATTGAACTGGTTTGTGCTTCACGAATAGCCTGATTAAAATTACTACTTGCTGGCATTTTTTTTTTAAAGATGTATCTATTCTAATCGATTTTTAAAATTTCAGGGTACGGATCACCATAGTAATAAGATTATTCATAAGCCTCAATTATTTTGTGAACTAAAGGGTGACGAACAACATCATGAACAGTTAAAAAACAAATTTTTATGCCATCAGTTTCAGAGAAAATTCGTGATGCTTCAACAAGGCCGCTTAGCTGATCTTTTTTGAGATCAATTTGTGTAATATCTCCATTTACAACCATTTTTGATCTCTCACCTAATCTGGTTAAAAACATTCTCATTTGAGCGCAAGTTGTATTTTGAGCCTCATCTAAAATAACCAAAGAGTTTTCCAATGTCCTACCTCTCATAAATGCAAGAGGGGCGACTTCAATAATTCCTTTGTCAATTAACGAATTTGTTTTATCAAATCCGAAAATATTATGTAAAGAATCAAATAAAGGTCTCAAATAAGGATCTACTTTTTGTTGCAAATCTCCTGGTAAGAATCCTAAATTTTCACCAGCTTCAACAGCTGGACGGGTTAAAACAATTTTCTCTATTTTTTTTTCATTTAAAAGTCTTGCTGCGCAAACAGTTGCCAAGAATGTTTTACCAGTGCCTGCAGGACCAATTCCAAAGGTAAGATCAAAGTTTTCAATTGATTCAACATATTCTTTTTGCCTTATGGTTCTTGGTCTCAAAAATCTTCCTTCTTTGGATCGAGCAAGTACTTTTTTTCCTAATTCAGCATGCGAAGATGATTCACCCATATTCAAAGAACTAAGTGCAGCTTTCAGATCTACCTCTGGAACCTCTAACCCTTGTTCCCAAATTGGCCTTGTTAGTTCTACTAATGCTGATGCTCGTTCAATCTTGGATATGAGACCGTTCATCTCGAGTTGCAAACCTCTTATAGTTAAAGAAACTCCTGTAAGAGACTCGAACTTTTTTAAGAAAGAATTACCTGGTCCTGAAAGTGCTGTTGCAGCGTCAGAGCTTGGTAAATCAATTGTGAAGTGACCAGTTTTGGAAACTTCCGTCATTTAGTTATTATATTAGGAAACAAATTTATCAAATTACTAGCTTTCAGCTTCTTTACTATCACTTTCAGCCTCTTCAGCTTTAACTTTAGATAATTTTTCTTTCTCTAACTTTGCCTTACCGATAGCAATAGATGGTCTCTGTATTTTTTCTAATAATCCTCCCTTCTCTAATAAAGTCCTTACAACATCAGTTGGCTGAGCTCCCTGTGTAAGTCTTGTTCTCAAAGCTTCCGTATCAAGCCTAGTTTCTTTAGTTCTAGGGTTATAGAAACCTAGTTCCTGTAAAGGTCTACCATCTCTTCTGGATGTACTATTGCATGCAACAATCCTGAAACTTGCCTCTTTTTTCTTTCCAAAGCGCTTAAGGCGCAATTTAATCATTTTAAATTAGTATGTTTTATTAATAATATCATTTAAAGGTAAATATTTTGAAACTACAAATCAGCAAATCCTTTTTTCTTTTTATTATTTTTTTGTTTTTTTATTGATTTATTACTATTTAATCCGCCCATTCCAGGCATACCGCCCATTCCAGGCATACCACCCATTCCAGGCATACCACCCATTCCAGGCATACCACCCATTCCAGGCATACTTCCATTCGACATTTGTTTCATAAAGCCTCTCATTCTTTGAAAATCAGCTAATACTTTATCTACGTCTTTTGCTTCATAACCGCTACCCTGAGCGATCCTTTGTCTTCTTGAAGGCTGAGCAGCAAGAACCTCAGGTTTTTGTTTCTCCTCAAGAGTCATTGATGAAATCATAGATTCTATTTTTTTTAGTTGATCTTCTCCATCTTTTATCATCCCATCATCTATTTTATTCATTCCAGGAATCAATTTAATCAATCCACCAAGTGATCCCATCCTTTTAATTAATCTCATTTGCTTGACAAAATCATTAAAATCGAATGTCGCTTCTTGAAGTTTCTTTTGCATCGCTTCTGCATCAGCAAGCTCAACTTCTTTTTGTGCTTTTTCAACAAGTGTTAATACATCGCCCATGCCTAAAATCCTGCTGGCCATTCTTTCTGGATGAAATGGTTGCAGTGCTTCTATTTTTTCACCTACACCAATAAATTTGATTGGTTTCCCACTTATTTTTCTTATTGATAAAGCAGCTCCTCCTCTTGAGTCCCCATCCAACTTAGTTAATATCGCCCCTGAAATTCCTACTTTTTCATGAAATGACTTCGTCAGGTCAGCAGCTTCTTGACCAATCATTGAATCAACAACAAGCAAAACTTCATCAGGATTAGAAACTTCTTTTATTCGGACCATTTCACTCATCATAGAATCATCAATTTGCAATCTTCCGGCAGTGTCAATAATTATCGAGTTAAAATTATTTTCATTCGCATATTTCAATGCGTCCTTAGCTATTTCTTCTGGTTTGTTATTTTTTTCTTTAGCTGAAAAAACTTCCAAATCATATTGACTTCCTAATGTTTTAAGTTGTTCTACAGCTGCTGGTCGATAGATATCTGCAGCCACTAAAAGAACCTTTTTTTCTTTTTCCTTTAAATAAAGGCCTAATTTTCCTGTAGCAGTTGTTTTACCAGCTCCCTGAAGTCCTGCCATTAAAATAACAGTTGGACTATTTTCATTTTCGTTTAATGGTGAATTTTCATTCCCCATAATGCTTATCAATTCTTTATTTACAACTTCAATAAATTTTTGGCCTGGGTTTACACCTCTAACTACTTCTTCTCCAATAGCTTTATCTTTAACATCTGATATAAAGTCTTTTACTACTGACAAACTAACATCGGCATCAAGAAGTGCTCTTTTTACCTCTTTCAGGGCATCATTAATATTATTTTCGCTAATTTTTGCTTCGCCTCTTAAACCTTTTACTGCGTCTTCAAAGCGTGATGAGAGTTCATCAAACATTATTAAAATTAATTTTTAATTATTATAGATGATATAGAAGTCTATACTCACAACCCGCTAACAAAATCAACCAATTTCCATGATTTATTTGAAAAACCCAAAATATATTTAACCTTAAGGGGAGTCAATGATGTTTCATTAAGAAATTCTCCTGATTTCTTAACTATTCTCTCTAGATAATTCAATTCAACTAAAACAACTATCCGAGATGAAGTTTGCGATTCCAAATCAATCTTTCGTATTTGGGAATTAATTTCTTTATAAATTCCCTTCTCGATATCATTCTGTCTTTCTTCGATTGTTCGATCAATAAGACCTTTACTAACAATTTTAGAAAGATTAATTTCACTCTTTCCTGCTAAGTAATTACTTTTACCTAAAAGCCATCCATTAATTAAATTGCTTATATCTTCTAAAGAAGGTGAAGGGATATTAAGTTCTTTTAATTCGGAGGGAATAATTGAAGAAGATTTCTCACTAATAGAATTCAATGTGCTTGAAGAATTTTTTTTTATTTCTTGAATAATATCTATCTCACTAATCTTTTGATTTTTATCTATGGCAATTAAAGGTTTTTCAGCAGTAACTTCGTCCTGAATTGATTTTTTTAAACTATTTCTTAAAAATCCAATACCAATACCAAATGCAAATAAAATCAAAAAAGCATAAGTATAAATTAAATAAGGTGACCGATTAATAATCTCCTTATCCTTCAAGAATTCCCCAAAACTAAACTTTAATTCGGCAATTTTTTCAATTAAAAAATTATAAAACTCTATTGGTTTTTTCTTAAAGTAATCCTCATTGAACTCATTTTCTTTGATCTCAACCTTTTCATAATCTTGTTTTATCCCACCAGGCCAAGGTAGTCTCCTCTCATCCATATTACCTAGTAAATTATTAAAGTCTTCAGGAGTTTTTGTGGAGGATTCCTTCTCAATCTGTTGGTTCTGAAGATTTGACCTAATTGAAATTTTATTTGATTTCTTTTCTAATTTTTCAATAAATTCTTGAATTTCTCTATCTTCAAACCAAGAATCTAAATCCACCTCTTGTGAGTCGATATCTCTGTACCCAACTAAAACATCATTCTCTAACCAATTTTTACAGAAAATACATATCGCTTCTAACTTATTTCCGGGATAACTATTAAGCCAATCTCGTAAATTTTCATCAGAACTACTTGAAAACCTTGCAGATGCCTGGTCAATATCAGCTAAAAGCAAATCCAAACAACCAACTAGAGGCATTGAATCGAGACCTGATAAATTTAGTTTCTTTAAAATTCTCCTCGCTTCAAATAATTTTTCTGGCTTTCTTCTCGAGAAACCAATAGCTGTTAATGATAGAAAAGCTAAAAATCCTGCTTCTAATGATCCTCTTTTTTGTAATTCAAGAAACAAATCAATCTGTTCTTGAACTGTCAAAAATGGCTTAATTTGTTGAAAAAAAGCTTCAAATTCTTGCTGATTTAAATAATCTTTATATTCAGATTTATTATTACCTTCCAACCCTCCTCTCTTTGTGATTAAATTTTCCAACATACTTAAGCCTTTTTTATGAGACTCTTGATCATTTAAATCCCTACTAAGAAGATCTAGAATTCTGTAAGGAAGCAAAGAAACCAAGTCTTCTTCAAGTTCTTTTCTTATATTTCCTAGCTTTCCCATTCTTTGTAGAAGTTGTATACCTTCCTGTAAAAAGTCTGCCGCGTTCGAATAAGATCTAAGCTGTTGTTCTTGAATTGCTGAATCTCTAGCTGTTAATGCAGCCAATAATGTTAAATCAGCTTCTCTACTACTTCCTAAAGCTGGAGTTTGTGGGGGTTGCAATGCTTTTCTCGTGATTTTAAAAGCTTCTTTTGGTGAACCCGATTCCCAAAGAAGTATTAAACCTGCTATTTCTCTATTTGAGGAGAACTCCAGTCCTGATATCCCATTTAATAATAAATTTTCGTAATCTCTTCTACTTTCTGGATCTGTAAGTAAATCAGCAGTGAGGCGAAGCAACTCAGATCTTTGGGTTAAAACTTCATAAGTAAAACCTTCATTAGGTGTTTTATCTAACCGCAATTGAAACGCTCTTAGTATTTCCTCAGATGTTGCAGAGGGGCTTACGCCAATTAAACGAAAATGGTCTAAAGGAAGTTCCAAACAAATATCCTATTGAAAATTCTTAGACAAATTTTATCAAGTTAAAAATTTTTTTCACAAGGTCTTACAGAGTTATTAAAAAAAATAATGAAAATCGCCCCTCACGCCTTAGAATGTTAACAAATCAAAACTTCATTAAGGTATTTTTCTTGGAAACACACGTAGAGAGAATCTCAAATCTTCAAGACATAAAAAAAGCCGAATTAGACCGAGAAACCGGATTATTTCTTTATGAAGACATGACGCTTGGTCGTAGGTTCGAAGATAAGTGTGCAGAAATGTATTACAGGGGAAAAATGTTTGGGTTCGTTCATTTATATAACGGTCAAGAGGCTATAAGCACGGGAGTAATTGGCGCTATGAAGAAGAAACATGATTGGTTTTGTAGTACATATCGCGACCATGTTCATGCACTAAGTGCAGGTGTTCCCTCATTTGAAGTAATGAGTGAACTGTTTGGTAAAGCTACAGGTTGCAGCAAAGGCCGAGGTGGTTCCATGCATTTATTTTCAAGAGAACATCACTTACTCGGAGGATATGCATTTATTGGAGAGGGAATTCCAGTTGCCTTAGGAGCAGCCTTTTCAAGTAAATACAAAAAGGATGTTGTTGGTAATAGTAATAGTGATGCTGTAACTGCAGCATTCTTTGGGGATGGGACTTGCAATAATGGGCAGTTTTTTGAGTGTCTAAATATGGCCCAGCTATGGAAATTACCCATAATTTTTGTTGTTGAAAATAATAAATGGGCTATTGGTATGGCTCACGACAGAGCTACTAGCAATCCTGAAATCTGGAGAAAAGCGTCTGCTTTTGGTATGCACGGAGAGGAAGTTGATGGGATGGATGTATTAGCAGTAAGAGGTGCAGCGCAAAGAGCAATCGAACGTGCTAGAGCAGGAGAAGGACCTACACTTTTAGAATGCTTGACTTATAGATACAGAGGGCATTCCCTCGCCGATCCAGATGAATTAAGGTCTGAACAAGAGAAGGAATTTTGGGGAAAAAGAGATCCTATTAAGAAATTAGCCCAAGAAATTATTGATGGTAAATTCGCGACTGAAGATGAGTTAAAAATTATTGAAAAGAAAATTGATACAGAGATATCGGAGTCAGTTAAAAATGCTATTGAAGCACCCGAACCTCCTTCTGAAGAATTAACTAAATATATTTGGGCAGAAGAATAGATTAAATACCACTAGGTAATTTTCTAGTTAAATTTCTCAATTTTCTTAATGCCTTAAGCTCAACTTGTCTTACTCTTTCTCTAGAAACTTCTAATAACCTTCCAATTTCAGCAAGCGTATGTCTCTCATTCGCATCAAGTCCAAATCTTAATTTGAGTACATGTTGTTCTTGCTCGCTTAAATGACTTAACCATTTCCCTAGTTGCTCTTGGTGCATTTTTTGTTCAACTTGATCTAAAGGTTCTTCATTATTACTATCTGCGATCAAATCTCCTAGAAAACTCCTTCCATCATCACCATTTACTGGAGCATCTAAACTACTTGTAGATAAGGCTTGTCTTAAGACAGAGTCCAATTCTTCAACATCAATTTCCATCGCCTCTGCAATTTCTATTCTGCTTGGCATAGCGCCGAGTTTATGAGCCAAATCTCTACTAACTTTTCTAATAGATGCTAACCTTTCACTTAAATGAACAGGTAAACGGATTGTTCTTGATTGACATGCAATTGCTCTTGTCATACTTTGTCTAATCCACCAAAAAGCATAAGTAGAAAACTTATATCCCCTTGTCGGATCAAATTTTTCAACAGCCCTCTCCAAACCAAGAGAACCTTCTTGTACTAAGTCAAGTAATTCCAATCCTTTACCTTGATATTTTTTTGCCACACTGACAACTAATCTTAAATTAGCCTTCATCATTCTTTCTTTAGCTCTTCGTCCAATTTTTATAGTTCTTTTTTGCTGAGTTGTAAAATCATTAATCTTTTCATTTAATTGTCCATCTTCTGTAAGTACCATCATCTTCTGGACCTGATTACCCAATTCAATCTCTTCGGCAGGTGTTAATAGGGGAACTCTACCAATATTCTGCAAATACCAACTTATTGGATCATTACTCCTCCTTTTAGGTTGTTCTGATTGGGTTGGTAATGATGAGAGCATTTTTTGACCTGACAAGGTAGTAAAACTCTCCTACACTTTTAAAGAAATGGCCAAATATTTAATGCGCGCTTCAGATTTCAAGTAATATTTGTACACTTATGTGTTTAAAACATTAAATAACTCTCTTAAATTGTCTCTTTCAAGATATTTGTCTCGTTTTTATTTTTCTCATTAATTTTGTCAGTTCGTCACCAATAGCAGAAGCATTTGACCCACTTTTGCACTTCGACGCAGCAAATGAATGCAAAAGTACATATTTAGCAAAAAAAACTGTTGATATATTTCTACACAAGGTTAAATCAATCGCTGAACTACCAGCTACAAAACCAGATAAAAGATCACCCAATCCAGCTCGAGCTGTCTGAGAATCAGTTCCAAAAAGTTGCCATACTTTTTTATTATCAGCAACTATACTATTAGCTCCTTTTAACAAAATACTAATATTGAATTCTTTTGCCGCATCACGAGCAAGTCCAACATTGGTATTTGATTTGATATTAGGAAATAATCTTCCAAATTCTTTGCTATGTGGTGTGATCCATGTTTTAAATTTTCTCTCTAAAAAGAAATTTGACCCCAACTTAGATTGCGAAATTCTATTAAGTGCATCTGCATCCAATACCAATAATCCTCTATAACTCAAAAAATATTCTTCTGATTTTTGCCAATCATCATTATCAATTCCTATTCCTGGACCGACAGCTACTGAATCAAATGCACTTAAATCAATATTTTTTAATGCACCAAATAAAGATGCATTTCCATTTTGATTAGATTGCATAGTTTCTTTTAAAACTATTTCTGGAGCAACTTGCCAAATAGATTCAGCAACTAACTCGGGCAGGACAGCCGAGACATAGCCTACTCCACTTGATAAGGCACCTTTTAATGCCAAGTATGCAGCTCCAGGATATTTCTCGCTTCCTGCTATTAATAATGTTCTACCTCTTTTATATTTGTTAGAATTTTTTGGTAAAGCAGGTAAGTCAATATTTTTTAAATCTTTGTAAGTAACATTAAAGACTTTTTTTTCAATATTAAGTAACTTGCAAATCGGCACCCCAATATCAATATGGTGCAATTCTCCAATAAAAGGCAAAGCAGAATCTTGCATCAACCCAATCTTATGAAGAGCAATAGCCAAGGTATAGTCTGCCTTTACTGCGTTATCTAAAAAAGGCTCTCCTTTATCAGGACATAATCCTGTTGGAATATCAATACTTATTACCTTGCCATATTTGTTATGAAATTTTTGATTAAAAAGTTTAATTAACTCATTATCAACTTTTCTTGTTTGATTATTACCAAAAATTGCATCAATCCAGAGTTCTTTTCCATTTGCATCAGGGGGTGCTACTAATTTTGTAACCCCAATAGATGTAAGATAATTGAGGTGGTTATTAGTTAATGTTTTTTTTATTAGAAATGGGCACCATATCTGAACATAAAACCCTTTCAAAAAAAGCTCTCTAGCTATTACTGCTCCATCCCCGCCATTATGCCCAGGACCTATAAAAACAGTTATTCCATGCTTGAGAAGAGGTTTCTTCTTTAAGAGCCATCTACTGATTTTGATACCGGCTTTTTCCATCAATGCTTCTTTTGGCATTCCATCAGAAAACATTTCTTTCTCTAATATCAACATTTGCTTTGAATCAACAATTAAATGTTTAGAGTCAATTGTTGGCCATACAATTTCGTTCATAATGAGTACAAAGCAATTGAAGTGCTGTTCAAAAATTTAAACTTCCATGTTAAAGACACAAAAGGATAAAAAATTAGAGAACTTTTTTTCTTCTAATAATAAAACTAAAAAGAAGAAAAATATTATTGTGGGTCTTTCTGGTGGCGTAGATAGTTCCCTTTCAGCTGCTCTTCTTGTAGAAAGAGGTTGGAATGTTGAGGGACTAACTCTTTGGCTAATGAAAGGGCAAGGCTCCTGTTGTTCCGAAGGATTAGTAGATGCTGCTGGCCTTTGTGAAGATTTAGGAATTAATCATAAAATAATAGACTCAAGAGAAATTTTCGAAAGAGAGGTAATTAAAAAAACTACTGAAAGCTATGAGAAAGGATTCACTCCACTTCCATGTTCGATGTGCAACAAGAATGTGAAGTTTGAAGAGATGCTTAATTACGCAATAAACAAAAAGGATTTTACTCATATTGCGACTGGACATTACGCAAGAATAAAAAAATCATCTTATATAAAAAAACTTGATTGCAAGAGCTTTGCGTTTAAGGACTTCCTTCTTCTCAGAGGTGCTGACGAAAACAAAGACCAAAGTTATTTTCTTTATTCTCTTTCACAAGAAGTACTAAGCAGATTAGAATTTCCTCTTGGTGAAATGAAAAAAGAAGAGACAAGAAAGGAAGCCCTGAGATTAGGCCTTAGAACTGCTCAAAAACCAGACAGTCAAGATTTATGTTTAGTTGAGCATTATGGATCAATGCAGAGATTTATCGACAAACACATTGAACCCAAAGAGGGAGAAATTGTGCATGTTAATGGAAAAGTTCTAGGAAAGCACAATGGTATTCAGCACTTTACTGTAGGTCAAAGAAAAGGTTTGGGCATCGCTTGGCCAGAACCGTTATATGTAAAAAGTTTAGACAGGGTAAAAAACATAGTTTATGTAGCAGATAAAAGTAATCTGTTTAATAGAGAAGCAATAATTAGAGAGGTTAACTGGGTTTCAATCGAAGAACCTAAACAAGAGGTAGAAGTAGAAGCACAAATTAGATATAGAAGTCATCCAGTAAGAGGAACTTTAGTACCTTTAAAAAAGGTAGATAATCTAACTACAACATTTAAATTAATTTTTGAAGAAAGTCAAAGTTCGGTAACGCCCGGACAAGCTGCAGTTTTTTATAAAGGAGAAATTTTATTGGGTGGTGGATTAATTAGTTAATTTTCCAAAAGAAATTTAATCCCATAAATAATATAAACAAAAACAAAATGGGTTGATCTCCAAATTTTGTATAGAAAGTCTTTTCGGATGAAAAATTAGGGAACACTATTTCATTTTGCTCAACATCATAATCTAAAAGTTTAATTATTTTTCCATCATCTTGAACTAAGCCCGAAGGGCCAGTATTTGATACAAGTAAATTATTTTTCTTATTTTCAATACTTCTCAATCTTGCCAAAGACAGGAATTGATTATAAAGCTTAGTTGGATAGGGATCTAAATTTGCTGCAGTTATTATTAGTTTTGCACCACTATTAATAGCCTTTCTTATTTTCAATCCATCACTAATTTCATAACAAATAGCCACTGCTAGAGGTTGTGTAAATTTAGGATCAAAAAATCTTGAATCAGAGCCTGGTTGAATTCCTCCTACTGCAGATAATCCTCTTGAAAAAATATCTAGAAATCTAGGTATTTTTTCACCTATTGGAACAAGTCTATTTTTATCTATAAATGAGGTAAAAGATTTATCTCCAATTTGAAATCCGAGTAAAGAACTTCTTAACTCATTATTTGAATTTCTGAACCCTCCTGACAAGGTATTAACCTTAATGCCTTTAGAAAAATAAAAATTATTAGATAGCGTTCCTTCAGGAGCAACAAGAAGTTTCACTTTGTTTGATAAAGCATATTTTTGAGCGATAGATAGCTTTTCTTCAATAAATTCATCATTTATTTTTAATTTTTCTCTTGTTGGTATATTTGTTTGCCAAATAGCTACCGGATATTCATAATTTCTTTTTATTGGAGTTGTTAAACCTCCAAATAAATGTAAGAAAATAAGAACCAAAAGTCCTAAAAGAAATATTTTTTTAAAGTAAAGTTTTCTTTCCCATCTACCTTGAATATAAAAAATCCAAAATCCAATCAATATTTGTAATACGCATAAACCACTTGCACCAATCCATCTTGCTAAACCAGCAAGATAAATATCACCTGGGATAAGACTCTCTCCTAAACCTATCCAAAAAAAAGGTGTTTGAGAAAGTATCAATTCACTAATACCCCAAGTCAAAGATAAAAAAAATACTTTTACTATTAAAGATAATATTTTCATTTTGAAAACATCCTCTTTCCAGAGAATAATTTCAACTAACAATCCCCATAAATAAACTAATATCCCACCCAAAAAAGCGCAAAATAATAATATTAAAATGGCAATAATTAAACTTTTAATCCATGAAAACCCAAGCCATGTCAATGGATGAAGATCATAAAGCCAAGAATGACTTATCAAGATAAAGAAAAAACCCCAACAAAAATTTGCTATTCTCCTTGCACTTCCCTTCCATAAAATAAATAATGATATCGGCATAAAAACCAGCCAAAAATGAGTTGAAACTGAAATTCCTCCTAAAATCCCTCCTAAACAAGGATAAAAATATTGTTTTAGACTTTTAATTTGAGTTGGGATTAACAATCTAAAATTACGAAATTAAATTTATAATCACTCATTTATTGTACCTTTATTCTGTAGACTAAGTTTTAGTAACTTTCAAAATTTAAGTGAAAGAAGTCTTTATTAGTTTTGCAATTTTTGTTTTTTGTGTTTCATTAACTCTTTTCAGTCAATTTAATTCACCTCAAGCTGTTAATGCTGCTCAATCAGAATCTCAGTCAGTTCAAGGAACACCTGTTGCAAAATCATCAAATGTCTCAAATAATAATTTATTTGAACTAGACCCATCAGATCCAAATCCTATACTTTTCGCTATGGCAGAAGAAACACCATCAGACAACAATTCAAGGACTACAGAAAGTGGTCTAATTATTGCAGATATCGTAAACGGGGAAGGAGATGAGGCCAGTGCTGGGCAAACAGTCACTGTAAATTACACAGGAACACTAGAAGACGGGACACAATTTGATACCAGTATCGGCAGAGCTCCATTCAGCTTTCCTTTGGGTGCTGGACGAGTAATAAAAGGTTGGGACGAAGGTGTAGCAGGCATGAAAGTTGGAGGCAAAAGAAAATTAACAATACCCCCGGAACTTGGATACGGATCAAGAGGAGCTGGAAATGTAATACCAGCTAATGCGACTTTAATTTTTGAAGTTGAATTATTAAAAGTCAATTAAATTAAGTAAGAAAAATATCCAAGACTTTTCAATTTAGTTAATCTCCAAGTAATATATATACAACACTAAATATTTGAAATGTTAAGTAAATTCATCAATTCTTTTCTAGATAAAAAATCCCCAATGACAGTCCATGCTCACTGCGATGGTCCTTGTGGTGTTTACGACCCAGCATCTACGAGAGTCGCAGCTGAAGCAGTTTTATCAATGACAAAAAAACTTATTGCATTAGAAGCTCCTTCTAGCACTGATTCAGCAGAGTGGGCTGCATATAGTAATACATTTTCTAGATATGTTGCAGTTAAAGAAGAGCAAGCAAAAGAAACAAAGAAAGAGATTCTAATTTTGTGGACAGATTACTTTAAACCAGTTCACTTAGAAACTTATCCAGACTTACATGAAACCATTTGGAAGGCGGCCAAATTATGCAGTGCATGCAAAGTTAATATTGACTTAGCCCAAGCTGAAGAACTAATGAGTTATGTTGAAAAGATTCACAATATTTTCTGGGCTTCAAAAGGAAGATCAGACGCTTTTGTAAAAGCTAGTTAACCAGAATTATTTTCAAAAGTTTTTTTGATTCTATTTTATTTTTCTTAGGTTTAAGAAAAACTGCCATTATTAGTGGCCAATCGATGCTACCTTACCTAAAAGAAGGGGATATTGTATTTTTTAAAAAATATAAAAAGGATAAATCAATATTAAAAAGTCGACAAATAGTTATTTTTAATCATCCACTTGAAAATAAAAGCCTAATAAAAAGGGTAAATACAGTAAATCAAAACAATATTGAGGTTCTTGGTGACAATATTGAATTTAGCGAAGATAGTAAAAAATTTGGATTAATCAACAACGAAAAAATAATTGGGATTGTCACCTCTAAATTAATTATTCCTAAATTAAAAAATTTTTTAATTCAAAAAAACAGAAGCACTTCTTTGAATCCAAAATAATCCCAAAGAAAAGGAAAGCCCTCCTGCTACAGCTATTAATCTTTTAATAAATTTTTGACTTGCTTTCAAGGTAGTAAAAGATATTAAACAAGTAAAAAGATTCATACTTATGAGTGAACCAATCAAATATGAAATCAAATATAAGCAAGCGCTTGTTAAAGGTAGTGCTAAAGCAGGAAGAACTGCAAGAAAATGCGAACCTCCAGCTATACCGTGTAGCAAGCCTAAACCAGTCAAAGCATGTGAGTGCTTATTATTATTTTTTTGTTCCTTAACATGAAAGTGAAAGTGACGATGGGCAATTCCATTCTCATGCTTATGGGAATGCGAGTGGATACTTAATTGAAAAGAATTTTTTATAGCAAATATTCCAACAATTAGAAGTGAAATTCCAACTAGTAATTCGGCAATACTAGAAAATTTGTTTAATGGCGTAATATCCTTAATAAAAATCGCTAGAAAAGCTAACAAGAGGACTCCTGAAGAATGTCCCAAACCCCATGAGAAACTATTTTTAAGAGCTTTTTTGGGGTTATTAATCGCTGCTGGTGCCATAGCAACTAGATGATCAGCGCCACTAACTACATGCACAGATCCTGCGACTATACCTGTTAAAATTACAGCCTGCATATATATTCAGTACAAATCTCTTTATTCAATTTTATAGCACGATTTGAAGTCAAAATTAAATTGGGTTAAATAATTTCTTGAACGATTGTTCAATATCAGTTTCTCTCATAAAAGTTTCACCAATTAATACTCCCATGATTCCAATAGATCTAAGCGATTCTAAATCTTCGGCACAATTAATTCCAGATTCACTTATAGGAATAATATTTTGTTTTAAAAATATATCTGCATATGTATGCATCAATTCTTTTGATGTTTTTAAATCCGTTTTAAAAGTCTTTAAGTCCCTATTATTTATTCCAATCAAATTAAAAGATTTTAACTTTAGAATCCTTTCTAATTCATTAGAGTTATGGACTTCAACAAGAACACTCATCTTTAAATTATCAGCTATTTTCTTTAAATAAATTAAATCATCATCACTTAAAATCGCAGCGATTAATAATATTGCATCAGCGCCAGATACCCTTGCTTTATAAATCTGATAAGCAGAAATAATAAAATCTTTGCAGAGTAGAGGGAGATTAGTTGATTTCCTTACAGTTTCGAGTATTTCATAACTACCTTGAAAAAACCTTTTATCGGTGAGTACCGAGATACATGATGCACCTAATTCTTCATAACAAACTGCTATTTCTTCAGGGTTAAAATCTTTTCTAATCACTCCTTTACTCGGACTAGCTTTTTTTATTTCAGCAATTACTCCTGGTTTTATTTTTGACTCCAAGATATTTTTATAAAAATCCTTGGGAGCGGGAAGGTTTGCAATCTTTTTGATGAGATCTTCTAAAGAGACTATTTTTTTAAAATTCTTAATTTCATTATCTTTGTGCCATACAATTTCTTCCAAAATATTTTTTGCTTGTGCTTCTCTATGAGGTACAGCATATTCTAAATTTTCTACCCTTACTGTTGGATTTGGTGGCCTGCGTCTTATCTCCATTAATTTTAGATATTATTTTATTTGAGAAGCTGCCTGTTTATATGCGACCTCAACTACTTCACTAAGAGTGGGATGAGTATGAACTTCTTTAGATAATTCAATTACATCTTGGTTCCTTGAAATAGCGTTCGAAATTTCTTGAATTAAATCAGCCGCATGTAACCCAAAAATATGAGCCCCTAATACTTTCCCATTATCTTTATTGAAAATCAACTTTAGCAATCCATCACTCTCCAATTCAGCCAATGCTTTTGAATTAGCCTTAAAGAAACTTTTTACAACTCCCAAAGTAAAATTTTCTTTAGCAGATATCTCTTTAGCTTCAGCTTCAGAGAGACCAACTGAACTTATCTCAGGATGAGTAAATGTTGCTGCAGGGATACTTTTATAGTTAATTTCGACATCACCACCGCAAATATTATCGACAGCAATTGTACCCTGCGCTGCAGCTGTATGAGCAAGCATTAGTTTGCCTGTTACATCTCCAACAGCCCAAATGTTAGGTATTATTTCATCACCATTCTTAACTCTCATTTGATCATCTATGGGAATGAACCCTTTTACTGTTTCGATACCAACTGAATCAAGATTTAAGTTATTACTATTAGGACTTCTGCCAGTTGCAACAAGTACAGCGTCAACTTCTAAAGTTTCGACAACTTCCTTAGATTTTGCATCCGTCAGTTCTATTTTTACAGGACATCCAGGTGTTATTTTTGTCGCAAAGACATTTGATTTTGTGTCTATATCTCTGGATTGAATAAGGTTTTTCTTAGCAATTTTAGTGATATCTGGATCAAATGTTGGCATAATATTTTCCAAAGCCTCGATCATAGTAACTTCACAACCAAGAGCTGTATAAACATCAGCAAATTCTAGTCCTATATATCCGCTTCCAATAATTGCTATCCATCTTGGAAGCCACTCAAGTTTAACCGCATCATCACTAGTAAATACAGTCCTATTATCCAAAGTTATTCCACGGGGTACAAAAGGAGAAGAACCAGTTGCTATGACAATATTCTTACATGTAAAAATTTTATCAATTCCGTTTTTATCTCTTACACCTACTTTTTGATTTCCTTCAATTCTGCCAATGCCCAAAATAATTTCAACTCCACTCCTTTTAAGAGTTCTTGTTAAATTTTCTCTAACATTTAAAACTAAATTATTTGCATGATCTGCAATTTTTGATCTCTCGAATCTTACTGGGGAAGTATGAATACCAAATTTAGCTAAATGTTCATAATCAGCAATTTCTCTAACTTTTCCACTTGCAGCCAACAGAGCTTTAGATGGAACACAACCCTTGTTAACACAAGTGCCTCCCATATCAGAAGATTCTACTATTGCAACTTTCAGTCCCTTACCAGCAGCATGTTTAGCGGCATCAAAACCTCCATATCCTGCTCCTATTACGATTAAATCAAAATCAAAACTTGAATCAGTCACTTTTTATTAATTTATTAGAGGTGTATGCGACTCTTTTTCGTTCGAGTAATAACGGAACTGCAACACAAGCCACATTCAATGATTCTACAAGCTCACTATGCGGAATTGTAATTGTTTCATTAAAAGCTTCTTGAATTTTTTCATGAATACCTTGACCTTCATTACCCAAAATTAATGCGGTACATCTAGACCAATCAACTTCCCAGTAAGGTTTTGAAGGTTTTTTTGAACTTTTATTATGGCTACTAGTAGAAAAAATCTTAAATCCTACATTTGACAATTCAGACAAAGACTTAAGTAAAGAATTTAATATTTCTTCTTCAGTTCCATCAAATCTTAAAAATGGCAGATGAAAAACTGCACCAGAGGATGCCCTCAATACCTTTTGGCCTAATGGGTGCGCACCTCCAGCTAAATATATTGCATCAACACCAGCAGCTAAAGCAGTTCTAAAAAGATTACCCATATTCCCAGGATCTTGAATCCTGTCGAGAACAAGAACAAAATCATCTTTTGTATGAAATTGATAATTAGGTATTGCTGAAATCTCTACTAAAGCTGCTATCCCATCTGGATTAATTGTTGAAATCGCAGATGCCAATACTTCTTCTGAAACAATATTTATTAATGACTGATGAAATTTTTTGCTTAGATTTTGATTCTTTCTTAGCCATTTTTCGGTAACTAAAATCTTAGAGGGATTTTTCCCAGACTTCAGCAATTCTTCGATGAGATGTGTACCCTCTATGCAAAAAAAGTCTTGATCTTTTGGAGATGATCCTCTTTTAAATGATCTAAATCTTTTAACTAGATTATTGTTTTTACTAGTTATTTTTAAAAAAGTATTTTCTATGAGTAATTTGAAAAATGCGTTACCAACTATATTTTAATTACATAAATATTTTGATCAATTATTTATTAAATTTTTATTTCCCAAGAAATCAAAAAAAAAATACATTTTCACTTTTTATTAATATTCATGACGTTACATAGGGTGGACTTACAAGTTTTCCTTTGTCATGATGAATTTAATAAATTAACCCTTAATGATTTGCGTAAGCAAAAAGAAGTCATATCTTAAATCTCAAAATTTAAAGATTTTTGGCCAAGGCAACTTACATGGAAAAGTTGAAATTAGTGGTGCCAAGAATTCTGCCTTAGTTTTATTGGCCTCATCATTGCTTACTAATGAAAGGATTATTCTTGAGAATGTTCCTCGTCTTACCGATATAGAAAAAATGGGAAATATCCTAGAGAGTTTAGGTATTAAATTAGTACAAAAAAACAATCGCTTAGAGATAGATCCAAAAAATATTTCTATTAAAGATCTTCCATATGAACTTGTTAATGGATTAAGAGCTAGTTTCTTTTGTATAGGAGCATTATTAAGTAAATATGGAGAGGCTAAAGTCCCCTTACCTGGAGGATGCAATATTGGTTCAAGGCCCATAGATGAGCACATAAATGGTCTTCAAGCCTTAGGAGCGGAAATTATTATTGAAGAAGGAATTGTCAAAGCAAGAATAAAAGACGACACTAATAGACTGCATGGTACACATATCAAATTAAAGTGCCCAAGCGTAGGGGCTACTGAAACTTTAATAATGGCCGCATCATTAGCTGAGGGAAGAACTACGATTGAGAATGCTGCAAGAGAACCCGAAATTCAGGATTTATGCCAAATGCTAAATAAAATGGGGGCAAAAATTTACGACTCTGGCAGAGAAAAAATAATTATTGATGGTGTTAATAAGCTGAGCGGTTGCACTCATAAAGTAATTCCAGATCGAATAGAGGCTGGCACTTTTTTAATAGCTGCTGCTGCGACTTCCTCTTCGATAACAATTTCTCCTGTAATTCCTAATCATCTTGAAGCTGTCACGAATAAGCTTCAAGAGAGTGGAAGTAAAATTACGATTAAAGGTAATTCGATTACAATCAAAGGTAAAAAGATCAAAGGGGTAGATATTGAAACAGCTCCTTTCCCAGGATTTCCAACTGATTTGCAAGCACCATTTACAACCTTAATGGCAATAGCGAATGGTGAATCAAAGATAACTGAAACAATTTTCGAAAACAGAATGAACCATGTTCATTTACTTAACAAAATGGGTGCAAATATAAAATTAAATAAAAATATAGCGTATATCAAGGGTGTTAAAAAATTTAAGGGGATGGATCTTGTTGGATCTGATTTGAGGTCTTCAGCTGCATTGATAATTGCTGGGATTATAGCTGAAGGCACTAGTAGAATTTATGGTTTAGAGCATTTGGATAGAGGTTATGAAAATTTTGAATCAAAATTAAAAATATTGGGTATAAAAATAATTAGAGAATTTCACAAAAAAACTATGACAAATAAGGAATTAAAGACGAGTTCAGACCCTGCAGATATTCCTCGATATAGAGCGGCCTAAATTGCAAAGAGCATGAGAATTAGTAAATTATTTAAACGTAAGCAATATTGATCAATGAAATACAACCTAAAAATATGAGGAATAACACTAAGAAGCGACTAGACCAAATTTTATTTAAACCACTAATCTTAAGATCATTCATGCCCAAATTCCGCTATTGGAACCGAATGTTGTCAGTATAGTTACTGCAATAAAAAGATAGGGGACAAATTTAAAGGATAGTTTTTTTGCTTGAGTTTTAGACATTTGTTTTTTTATAAATCTAACACAATATTACTAATCATGAAGCAATTTCCTTTTAAAAAAGACTTTCAAGTGTATTTAGTTACAAAAATGTATCATAAATGTTTAAATTTTATCTTTTTACCTTATTTCTTGTCAGCAAACGCAATAAATAATCCTATGTTTTTTATCGAAAAGATTAAGTATTAACAAACATTATCTTGATCACTGTTCCTTGACCAAAACAATAGTCAACAAGTTGATTTTTGTTATAATAAAAAAGTTCATTTTTGCAAAAGCCTTGGGAGCGTGGTGGAATTGGTAGACGCACCGCACTCAAAATGCGGCACCTTCGGGTATGTCGGTTCAAGTCCGACCGCTCCCACTTTGATGAATACCTATAGTCGATTCGATATATCTTTCAAAAAAGGAAAAGGTTGTTGGCTATGGGACAAAACAGGTAAAAAGTATCTTGATGCAGTAGCTGGCATAGCAACTTGTAGCCTTGGACATAGCGACAGAGTTTTAAGAAGAAGGTTATCAACTCAACTAAAAAAGATTCAGCACATTTCAAATCTCTACAACATTGAAGAACAAGAACAATTAAGCAGAACTTTAACGAATATGAGTTGTGCTGAAAGCGTCTTCTTCTGCAATAGTGGTGCAGAAGCAAATGAATCAGCAATTAAATTAATTAAAAAATATGGTAATACAAGAAATAAAGGTAAAGAATCAATTATTCTCGCAGCAGAATCCAGCTTTCATGGAAGGACGCTTGCAGCCTTGAGTGCCACTGGACAACCTAAATATCAAAAAGGGTTCGAACCAATGATTGAAGGGTTCAAATTTTTTAAATTTAACAATTTTGATTCGGTAAAAAAATTATTTGAAGAGTGTGAAAATAATGATCAAAAAATTTCCGGCGTTTTAGTTGAACCAATACAAGGAGAAGGCGGAGTAATTCCTGGAAATAAAATATTTTTTAAAAAGTTGAGAGAAATATGTGATAAATATAATTCTCTTCTCATTTTAGATGAGGTTCAAAGTGGAGTAGGTCGAACTGGAAAAATGTGGGGTTATGAGAATTTAGGAATTGAACCTGATGGATTCACCCTTGCCAAAGGTTTAGGAGGAGGTCATGCAATTGGAGCATTATTGGTAAAAGAAAAAGCCAACATTTTTTCTCCAGGAGATCATGCAAGCACTTTTGGAGGGAACCCATTCGCCTGTAAAGCTGCCCTCACAGTATTAGAAGAGATAAATAGAAGAAATCTTATTAATAATGTTTATCTAAGAGGGGAACAATTAAGTGCTGGGTTTGAAAAATTGTCAAAAAAATTTCCAAATATTATTAATGGGAAAAGAGGTTTAGGTTTAATACAAGGTCTTATGATCAATGATGATTATGCTGATGCAAAAAAAATTACATTAAAAGCTTTTGATAAAAGATTACTGGTAGTTCCTGCAGGAGGAAATGTTGTAAGGATTGTCCCACCATTAGTTATATCTCGAAGAGAAATTAATATTCTTTTGGATAAGCTAAATTCAATTTTTGAAGAGTTATAGCAATTTAAATTTTGAAAAATGCAAATTTAAAAATTTTTGAATTATTATCTCCTAAATATGAAAGGGAAAATATCAATTTAGGTTTATCAAGAATTCACAAAGCACTTCAAGAACTTGGTAATCCTTGCAAAAATATCCCTGCGATACAGATTATTGGAACCAATGGAAAAGGATCAATCGCAGCATATTTAGAAAGTATACTTTTTGAAGCTAAAAGGAATTTCGGTGTAACGACATCTCCTCACCTTTTTGATGTATGCGAGAGGATTAGAGTTAATAAAAAAAATATTAATGAAACTGATTTTGAAAAAATCTATGGATTAATAGAAAAAAATTTTTCAACATTTGAATTAACTCCTTTTGAAAAAATTATTTGCTGCGCACTAAATTTTTTTGACCATAAAAAAGTTGAATTACTCATTCTTGAAGCTGGCTTAGGGGGACGATTAGACGCGACAACAGCCCATAAATTTAGACCAATCATTGCTATTGGGAATATTGGCTTAGACCATAAAGAATTTCTTGGAGATACGATTGAAAAAATTGCGGAAGAAAAATTAGCAGTTATTGAAAAAAACTCAATTGTCATCTCATGCAATCAAAATAGTCAAGTTGAAAAATTAATAACCAAAAAAGTTAAAGAAGTAGGAGCAGAAATTATTTGGAAAGATTCAATTTCACACAGCTATGAGCTTGGATTAAAAGGAATTTTTCAAAAGCAAAATGCTTCGGTAGCTGTTGGAGCAATTGAAGCGCTGAATAATTTAGGATTTAATATAAAAGAAAAAAACATATTTGAAGGTCTTAAGAAGACAACTTGGAACGGAAGGCTAGAAATAATAAATTATTTCAACAAAGAAATTCTTGTAGATTGTGCGCATAATTATCCTGCTGCAAAAGCACTCTCTAATGAGCGAAGCAATTGGGAGAATGAAGATAAAGGAATTTATTGGATTTTAGGTGTCCAAAGACAAAAAGATATTTACGCAATATTAAAAACACTTCTAAAGAAAAATGATCGCTTATTACTTGTGCCAGTTCCAAACCAACCTAGTTGGCAATTAAATGATCTCTCTCAGATTAAAGAAATTGACTTTGAAGAAACAATTGAATTTAAAACATTTGAACTTGCCATTGAGTATTTATTTTCCCTAGAAAAATGGCCACCTAATCATCCTGTTCTAACAGGTTCTATTTTTTTAGTTGCTGAATTTATTAAATTTGCAAATAAAAAAAAGTGTTAAATTTTGAATTGTTCTTTTACTTCCCAGCCTTCCAACTTTCCTGGATTTAATAGCCCTTTAGGATCAAATCTTAATTTCGCTTTAACTTGATCTGCATCCACAACTCCGAGACCTCCGCCTTCAACTGTTAAAACATGAGGATTAAAAATAAAAGCACCAAGTTTCTTGCAATCTTCCATTATTTCATTTAATTCTTCTGCCCCATTCCACTTTAATACAGGCAAAGCCGCTAATCTCGGTGATCCTTGTTGCGAAACTGCCTCTAAATGCCAAAGAACTTTTTTACCCCATTTTTTTCTCAAAAAGTTAATTAATTCTAGTTCATTATTTAATGGCAAAAGCATCTGTAAATATGTCCAATTTTTATCCCTAGACCTCATATGAAGAGTTGTATGATTCCATACGACTTCAGAAATTCCATTCACAAGCTTTTCTTCTTCCCCAAGTAAGGTAGATTCAACTTTAAATTTTTTACAAATTAGCTCGATGGTTTTTATCCCTCCAAGAGTAGATTGAATTAATATCTTGTGACTTCTAGATTTACTTTTAAACCATTTTGGCATTTGATCTACAATTTCTTCTTCAAGAATTGCTCCTAGTTTCAGATCAATTGCTGCGCTCGTGAGAGTTTTTAATATTTCTATTGTTTTTTCAAATTCAATACAGTCGATAACTATCGAATACCACCTTCGTTTGATATCAGTAGCAAGTAATAAAGAAGTAATTATTCCATTTGTCCCATAAGCATGATTTAAAGGTTCGGATTCTTCAGCATCAAACTTTAATAATGCAGGTTTTTCATTCATGGTTACTGCCTCTAAACCAATAAGATTTCCTGGATCTCTTAAAAATCCCCACCTAATGGACCCAATACCTCCTGATCCACCTGCAATAAAACCTCCAATTGTTGCAGTTTTCCAAGTACTAGGAAGTAACCTCAATTCCCTGTCATATTTCTCTAATTGTTTATTCAAATCTCCCATAACACAGCCAGACTGTACTTTTACGAAACCTGTATCTGGATCAAATTCTTCTAACTTATTAAAGTTACACATCTGCATTACAACTCCTCTAAACAATGGGACAGCTTGTCCATAATTACCTGTACCTGAACCCCTTAAAGTAAGTGGGATAGATAATTCCCAACAAATTTCTGCTACTTCCTTTACCGCTTTATGATCACTAGGTCTTACAACCAAATCAGCAATACATTCGTCTAATTTTTCAGTAAGGATTGGAGAGTAGTTATAAAAATCTTTTGAAAGTCTTTTTACGTCGGATTGGCTTTCAATAATCTCTAAGTTTTTGACTTCCCTAAATTTGTCTAAAAATTTAAGACTATTTGATGTCATTAATAAAATTTTTTATGCTTTGTACATAAATTAGCCAATTAGCAATATAAATTGCCGTTTATAAATACTTTTCTCTTTAAATTGCTTGAAAAAACTTCTGCCCATCTTTGTGCATCTAAAATCACAAAATCAGCAGGGCAACCTTTTTTAATTAGACCATCCCATTTTAAATTTAATAATCTGCTTGGAGCTAAAAAAATAGAAGATAGAGTCATTCTCTCCCAGGGATTAAGTTGAAGCAAAGGCATCGAGCAAGACAACATATAAAAAGGGTCAAAATTACCAAATGGGTACCAAGGGTCTTGAACATTATCACTACCAAGAGATACATCCACATGTGCCTTTTGTAATTGCTTTATTGGCGCAACTGGTCTTTTTAATGAAGTGGTTTTATTACTTCGATTGAGCAGCCAAAAATTTGTTAAGGGTAAAGCAATAACCTTAATATTTTTCTCAGCCATTTTTTCTCCTAAATTTAAAATCTCTCTATTACTTAGAGAAATAAGACTACTCAAATGACTACAAGTGATCGGAATACTATTAATTTTTAAATTTTCGATTGTTTCTAATAAAACTTTTATTCCCGCTCCAGGTTCAATAATTGATTCATCTATATGCAAATCAATTTCTAATTTATATTTACTAGCAAGAAGAAGCATCTTTGCTAGAAATTTGCTTGTATTTTTTTTATTGAAAGGAGGAACAATAACACCTCCTAAAATTCCTCCATTAGAGGAAAATATTTTTGCCAAATCTTCTCCATCAGTTGTATCCCAGAATTCCACTGGAGCTAGAGCAACGTATTGTAGAGTCAACTCAGTTGAAAATTTTTTTTGTAATTTAAAAAGTTCAATCCAAATGTCAATAGATTGACCTTTATATGTATCGATATGGCTTCTAATAGCACGGTATCCATTTTGTATGGCAAGTTTTAATGATTTCTCCACTCTTTCAAGAACTTTATCTGTAGTTCTAGTTTTATGTTCTTCAAGATTTACTGATAATGCTCCTCCATAGTTTGATTCCAGATTAGGAAAGTCTGCCCATGTAAAAGATTTATCAAAATGTGAATGCGTTTCAACAAATCTTGGAAATAAAATATTTTTTGGTTTTGTAATTTTATTTTTTAAAGGCTTTAACTCAGAAACAAATCCATCCTCCCAACTAATGGATACTGAACATAAATCCTCTATATCGATAATGAGGTTATCTATATCTTCTATTAAACAAAGGCTTCTGGGAATAAGAACCTCAGCTGTGCCGGAATTACTCAAATCTTTAAATTTTTCTTTTATTTTAAATCATAAGAAAACTTTACTGAATTAGAAAATAATTCAAATTTCTCTAAAAGATAAAAATAACTATGAAAAATTACCCTTGAGTTGTTAAATTTATAAATGTGAGGCGGGCGTCGCCAAGTGGTTAAGGCAGCGGCTTGTGGCGCCGCTATTCGGGGGTTCGAATCCCCTCGCTCGCCCTCAAAAATATTGCAGCAAAATTATTTAACTTGTAATTTTGAATTAAAGAATCATAAAAAATTCCTAGCAAAGTGCTCACAAAAACAAAATCAGACGAAAAAAAAACTCAAAAGAATTCAACTACTAGCAGTTATTGGATAACCACATTTGGATGCCAAATGAACAAGGCTGATTCTGAGAGAATGGCTGGAACATTAGAGAAAATGGGATACATCAGAGCAGATAATGAATTAAATGCCGATTTGGTCTTGTACAATACATGCACTATTAGAGATAATGCAGAGCAAAAAGTTTATAGCTTTCTAGGAAGACAAGCTAAAAGAAAGCACAAAACACCTAACTTAAAACTTGTTGTTGCAGGTTGTCTTGCTCAACAAGAGGGGGAGTCATTATTAAGAAGAGTCCCAGAACTTGACCTAGTAATGGGCCCTCAACATGTAAATAACCTTGAGAATCTTCTAGGGAAAGTTGATTTAGGAAATCAAGTTGCTGCTACAGAAGAATCCTTCATTTCTGAAGACATAACTAGTGCCAGGAGAGAAAGCTCTATTTGTGGCTGGGTTAATATCATCTATGGATGTAACGAAAGATGTTCATATTGTGTAGTCCCCTCTGTCAGGGGGAAAGAGCAATCAAGATATCCAAATGCGATAAAAAGTGAGATCCAAAAATTAGCTGATGATAATTTTAAAGAAATTACTCTTTTGGGTCAGAACATTGATGCCTATGGTAGAGACCTTCCAGGAACTACAAAAGAGGGGAGAAAAGAGAATACCCTAACTGATCTTTTGTATTATATTCATGATGTTAAAGGAATTCGCAGAATAAGATTTGCTACTAGCCATCCAAGATATTTTTCAAAAAGGTTGATTCAAGCTTGTTATGAACTTGATAAAGTCTGTGAACATTTCCATATCCCCTTCCAAAGTGGAAATGATGAAATTTTAAAGCAAATGTCCAGAGGATATTCTATTAAAAAGTATAAAAATATTATCGAGAACATAAGGTCATTAATGCCAGATGCATCAATCACAGCTGACGCGATAGTTGCTTTCCCAGGAGAAACCGAGCAACAATATCAAGATACATTAAAGCTAATATCAGAAATTGGCTTTGATCAGGTGAACACAGCAGCATACTCTCCAAGACCAAATACGCCTGCAGCAGTTTGGACGAATCAACTTTCGGAAGAGGTTAAAAAAGCTAGATTACAGGAAATTAATGATTTGGTCGAGAAAACTGCTAGGAGTAGAAATCAAAGATACATCAATAATATTGAAAGCGTTTTAATTGAGGGTTTTAATCCAAAAAATTCCTCTCAAATTATGGGTAGAACTAGAACAAATAGATTAACTTTCGTAGAGATTCCCAAAAACATTAACTTTAATTTTTCGTTGGGAGATGAGATAGATGTCAAAATAAATGAAGCAAGACCTTTTTCTTTGACAGGCGAACTTAATTTATGATTTTTTCTAAATGATCGGGAGTAAGAAAAAATGTATTGGGTTAATATTTGGCGGGAATAGCAATGAACATGAAGTATCCATATCCTCTGCGAAAACAGTTTATCAGGCATTTAATTCAGAAATAAACAATGAACGCTTTACAGTTAGAGCCTTTTACATTAACAAATATGGAGATTGGCTTGATAGTGATAATTCAGAAAAAATCCTAAATGATGAAATTGAAAACAATAAATCAAAAAAACATGAAATTATTAATCAAAAAAAAATTAATTTCCTTGACGGAATTGAATTTCAAAATGTTGATATTTGGTTTCCTCTTTTACATGGATTTAATGGTGAAGACGGATCAATTCATGGCTTACTTAGATTTACAAAGAAACCTTTAATTGGATGTGGAATTATTGGCTCTGCACTTGGAATGGATAAGATATTAATGAAAACAATTTTCTCAAATCTTAAACTTCCACAAGTTAATTATCTAGTTTTTCAAAATGAAAATCTCAACGATAAGGAAGTAAAAAATAAAATAATTAATGAAATTTTAAAAAAATTAAAATTTCCTATTTTTGTTAAACCATCGAACTCCGGATCATCTCTTGGCATCTCCAAAGTCAAAAATGAATCAGAAATATTACAAGCATTAGAAAAGGCTCGGGAAATAGATTCAAGAATTTTAATAGAAGAAGGTTTAGAGGTAAGGGAGATTGAATGCGGAATTATTGGGAATTCAAAACTCTTAACTTCTGAGATAGGCGAAGTAAATTACGAAAGTGATTGGTACGATTACGATTCAAAATATCAATCAAATAATAAAATAATTATCCCGGCCGAAATAGATTCTAAAATCACAAAAGAAATTAAAGAAATTGCTATTAAAAGTTGTAGAGCACTAAATATTTTCGGTTTTGCAAGAGTAGATTTCTTTTTAGAAAAATCTTCAAATAAAATTTTGCTAAATGAAATAAATACAATTCCTGGTTTTACAAAAAACAGTATGTTTCCAATGCTTTGGGAAGCTTCAGGTTTAAAAATTGAACAACTTGTGGCTAAACTGGTAGATATATCTTTAGATTTGTAATTTAAATCAAATGTTGCATGGACTACTTTGGTTACCATTACTTTTAATCTTCATTTTATTAACTGCACTTGGATGGTTAGAAAGAAGAAGGCAAAATCTTTTTAGAAGTTGGGCTAGTGATTCTGAACTGTGCAAGTTAGATAGTTCAGGTGCAGCGTTTTTAAAAAATGGGGAGTTAAAGTGGAGCGCATTTGAAGCTGGTAAATTTGAAGAAAAAGATTGTTTCACAATCAAGAAACTGGAGTTAGTTGAATTAATGGCATTAACTTCAGGAGAAGCTCCTCTAACAAGTGAATCTCAAGGTAAGTGCAGATTGAGATTAGTTGGTGATGGGAAAGAGATGGATGTGCCATTTTCAGATGCAGAGCAAGCGAGAGAATGGATGGACCAACTTATGGAAAAAGCTAGATGTGATTTGTGAAAAACCAAAAAGTAATCAAAAGTAGAAGCTTTTTTTTTCTAATTTCATTTTTATTTTTAACAAGCTTAATAAGCATAAAAACTCTCAAAAAAGTTTATCCTCAGGACATTAGGATTTCTGGAAGTGAATTATTCTCCCAGAATGATGTGGTAAAAAATTCATCTTTAAATTTTCCAATCCGATTAATTTTTGTTGAAACTAATTTGTTAGAAAAAGAGTTAGAACAAAATTTATCTCTCAAGAATGTTTCGGTTAACAGAGAATTGTTTCCTTTTGGTTTGAAAGTTCATATTAATTCAAGAATTCCAATAGCTTACGGTGAGAGAATATCAAACAACGAAAAAATATTAGGCTTCATCGATAAAGATGGGATTTTTATAAACAAACAAAATGTGGATGAAGAAAATTTGAGTAAATTAACCATACAAGTTTTTGGATGGAAAGAAAAATTTAAAAAAACATTATCTGAAATTTTTATCGCTATAGAGAATTATGAATTAGAGATAATTAAAATTACTTTTTCATCCGATGGGTTTCTAACTGTGGAGGAAAAAGAGTTAAAAACAATATTCTTAGGATTTAAGCCAAATTTAATTAACTATCAATTACAAATTATCAATAATCTTAAAAATGAATTGAATAATGATAGCTTTTCAAAAAAAATTGATAATATTGATCTTACTTATCCAGATAAACCAAAAATAAAAGTGTTCAAACCCTAATATTTGAAAAAGGATTTTAAATTATTTTTTTTAATTATTGTAGTGTTTATATGGGTTTTGCATTCAAAACAAAATATTTAATAAATAAATATTTTTGGGATTTTCCTCAACAAATTCCTACAGATGAGCTCAGTAAGTTCATAATGCACCCAATACTATTATTAGATTCCTAATTAAGAGATGAGCTTCGGTAACAATTCAAACTTTGATCAGTCAAGAGAAATCCTTCCAAGCCAAAATGCCAAAATAGAAGTCATTGGTGTAGGTGGTGGTGGTAGCAATGCAGTCAATAGGATGATAAATAGTGATTTAGAAGGTGTTTCATTTAGAGTCCTCAATACAGATGCACAAGCGCTACTACAATCTTCTGCAGAGAGTAGGGTTCAACTTGGACAAAACCTCACTAGAGGTTTAGGTGCAGGTGGGAATCCAAGTATTGGTCAAAAAGCAGCCGAAGAATCCAAAGAGGAGCTTCAACAAGCTTTAGAAGGATCTGATCTAGTTTTTATCGCCGCTGGAATGGGTGGAGGAACTGGTACAGGAGCAGCTCCCGTAGTTGCAGAAGTAGCCAAACAAAGTGGGGCTCTAACAGTAGGTATAGTAACCAAACCATTTTCTTTTGAAGGGAAAAGAAGAATGCGTCAAGCAGAGGAGGGGATCGCAAGACTAGCTGAAAACGTTGATACTCTCATAGTTATTCCAAATGACCGATTAAAAGACGTTATAGCGGGAGCTCCCCTTCAGGAAGCATTTAGGAATGCTGATGATGTGTTAAGGATGGGCGTCAAAGGTATTAGTGACATAATTACTTGCCCAGGTTTAGTAAATGTTGATTTCGCAGACGTAAGATCAGTTATGACGGAAGCTGGTACTGCTCTTCTCGGAATTGGTATAGGTTCAGGGAGATCGAGAGCTATAGAGGCAGCACAGGCAGCAATGAATAGTCCTTTGTTAGAAGCAGCCAGAATTGATGGAGCTAAAGGATGCGTTATAAATATTACTGGTGGCAAAGACATGACTTTAGAAGACATGACTTCCGCATCAGAAATTATTTATGATGTTGTTGATCAAGAAGCAAATATTATTGTTGGTGCTGTGGTCGATGAGGCAATGGAAGGGGAGATACAAGTTACTGTAATTGCCACAGGATTTGAAACAACCCAACCATTAAACCAGCAAAGAATAAAAAACAGATTATCTAATCAACCCTTATATAATTTTTCGGACAATAAAGAATCAGGAGCCAGTATTCCTGAGTTTTTGAGGTTAAGGCAAAATAAAAAAGGTATAGGTTAAAAGGTAAAATAAAGTGACTCGGTTATCTCGCCTGCCTCAAGCATCCCTTGTGGCTGCTACCTTCCGGTCCTGACCAGGTTTAGGCGTTAAAACCGCGAAAGGCCGAGTCAAGAATATATTAGCAATTCTTGATTAAAAAAGATACATAAATTTATTATGTTACCTACAGACCTGGTTAATTATAAAAAAAAATCTCGCAAAATCATCGCACTTACTGCATGGGACTCTATATCAGGATCTATTGCAGAACAAGCAAATGTTGATCTAGTACTAGTAGGAGATTCATTAGCAATGGTCTGCTTAGGATACAAATCGACATTGCCATTAACTTTAGAAAACATAATCTATCATACTAATGCTGTTTCAAGAGGATTTAAAAAGAAAATTGAGGAACAACCTTTAGTAGTTTCGGATATGCCTTTTCTGACTTACCAATGTGGAGAGGATAAAGCTGTTGAGTATGCAGGGAAAATCATTAAGAGCACCTATGCAAAAGCTGTAAAAGTAGAAGGAGCAGAACCAGAAATACAAAAAGTTATTTCTAGATTAATAAGAATGGGAATCCCTGTTATGGGTCATATAGGCCTTACACCACAAAGCTATCTAAATATTGGATTAAAAAAACAAGGAGAAAGCTTAGCAAGCCAAGAAAAAATCAAGAAAGAAGCTTCAATTCTTGAAGAATTAGGATGTTTTTCAATAGTTCTTGAACATATTCCTGATTTGCTCGCTAAAGAAATCCAAAATTCTTTAACAATTCCCATAATAGGTATCGGTGCAGGTAATTATTGCGATGGGCAAGTGAGAGTTACTGCAGATTTGTTAGGCCTCAATGATGATCAACCGCCATTTTGCCAACCGATTATCCAAGGAAAGAAATTATTTAAGGATAAATTAAAAGAATGGGTAGACTCTGAAAGACTTAATTAATCTTATCCCACCACTTAAACATAGAAACAAGAACTTGATTGCTTAGTTCCATTCCATTAGGCTCACTTAAAAAGAATCTATTCCCCTTTCTAACTAATAGTCCACTTTCAAGAAATCTTTCCCATTCTTTAAGTAATTTGCTAAAGTTGCTTTCAAATTTTTTCTTTTCCCAGTTTTGTTCTTTAAACACTTTTTTGATATCTACACCCTCTTTGAGTCTTAATCCCAACATTATTTTTTCATCAACTTCTTTATAGACAAATTCCTTGTTAGTTAGTGACGAATCTAAATTAAGTTCGTTTTGTCTAATTACCCATTCTTTGTAGTCCCTACTAACTCTTGGTCTAGTTAACTTTTCCCCCCATGGTGAACTAGTAGAACCTTGACCAAAACTCCACCAGCCTAAACCACTCCAATAAACCCTATTATGTCTTGATTGATGTCGCGGGAGGCAATAGTTTGAGATTTCATATCTTGAATACCCTGAGTTTTTTAAAATTAAATGAGTAGATTCACTATTTCTTAAAGCTTCTTCATCACTTGGGATTTTTAATTTTCCTAAATTAACTAATTTTCCAAAAACAGTGCCATTTTCAATATTTAAATCGTAAATGGATAGGTGCGGAGGTGAAAATTCTATTGTTTTTTTTAAGTCATCTTGCCATTCTTTAAATCCACTAAGTGGCAAGTTTTGAATTAAATCTAAACTCCAGCTTTTTATTACCCCAGAATCATATTCTCTCTTCAACCATAAACAAGATTGTTCTGCATCTTTTTTCAAATGACGCCTTCCCGATTTTTGAAGTATCTGATTATTAAAACTTTGTACTCCGAGACTAAATCTATTTATCCCAGCATTTATGAATCCATAAAGATCATCTTGAGTAAAACTAGCTGGATCAACCTCCATTGTAATTTCAGCACCATGGTCAATTCCATAATTTTCTCTAAAAAGATCAATTAATTCTTTGATTTGGCTAGGATCTAAAATTGATGGTGTACCACCTCCAATATAAATTGTCGATAGAGGTGATTTATACTTATTTGACAATATTTCTTTAAACAAAAATTGCAAATATTCTTTAACAGTTTTGCTTCCATAACCTTGTAAAGTTTCAACTTTGTTTCCTAGTGGAATAACTGCAAAGTCACAATAAAAACACCTTCTATGGCAAAAAGGAATGTGCACATAAGCACTTCTTGGAAACTTATTCATAATCTAAATTCATTTTTAAGCACCAAAAAAAGTATTTAGGATCGAAAAAAATAAAATCCTTATTTACTCAATTAATAAATCCTAGTAGATTATAGATATGACAGATATCTTAGTATTAATTTTATTTGTATTGTCTGGGGCTGCTTCCGGATGGCTTGGTGTTGATTTATTGCCCGTAGACATACTTAAACAGGTATCTAATGTAGAAGGTTTTAGGATTGTTTTAGCAATAATAGGGTTTTTTATAGGATTAGCAGCTGGTTTTGTATTCCTGCAACTTAGAAAGACGTTTCTTGATCAAATAAGAACTATGCCAACTGACTTACTAATAAGTAGGTCCGTTGGATTAATTTTAGGATTACTTGTTGCGAATCTCCTACTTGCTCCAATACTATTAATTCCATTCCCTAGAGAGGTTTTTTTCGCAAAACCCTTAGCAGCTATATTAAGCAACATTTTCTTTGGTGCTCTCGGTTATAAGTTGGCAGATACACATGGAAGGACATTATTGAGATTATTCAATCCAAATAATACTGATGCGTATCTAGTAAATGAAGGAATCCTCCCTGCTGCAAGTCCAAAAATTTTAGATACAAGCGTAATTATTGATGGAAGAATCAATGGCCTATTAAGTTGTGGCTTATTGGAAGGGCAATTAATTGTTGCTCAAAGTGTAATTGACGAATTACAAACTTTAGCTGATTCAAGCAGTAATGAAAAAAGATCGAAAGGCAGAAGAGGTCTCAAGTTATTAAAAGAATTAAGAGATGTATATGGGAGAAGACTTGTGATAAATCCAACAAAGTATGAAGGTAATGGGGTAGATGAAAAACTCTTGAAAATTACTGAGGATATGACGGGAACTTTAATTACGGCTGATTATAATCTTTCTCAGATTGCTGAAGTTAAAGAATTAAAAGTTATGAATTTGAGTGATTTAGTTATTGCTTTAAGGCCAGAAGTACAACCAGGAGAATCACTCAATATAAAAATCGTGAGAGAAGGCAAAGAAAAAATGCAAGGTATTGGATATTTAGATGATGGCACAATGGTTGTTATTGACGAGGCAAAGAATTTTGTGGGAAGCAGATTAGATATTATTATCACAGGTGCACTACAAACTCCCACTGGAAGAATGGTCTTTGGAAAACTAATAAATAATCCTGAGTCAAACAAATCTTTTAAATCACCAGCGACACAGGGCTAATTCTAGCTAGAATCTGTTTATTCTTAATTCCGTGATACAAATGACTGTATCTGCTCCTTATTACGGCGAAAACACCGTTATGAGGACTCCTCCCCCTGATCTCCCCTCTCTTTTATTAAAAGAGCGAATCGTTTATCTTGGTTTACCTTTATTTTCAGATGATGATGCGAAAAGACAACTAGGAATGGATGTAACTGAGCTAATCATTGCTCAACTTCTTTATCTAGAATTTGAGGATCCAGAAAAACCAATCTATTTCTATATCAATTCAACAGGTACAAGTTGGTACACTGGTGACGCTGTTGGTTTTGAAACAGAGGCTTTCGCTATCTGCGATACAATAAGTTACATAAAGCCTCCAGTTCACACAATATGTATCGGACAAGCAATGGGCACTGCTGCAGTTATCCTTTCATCTGGTACTAAAGGACAAAGGGCAGCACTTCCTCATGCTTCTATTGTCTTGCATCAACCTATAAGCGGAGCAAGAGGCCAAGCAACCGATATACAAATAAGAGCTGAGGAAGTTTTGAAAAATAAAAAATCAATGCTTGAGATTCTATCTCGTAACACTGGAAAGACTATAGAAGAACTCTCAAAAGACTCCGACAGGATGAGTTATCTCAACCCTCAAGAAGCCCTAGATTATGGAGTTATCGATAGAATACTCACTAGTCAAAAAGATTTACCAAATAAAATTTAACCTTCACAAAACTATTTTAAAATCATGCCAATAGGAACTCCAAGCGTGCCTTACAGACTTCCAGGAAGTCAATATGAAAGATGGGTTGATATATATACAAGACTAGGTGTTGAAAGAATTCTTTTTCTTGGACAGGAAGTGAATGATGGAATTGCTAATAGCCTTGTCGCACAAATGCTTTATCTAGATTCTGATGATAATACCAAACCTATCTATCTATATATAAATAGCCCAGGAGGATCAGTTACCGCAGGCTTGGCTATATATGACACTATCAAATACGTAAAAAGTGACGTAGTAACAATCTGCGTAGGCCTCGCAGCCTCAATGGGAGCGTTCCTATTGGCCGCTGGCACAAAAGGTAAAAGAGTTGCTTTGCCTCATAGCAGAATAATGATTCATCAACCTCTAGGAGGAACTTCTCAACGTCAAGCAAGTGATATTGAAATAGAAGCTAATGAAATTTTAAGAATTAAAGATATGTTAAATATGTCTATGGCAGATATGACAGGCCAATCATTTGAGAAAATTGAAAAAGATACTGATAGAGATTATTTTCTAAGTGCGGAAGAAGCAAAAAACTATGGGTTAATTGATAGAGTAATCACACATCCAAGCGAAGCAAATCAGTCTTAAATTTTATAAATAAATATTTTAATTTTAATTTTTTAAATTAATAATTTTTTTGGTTTATTACCACCTTAATGTCTAAAATATTAATTATTAAATGCAAAGAAACTACAACTAATGACCCAACTCTTTTACGACGCAGATGCAGATCTAAGTCTTTTAAATAAAAAAACAATAGCGATTATTGGATATGGCTCACAAGGTCATGCACATGCCCTAAACCTTAAAGATAGTGGTATGGATGTAATTGTTGGATTATATAAAGGAAGTAAGTCTGAAAGTAAAGCTATTAGCGATGGTCTACAAGTATTTAGCGTTTCTGAAGCTTGCGAAAAAGCAGACTGGATTATGATTCTCCTCCCAGATGAGTTTCAGAAAGATGTTTACCTTAAAGAAATAGAACCAAACTTAAAAGAAGGAAAGATATTAAGTTTTGCTCATGGATTCAATATAAGATTCGGACTTATCAAACCTCCTAGTTTTGTGGATGTTGTAATGATTGCCCCAAAAGGACCTGGACACACTGTTCGTTGGGAATATCAGAATGGTCAAGGAGTTCCAGCATTGTTTGCAGTAGAACAGGATTCTTCCGGAAATGCAAGATCATTGGCGATGGCTTACGCTAAAGGGATTGGCGGAACGAGAGCTGGGATTCTTGAAACAAACTTCAAAGAAGAAACAGAAACTGATTTATTTGGAGAGCAAGCGGTTTTGTGCGGAGGATTATCAGAACTCGTCAAATCAGGCTTCGAAACTCTTGTAGAGGCAGGCTATCAACCCGAACTTGCTTACTTCGAATGCTTACATGAAGTTAAACTTATTGTTGATTTAATGGTGAAGGGAGGGTTATCTCAAATGAGAGATTCCATTTCAAATACTGCAGAATATGGAGATTATGTAAGTGGTAAAAGACTTATCAATAGTGATACAAAGAAAGAAATGCAGAAAATTTTAAAGGATATTCAAGATGGAACTTTCGCTAAGAATTTTGTAGAAGAATGCGATCAAAACAAACCCTTAATGACAAAATTAAGAGAAGAAAACTCAAAACATGAGATTGAGAGAGTGGGTAAAGGTCTGCGCTCGATGTTCAGTTGGCTGAAATAAATTTATTTTTACTATTTCTTGGATCAATTGGTTTTGATTTATTGATCGGCGATCCAAGATTCTTAATCCACCCTGTTCAAGTAATTGGCTTTTACATAAAAAAAATATCTGATTACCTAATTAATAATTTTGGAGAAAATAAAAATATATTGTTTTGGGGTGGTTTCTTCTTAGCTGTATCCACCATTGGAATAAGTTTTGGTTTAGGAAAATTGATAGAACTAAATTATGTGCAATTAAGATATCATTTTTTTGTTGGATTGTTAATTTTTTTTGGACTTTCAAGTTGTATTGCGACTAAGGGACTTATTTCAAGTGTGAAAGAGATTGCAGAACTAATAGAACGCAAGGAAATTAATAGCCAAAATAAGAAAATAATCAAAGATAAGGTTCAAAGAATAGTAAGTAGGGACGTAAGATCATCTTCTATAAAACATCTCTTGAGATCAAGTACCGAGAGCCTTACTGAAAATTCTGTTGATGGAATATTTGGGCCATTATTTTGGATTTTTATTGGAATTATTTTTATGAAGTTTTCAATTTTTCTACCAGGACCTTTGTCACTTGGTTTTTCTTATAAAGCCATAAGTACTTTAGATTCAATGATAGGGTACAAATATGATTATTTTAGATATTTGGGTTTTTTCAGTGCAAAAATTGAAGATATTTTTACATTTGTTCCTTCAAGATTAGTTTTAATCACCTTACCTTTAGTTAGCTCCAAAGTTAATGAGTATGGGTCAATCATACAAAAAAGTTATATTGATGGTAAAAAATATGATTCGCCTAATGCTGGGATTTCAGAAGCTATATTTGCCTATATTTCCGGTATTAAATTGGGAGGTAAAAGTAAATATAAAGATGAAATTATTGTAAAGCCTATAATTAATGAGACTGGAGATAATTGCACTGAAGAAAAAATCAAATTGATTTGTCAATTAATTTTGAGATTACAATTATTATGGATAATAATTTTTGCCTTAATTTTTTTTTTAGTCTAGAGTTTAATTTAATAATAAATTAGTTTTCAAATTATTAGAATAAATTTAAAAATCAATGCAAGAAAAAGACTCTCCAATGGAAAATCAAAATGATGATTTTACTAATACATCATCAAGCGATAAAGAATACTCAAAATGGGTAGACAATAAGGGGGATGAAGTAAAGAATGTTTTTGGGTTCAATAGCAGCGCTGAGCTTGTCAATGGCAGAGCAGCTATGATTGGATTCTTAATGCTTATATTAACCGAGTTGGTTTTTAGCGGCAGGCCTGTGACTTCTTCAATTTTTGGTATTAATTAAAAATGGAAGAAAAAAAATCTAATCCAATAAAAGCAATCCTATACATATCTGTATGGGTAATGATTTGGGGAACATTAGGGTCGTTCATTGATTATCCTCTTTATAAAAATAAAATTTACTTAGAAGGAAGCATATATCAGTATCTTACTTTCACAATTACAGCGATAATATCAATAATAAGTGCAAAGTTTTTTTATAAAAAATTTGAGCTATAAAAATTTGTATCTAAATTTCTTAATAATTTTAGCTGGTTCTTTTTTGTCATTTGACTCGTAAAGTATCCACTGATGTGTCTCAGTATCATGATCACAACCATAATTTCCAGATATGTTATCGAAACTTGAAAGATATGAATGACAATTTTGGTCTGCCTCAAAAGCAGAGTCATAACCTGTTAGAAAATATATCAAAAAAACAAGGATCACTAACAAAAAAAATAATTGAAAAACTAAATTAACCACCTTCATAATAATTTCTAAAATTTAAATATATCATTTAAAGAATTCTTTCGATCTAAAAATATTTAACGACCAACATTAAAGACAAAGTCACGGAATTCTTGATTCTTTAAATAAAGAATGACTAGCAATATTAAAATCAAATTTAAGCCTAATACTATTGATCCAAAAATATTTATTTGTTTTTTACCTGGCAAAGTGTAAGTAAATTTCTTGCCTTTAAGAAAAGCTGCTAAGCCTTTTCTTTCTTTTTTTGATTCTTTTATTTCATCATCATTTTTAACTTCATTATCAGAGAAACCTTTTACCATTAAAACTTAAAATCCAAATTTATAATATTCCAAAAAAATAAATTTTTTTAATAATTAACAATTTTTAATCACATATGGGATCGTAAATGAAATTCTTTCATTTGAGAAATTTTTTAAAAAATAAGCTTCAATAATTGCCGACTGCATTCCCAATAAACTTGATTGACATTTGAATCTGTTTTGGTCAAATACAAGTAACTGAAGTTTTTCTATTTCAGAAACTAAATCTTTACAAACTTGAGTTTGAGAATCTTTAATACAATAACTTGCTTCTTTTAAAATCTTGGATTTTGTAGGTATTGTTTCTGCTAAAACAAAATTAGATAACAACAAAAATTTTAGTAATAAAAAAGTTAAATATTTCATTACTTCTTAAGACTTCAAACTTTGAGATAACTTATTAATAGTTTTGGGCATTAAGCTATTTTTATTTTATTAAAATTAAAAAAAAAGATGCTCCAAAAGAGCACCTTGGCATTGAAAGAAGAAATAGAATACAGAGATTACCCTTGAACTCTATCCTTAAAAAGTTTACCCGCAGAAAATGTTGGAACTCTTTTAGCAGGTATTGCTATTTTTTCGCCTGTCTTAGGGTTTAATCCCTGTCTTGCAGAACGATCTCTTGGTTCGAAAGAACCAAATCCTAGTAAGGAGACTTTTTTGCCTTCCACTACTGAGTCAACAATAGTTTCAATAGCTGCATCAACAACTAAAGAAACATCAGTTTTTGTGAGCTCTGTACGAGCAGCAACAAGGTTTACTAAATCAGCTTTGTTCATTGAATTGTTTATAAAGCAGAGATTTAAAGACAAGTGTTTTAAGCAAGCCTAAAAACCTCGAACTTGCATATCATATGGAGCAAATACAAATACGGCAACCGAAAATCCCGGCGGCGCAAAGCTTTATACAAATCTTAGGGACATTTTTAGCTCCATTATTTATTTTTATAGCCTCACTTTTTTTCTTATATGTAATTAGCACCTTTAACTATAAAACAGCTAAAACCATTGGTAGCACTTGATTTATTCTTGAAAAATCTTACTTAAATTATTCAGAGAGAAAATGTCAAAGATAAATAAAGTTAAGAATCCGTACTATTTATTATATTTTATTAATTTTCAGATATATTTCCTTCTCATCACATGAAAATGCATAATTTGTATTTTGAAATCAAGAAAAATCTGGTTTTCTCATAATTAAGCTCTCTCTCTCAAAATATTTTTATGCACAAAGAAGATGGATAGACAAATTGTAATTAATTTGGAAATTATTAATCTCAAAATCTAATAAAGTTAATTAGTGAAACCTTAAATTTTAGTTTTTTCTTAATTTTTTATCTATTATTCTAATATCAGTAATTTGAATAAATTATCTCAATATTTAATTAATCAATGATAAAGAGAAAGTGACTCATATTTATAAAGGTAAACCATTTCCCTTAGGAAGTTCTCTAACTTCACAAGGGGTTAATTTTTCCCTAGTAGCTACAAATGCAGAATATGTGGAAATCTTATTGTTTGAGAAAGAGGACTCTATTTCCCCCAAAAGTATATTAAAACTAGATCATAATCATAATACAGGTCCCTACTGGCATGCGGAGGTAAAAAATCTAAATGAAGGTTGTATATATGCTTTTAGAGTAAAACAAAAAAATAATGCGATCAATAATAACTATGAAAAAAAAGTATTACTTGATCCATGTTCAAGGGGTATAACTGGATGGATAAGTTATAAAAGAGAAAATGCATTAAAAACGCAAGAAAATGCTAATTCTTGTCTTAAAAGTGTTGTTTGCGATAGAAAATTATTTAATTTTAAGGATTTTCCAAGACCGAAACATTCTTGGGAAGAAACAATTATTTATGAACTCCATATCAAATCCTTCACTGATTCAACTGATAAAAATGAAAGTTGTTTCAAAAAATTTATAAAAAAAATTCCATATCTCAAAGAACTAGGAATTACCTCAATCGAATTACTACCAATTTTTTGTTTTGATCCAACTGATGCACCGAATGGTTTAGAGAATTTTTGGGGTTATAGTCCAATAAATTGGTTTACTCCTCATTTTGAATACCTTTCGAATGAATCAGCTGAAAAGAATAGAGAAGAGTTTAGAAAATTAGTTGAGGAGTGTCATAAAGCAGACATTGAAGTTATTGTAGATGTCGTATACAACCATACTTCTGAAGGAGATTCCAAAGGACCTACAATATCTTGGAAAGGTATAGATGAAAACCTTTATTACTTTATTGGTAAAGATAAAAATTACCAGGACGTATCTGGTTGTGGGAATACTATTGCAGCAAACAGAGGATTAGTTAGAAAACTAATAATTGAATCATTAAAGTGTTGGGCTAGTGAATTTGGAGTAGATGGTTTTAGATTTGATTTAGGTATTGCCTTATCAAGAGGAGAAAATCTATCGCCACTCGATAATCCTCCAATTTTTGAAGATATAGAATGTGAACCAGAACTTGTTGACATAAAGTTTATAAGTGAGCCGTGGGATTGTGGTGGTTTATATAAATTAGGTGATTTCCCATCTAAGAATACTTTCACTTGGAATGGTCATTTTAGAGATGATTTGCGGAGATTTTGGAAAGGGGATAAAGATACAGCTTGGAATATGAGCGATAAAATTAAAGGGACTCCATCGATTTATAAAGAAGATACTATTTTCCCAAAATCAATAAACTTTATTACTTCACATGATGGATTCACTCTAAAAGATTTAGTAACTTTCAATAGAAAACATAATTTTGCCAATAGAGAACAAAACAGAGATGGTGATAACCATAACAATTCTTGGAATCATGGTACAGAGGGACCAACTACAAACTTGTTAATTAATGATTTAAGAAAAAGACAACAAAAAAATCTTATTCTTAGTTTACTAATCTCTAAAGGTGTGCCAATGATACTTATGGGTGATGAGATAGGAAGATCACAAGGTGGTAACAATAATTCTTGGTGCCAAAATAATTTATTGGGCTGGATGAATTGGGAACATGGTCAACAAGATTTGGAATTATTAGAGTATTTTAAATACGTTATAAAAATCCGAAAAAAGCTAATAAACATTTTTAATCCATCATTTTCCCCAAATAATCAAACCAATGAAAATATTCCAACATATCATTGGCATGGAACAAAGTTAGATAGCCCCGATTGGAGTAGTTGGTCTCACACAGTTGCCTTTAGCATTAACAAAGGTAATAATAATCCGCTGATCTGGGTAGGTTTAAATGCATATTCAAAAAGCATAGATTTTCCCTTGCCGAAATGTAAATATAATTGGTTAAAAGTTATTGACACTAGTATTTCTGAGATTTTTGAACCCTTAACTACTAATGAAAAATCTGTTTCAATAAAGAGTAGAAGCTCTTTATTAATCATTTCAGAAGAGGTATTTGGGGCAAAAAATAATTTATTCTAAAAGCGGGCGGCGGGAATCGAACCCGCATCTTCAGCTTGGAAGGCTGAGGTTTTACCACTAAACCACGCCCGCATTAAGTAATGGTTTTACCATTGCAATAATACATTATCAAACAATCAACAAAGTAAAAAGATTGGAAAATTCACACTCGAAAAAAAATATTACTAGATCAACAACAAGATTAATGTTCTCTTATGGGCTAGGAGATGCAGGCACAGGTTTAGTCGCGACTCAATTTGGTTTTTTTCTTTTCAAATTCTTTATTTCTGCTGGTTTACCAGTAATAATTGCAGGTTCATTATTAATGTTAATAAAGATATGGGATGCAATAAATGATCCGTTAATTGGATGGTTAAGTGATCGTACTAAATCAAGATGGGGGCCTAGAATCCCTTGGATGGTAGCAGCATCTGTTCCTCTTGGTTTCTCTTTAGCTGCGATATGGTGGACACCCACTGGTTCCGTGCTAACCAAGACTATTTACTATGCCATTATTTCTATAATTGTAATGACTGCTTATACAAGTATTAATCTTCCTTTTGCAGCTCTATCAACTGAAATTTCTGAAAAAACAGTAATAAGAACAAGACTAAATGCATCTAGATTTACCGGCTCAATAATTGCAGGACTAACTGGTTTGATAATTGCTGGAGTTGTATTGGGTTCTGAAGGTTCAGTAAATAATGAATATTTTTTAATGGGTAAAATAAGCGGATGTATTGCAGTTGCTGCAACATTAATTTCTTGTTGGGGATTGGCGCCCTTCGCAAAAAAAGCAAGAAGGCCTTCAGGAAAAGTTGAAGCTATAACACTTCAATTCAAAAGGATCTTCAGAAATAAAAAATTTCTAAAAGTTATTACTCTTTATATTCTTCTCTGGTGCGCCTTACAATTAATGCAAACTGTAGCGTTAATCTATGTAGAAGATGTACTGAATGTACCAACTTATATTGCGAAGTGGATCCCGATACCTTTCCAAATTAGCGCTTTAGTGGGTCTACAAATATGGACCAGAGTATCAAATAAATTGAACAGGATTTCAGCTTTAAACTATGGAGCGATTATGTGGATTATTTCATGTACGTCAGCTTTATTTTTACCTTCATTGTCAAAAATTTCAGGAGTTGGCGATAGTTTATTACTAAGTGCCGGCAACATATTTCTGTTTATTCTTTTAATTTTCATAATCTGTCTTATTGGCATTGGAGCTTCAACCGCTTTTCTTATCCCTTGGTCACTACTTCCTGATGCAATAGACGAAGACCCAGAAAAACCGGCAGGATTATATACTGCTTGGATGGTACTTATTCAAAAGATTGGTATAGCGTTTAGTGTTCAATTATTAGGATTTTTATTATATTTATCAGGTTATCAATCATGCTTTGTTGATAAAGATGGTCTAAATATTATTGAACAATGCTACTCAGCACAATTAACTATTAGATTATGTATTGGTTTTATACCCTCAATATTAGTAATAATTGGTCTTTTAATCATGAGAAAATGGGATCGAAAATTAATTACAAACTAATATAAAGATATGTATTACCCTAATTTTTTCAAAAGACTTCTAAGCAGCTTAATCATTGGCGGGCAAGCAATTAATTTTATCTTTAAGGGTAAAATTTCCAAGAATGATCTCTTTGACCAACTTATGGAGTCAGGCCCTGGCAGTTTATTAATTGTATTAATTACAGGAATTGCCGCAGGTACAGTTTTTAATATTCAAGTTGCATCTCAACTTACAAGTATGGGGGTTTCAAGTGAAATTGGAGGTTTATTAGCAGTAGGCATGGCGAGAGAAATGGCTCCTCTTCTAACTGCTACTTTAATGACTGGAAAGGTTGCCACTGCCTATGCTGCTCAACTTGGCACTATGAAAGTCACAGAACAAATTGAGGCAATAACCATGTTAAGAACCGAACCAGTCCAATATTTGGTAGTCCCAAGGTTACTATCAATGGTAATAATGTCTCCAATACAGTGTCTATTGTTTTTATCTGTAGCTTTATGGAGTGGACAAATTTGGAGCACAATTTTTTATAAAGTTCCTCCAATAGTTTTTTGGACATCTGTAAGATCAGGTAATGTGAGTTTAACCAGTACAGACTTAACTTCAATGCTAATAAAATCTGTAGTATTCGGATTACTTATTTCAATAATTGCTTGTGGATATGGACTCACAACTAGAGGAGGTCCAAAAGAAGTTGGAACAAGTACAACAGGTGCAGTTGTAATGACTCTCGTTACTGTATCTTTAATGGATGTATTACTAACGCAAATTTTATTTGGATAAATCTATGTTTAATACCAAATCAAAAAAAGAGGAGCCAGTAATAATATCTCCTTCATTTCAGTTACCAATTATTTTAATAGTTCTAAGTTTTATGCTTTTGTTTTTGAATATTGGTTCTTTACCAACAATAGTTTTTGCTTCTTTTAGCTGTTTTTTATTACTTCAGTCATTCACCTTAAGAATAAAAATAACAAATGATGATTTTATCGTTTTACAATTAGGTAAAGAAATTAGAACTTTTCCATTTAAGAATTGGATATCATGGAAATTCTTTTTCCCTATAATCCCTGGTATTTTTTATTTTAGAGAAAAGTCCAGTCCTCATTTATTACCAATTTTATTTAATCCAAAGCAATTAAAAGATGAGCTCATAAAAAAAGTTGACTCCCTGGAAATTAAAAATTCTTAAAATTCAGACTTTGCCTAATCATCAAAATTATTTAAATGACCAATAAAGAAATTTCCGACAATAATCCTGAAAAGGAATTAATAATAGATAAGTCAATTTCAGATGATAAAACCAAACAAATTAGTAAGAAAAATACAACGCAAAATAAAAAAATTGCAGAAAAAAAAGACAAATCAACCAAATCTTTTGATGAAATTTCTAATGAAATTTTTAGAGATCTCTTTTCAAAAAAAGAGTCTTTAGTTAAAGAAATAAAAGAGTTAGAAACAAAAAAAATTGAAATAGAAAAAGATATTGAGTCAAATTTTAAAGGACAGTCAGATAATATTGCTAAAAGAGTTAAAGGCTTTCAAGAGTACTTAACTGGAGCTCTACAAAATCTTTCACAAAACGTAGAGAAACTTGAATTAGTTTCTCAACCGATAATCGTAAAGCCTTCTCCCCTTGATGAAAAAAATCAAAACGATAGCACACATAATGTAGTTAATGTTCCTGCTCTTTCTGAAACATTTAAGCCAGATGAAGAGATTATAAAAAGTTGCTTTACAAGTTTCAAAGAACAACCTGACTTTTATGCAGAACCTTGGAAATTGAGACGGAGTCTTGATTCATCAGATATAGAAATTATGGATGATTGGTTCTTCAACATGGGCGGTAGAGGTTCTCTTGAAAGTAGAGGATCTCGACAAAAAAATGCCTTGTTATCCGCAGGTTTAATATCTATTCTTGGCGAATTATATGGAGATCAGTTTCAGACTCTTATTTTAGCTTCGCAGCCTGAACGATTAGGTGAATGGAGAAGAATTCTTCAAGATTCACTTGGTCTCACAAGGGATGACTTTGGACCTAATAGTGGGATTGTTCTTTTTGAAAGGCCTGAAGGTGTTATCGAAAGAGCCGATAGACTAGAAGCCAATGAAGAATTGCCATTTATTATCATTGATGCAGCAGAAACCTCTGTTGAAATTCCAATACTTCAATTCCCATTATGGGTTGCATTTGCTGGTTCAGATAATGAAATTTACGATGATCTTGAACTAAACTAAGCTTTATGAATATCTTAATAATTTTTACAAGTTATCTTTTAGGGTCACTTCCGACAGGTTTTTTAATTGGGAAATATCTCAAAAATATAGATCTAAGAACTATAGGTTCTGGATCTACAGGAGCCACAAATGTCTTAAGAAATGTTGGGAAATGGCCAGCACTTTTTGTATTTATCATTGACGTTGGGAAAGGCTTTATTGCAGTAAAAATTGCTCAGTATTATACAGATCAAGGATTAATAGAGGTAATAGCAGGGATATCCGCTATCTCAGGTCATATTTGGCCAATATGGCTTAGAGGTAAAGGTGGGAAAGCTGTTGCGACTGGATTAGGTATGTTTTTGGCTCTTTCTTGGAAAGTTGGACTCGCATCTCTTGGCATTTTTTTAATAGTCCTAACAAAAACTAAGTTTGTCTCTTTATCCAGTATTTCAGCTTCAATGTTACTTCCTATTTTTATGTTTTTTTACCTAGGTAAATTTATGGACTCATACTTTTTTATAAGTTTAATTGTGTCATTATTAGTAATCTGGAAGCATAGAACAAACATAACAAGATTAATTAAGGGAGAAGAATCCAAAATTAATCAGAATCAATAGATTTAAATATTTCTATTAGAGCTTTATTAGGATCTATAGTTTTTGATATCGATCTACCAATGACTAACTTTGAAGCGCCATTATCTATAGCTTCACGGGGAGTCATAATTCTATTTTGATCATCTTTATTGTCAATATTTAACCTGATACCTGGTGTAATAAGTTCAAAATTATGATTATAAATAGATCTCAACATTTTTACCTCCCAAGGAGAACAAACACATCCATCTAACCCGGAATCAAAAGACAACTTTGCAAGTCTCAATACATTTTCTTCAATTGAATTATTTCTATCAAGATCAGTTTGAAAATCTTTAAGAGAAAAGCTTGTTAAAACAGTTATTCCTACAACTAATGGGGGTTTTACACTGACTGAGTTAGCTCCTTCTAAAGATGCTTTTTTCGAATCCTTAAGAGCTTTTAGACCTGCTGAAGCATGAATAGAAATTATATCAACCTCTAATTTTGAAACTTGGTAACATGCTGCACGCATGGTATTTGGAATATCATGAAATTTTAAGTCTAAAAAAATTTTTTTATTTAAACCTTTTAATATTTCAATAACTCTTGGACCTTCCCTAACAAAAAGCTCTAAACCAACTTTCACCCACTTAATTTTGGGACATTTTTCCAAAAGTAATTTTGCTTGACTTAAATCTAATCCATCCATTGCCAATATTATTTTATCTTCTGAATTAAATCGGTTATTCATCAATTTTCAGTTTTCAAACCTCTTGATTATTTTTTTCCCAATTTGCAAAATTTTTCCTTCCAAATCGTTTTTTGAATTAAAAACTAAATCAGGATTAATTACTTTCTGACTATCAATTTTTACACCCCCACCTTTAATTGATCTTTTGGATTCGCTGCTGGATTTAAAAAGTTTTAGAGCACTTAATAAGTAAAAAAACTTTACTGGAAAAACTACTTCTTTGAGAGAAATCTCTGGAATTTCTCCAACTTTTTCTTTGTGTCCAAGGAATAATTTTTCGCAGTTTGATTGCGCTTTTAATGCTTCTTCAGCTCCATGGAATAAAGTAGTAACTTCTAGAGCCATTCTTCTTTGTAATTCACGAGGATTTGAGTTTTCAAGAAAACTTAAATCCAATTCAGTAAGTAATTCAAAATAAGTAGGTATTATATTATCGGGTACTTTTTCTAATTTTGAATACATTGAAAGAGCATCTTCAGTCAAACCTACAGTGTTAAATTCAGATTTACTCATCTTCTTAATTCCATCTAAACCAGTCAAAATTGGCAGCAGAACACCAAATTGAGGGTCTTGTTTAAAATGCCTTTGAAGATCTCTTCCTATTGCAATATTAAATTTCTGATCTGTACCTCCAAGCTCAATATCTGATTGAACAACTACCGAATCGTAACCTTGTAATAGTGGATATAAGAATTCATGCAAAGCAATTGGAACTTGAGAAGTGTACCTTTTGTTAAATTCCTCCTTAGCTAGCATTTGGCTAACTGTTGCACTACCCATTAATTCAATTATCGAATTAAGATTTAATCCTTTTAACCATTCACTGTTATATCTAATTTCTATTTTATCTTTTGAATCAAAATCTAAAATAGATTCATTTGCTGGCTTTCCCATCCCTAGTTGGGTTAAGTATGTTTTTGCATTATCCTTAACTTGTTTTTCCGATAACTGAACTCTTGTTTTGTTTTTTCCGGTTGGGTCTCCAATTTGAGCAGTAAAATCTCCAATAATTAAAACTGCAATATGTCCATTATCTTGGAATGCCCTAAGTTTTTTAAACAATATGCTGTGCCCAAGATGAATATCTGTTCCAGTTGGATCGATCCCTAGTTTAACCCTCAATTTTTTATTATTTTTTTTCGCATTATCAATTATCTCCGAAAAGGTTTGATCCATTCCCTTAATTGGAAAATATTCTTCTATTCCTCTTGAAAGCCATGATGGCAATATTAAATTATCTGACATGAAGCTTTAATAGTTTAATTTAAGAAGTTTTATCAAGTTCATTTTTCATTCTTATTAAGGTTTTATTCATTTGATCGAACATTTGATCAGGAGTAATCCCAAATTGACTTAACTGTGTCTTTAATTGTTCTACTGTCATTTTTGCTTGAAAATCTTCAGACAACTCAAATCTCTTCATAAAAACCTTATAACGATCCATAAGAGATTCCATTTTTTTTATGAACATTTTTTTCCCTTCTCTATCAAATTTTCCATAATCAGAACCAAGTTTCATAAGTTCTTGGTAATCTGTAAAAAGCTTTTTAGCTTCTTCTTGAACGATGTCTGACTCAAAGAATCCCATTTTTATTTTTTTCTTCGCAAGATTAAGGCTCAATTACAAGATAACAAGAATCTTTTAAATTGATTAGAACATTAATAAATTTTAGTTTATAAATAATTCTTTGATTTATATTTTTTCAGAATTAAATTTAGTAGATACATTTTATAAATATTGGAAAAATTTAACTTAAATAATATTTCAACCCAACATAGGCAATTTGAATTATTTGGTTCAAATGTAAATACATCAATTAATTTTCAAAACTCAAATAATCTAAAAATTAATAGCAAAAACCTAACTGAATGGAGAAATAGAATATATAATCACCAATTCAAAATTTCAAAAGATACTCACAATAAAACTTTGAACCAAACAAGTCTACCTTTAAATATAATTTCCAATGAAAGAAAAATTGATCCGTTTTCCCTGCAGCCATTATCATTAAACTTTTGGAGAACCAATCAATTCATACACAATGGGCCAGCAATGTATTTTGTAATTGACTCGATGGAGAGTTCGAAAATAATCCTATATATAGGAGAAACAAATTCAGCAAATAAGAGATGGAAGGGAGAACATGACTGTAAAAATTATCTCATGAACTATAAAGAAGCCCTTGCTAATAACAAACTCTCAAGTCATCAAGATATTCGTTTCTTTTTAGATGTACCTAAAGAAGTAAAATTAAGACGTAAATTAGAACAGCAACTGATATATTTATGGTTACCACCCTTTAATAAAGAAACTCGAGATAGGTGGGCAACCACTTTCACAAACAACTAAAAGTAAATTAAATCTATTTTACAAATGCAATTTTCCACATTCCAAAAAAATCTAGATAACTGGCAAGGTACTTCATTAATTTTTGGAGTTTTAGAGGAAGAAATTGCAAGCCAACTTGAAAAAATAGAGTTTGTTATTGACCCAAAATTATTACTAAAAAAAATTACTCAAAAAAAATTCAAAGGAGAAAAAGGAAAAACTTTAAGCTTTGAATTTTTAGATCAAAAATTAGAGACTTTAATCATAGTTGGTCTTGGCAAATCAAAAGACCTAAATAAAAGTGATATAGAAAACTCTATAGGAAATTTAGTTAGGAAAACTATTGATAAAAATGAAAAAATCAGCATATTGCTACCTTGGGAATTAATAAGTTCTCAACTAGAAATAAATCAATTAGCAGAGTCAGCTAGATTATCTGCCTACAAAGACAATAGATTCAATAAGAAAAAAGATGAAAATAAAGTTCTTAAAGAAATAGAGTTTTTGAATTTAAAAAAATTTGAGAATATTAGCTTTGAAGAGACGGCACAAATATGTGAAGGTGTAGAACTAGCTAGAAGACTTGTAGCCGCCCCTCCAAATAGTCTTACACCTCAGGAAATGTCTATACAAGCTTCTCAAATAGCTAAAGATCATGGTTTGGAAGTAAAAATTTTAGAGGCAAAAGATTGTGAAGATTTAGGCATGGGTGCATATTTAGCTGTAGCAAAAGGTTCTGATCTAGATCCTAAATTTATACATCTTACTTTGAAGTCAGAGGGGCCAATAAAAGAAAAGATTGCGCTTGTTGGGAAGGGTTTAACCTTTGACTCTGGAGGATACAACCTGAAAGTAGGAGCATCTCAAATTGAAATGATGAAATATGATATGGGCGGAAGCGCTGCAGTTTTGGGAGCCGCAAAAGCTCTTGGAGCAATAAAACCAAAGGGATTAGAAATTCATTTTATTGTGGCATCTTGCGAAAACATGATAAATGGATCTGCAGTACATCCTGGAGATGTAGTTAAAGCATCTAATGGCAAGACAATTGAAATAAATAACACTGATGCAGAGGGTAGACTCACATTAGCTGATGCTTTAACTTACGCATCCAATTTAAAACCGGATTCAATAGTAGATCTCGCAACTTTAACAGGAGCTATTGTTATTGCATTAGGGAATGATGTAGCTGGATTCTGGAGCAATAATAATGATCTAGCAAATGACTTAAAAGCTGCATCAGCCCAATCTGGAGAAGAATTATGGCAAATGCCTTTACAAAAATCTTATAAAGAAGGTTTAAAGTCTCATATTGCTGACATGAAAAATACAGGCCCTAGACCAGGTGGTTCAATAACCGCTGCTTTGTTTTTAGAAGAATTCCTTGATAAAGGGATTAAGTGGGCTCATATTGATATTGCTGGGACTTGTTGGACTGATAAGAATAAAGGAATTAACCCATCAGGTGCAACCGGTTTTGGAGTTAAAACTCTTGTTCAATGGATTAAAAATAAATAAGTATATTTAAATCATTCATTCCAAAGATTTATTGATCTAGCGTTATCGCCCCATAATTTATCCAACCTCTGATCTCTCCCACATGAGAATCTATAGAACTTATATTTTAATTCATTTCTCTCAGCAAAATCCTGATGATATTCTTCAGCTAACCAAAATTGACTTTTTGATTTTAGTTCTACAGATATTTTTTCTAATGGCACACCCAATTCATTAGAGGCTGAAACAATTGCATTTGTTGCATCACTTTCCTCAGTTGCATCTTTGAAAAAAATCACTGGCCTATAAGAATCTCCACGATCACAGAATTGACCCTTGCCATCCAGAGGATCAATATTTCTAAAGTAGAGCCTAAGTATATCGGGTAAAGTTACCAATTTGGAATCATAGTTCACCAAAACCACTTCCTGATGTCCTTCATGATTTTCGTATGTAGGATTTTGTAAATCTCCACCTGAATAGCCACTTTGTACAAAATTTATCCCCTTTAGTGACTCTAAATCATGTTCTAAACACCAAAAACAACCTCCTGCAAGAATTAATTCTTCTGCAAAAGCATTTACAGGATTAATAAAAATTGAAAGAGCAATTATTAGAGGTAAGAAATATTTCATTTTTTTATTATAAAGTTCAAATGATAGAGTTAATAATCTCTTTAGCAGCTCTTTTGACTACGCCCACTTCTCCTAATTCTTTTTTTAAAAAAGCATAGCCTTTTTTAATTTTTATTTTTTCTGGCTTCCCATCAAGAATCCTACAAGATTTATAGAAAATTTTCTTTTCATCAAACTCCTTTTGTACAAACTCAGGGATTATTAATTTATTAACTAATAAATTTACAGGGGAAATAAATTTTACTTTGAAATTCAGAATTTTTTTAGCAATAAAAGCAGTTACCCTACTTACTCTATAACCAACAATCTGTGGGATTCCATATAAAGCTAATTCCATATTAACTGTCCCAGATTTACAAAGAGCAATTTTAGTGAGCGAATAAATATAAGGCTTTAATTTTGCACTATCTTTTTGAGAAATAACAAGTCCATTAACTTGATATTTTCTAAAGGCTTTTTTGAATATTTCATCAAAAGCATTCCGACAGGAGGGAATATAGACAACCAAACTTGGATATTTTTGTTGTAATTTTTTAGCCGATTTCATAAAAGTAGGTAATATATATCGCAATTCTTGAGGTCTTGATGCGGGCATTAAAAGTATGATGTGTTGATCTGGGCGAAGTTTTAAAATAGTTCTGGCATCTTTCTTTAAAGGAAGTTTTTTTGTTAGATCAATCATTGGATGTCCCACCCACAAAACATTTCCGCCCCTCTTTTTATAAAATGCTGCTTCTTTCTTAAAAATTGCAAAAATCTTATCAGAAAACTTTATTAAATTAGTTGTAGTGTTATTGCCAACCCTCCAAGCCCACTCTTGAGGAGCAATATAGTAAAAAATTGGAATTTTAGTCTTCGATCTTTTTAATTTGGTACCAATTTTTATATTGGGTCCCATATAGTCAATCAAAATTAAGCAATCAGGAGGATATTTTTTTAGTAATTTATAGAACCTTTTTTGAATTCTTATTGTTGGAATAATAAGAGGTAAAGCCTCCCAAATTCCTATTGCACTAATTGATGTGGTATCTTGAAGAATTTTTACGCCTTCTTTCTTCATTCTTTCCCCGCCTAATCCGCAAATTTCTAAATCTATAGATTTTTTTTTAGCTTCATCTAATAATGCTTTTGATAACAAACTGCCGTGCAAATCTCCAGAGACTTCTCCCGTACTTATAAATATCTTTTTATTCATAGATTTACTACAGGCATTGGTCCTCTTCTTTCTTTAGTTATTGACTCTTTTAAAAAACTACATAATCTTGAAGATGAAAGATCTAATTCTCCTTTCATTACTTTTTCTAATGAATTTGAAATCGCATCATTAGATTTAAAAAGTAGATTCCAAGTATTTTGAAGTAATTTTAAGTCAAAATCTTTATTGTCCATTAAACCACTTCTCTTAATTCCAATCCTATTTAAACCTCTCAATCTTCCTGGATGCCCTTCGGCCAAACAAAAAGGAGGTACATCTCTATCAACTCTAGTCATCCCTCCAATCATTGCTAAATATCCAATATTTACAAATTGATGAATACCTAAACAACCACCAATAATAGCTTTATCATCGATCTTCACATGGCCCGCAACTTGAACACTATTTGATAAAACTATCTTGTTACCGAGTTCACAATTATGTCCGATGTGAGTGTAAGCCATCAACAAATTATTATTACCAATAATAGTTTTTTCTCCTTCATCAGTTGCTTTATTAATAGTTACACATTCCCTGAAAGTATTATTATTTCCAATTATTACTTCAGTAGGGGCCCCTTTATATTTAAGGTCTTGGGGATCAAGACCTATAAAAACACTTGGGAAAACTTTATTGTTTATACCAATTTTAGTTCTTCCTGAAATAACAGCATTGGGACCTATTTCGGTTCCTTTCCCGATAATCACATCAGGACCGATAATAGCTCCTTGAGAGATGATGACACCATCATGTAATTCAGCACTTCGATCAACAAAAGCAGTTGAGTGCACTTTTGCACCATTAAAGCTTGGCTCAAATTTAGTCGTTTTATTCTCCATATTCCTAATCAACTAATGAGAACATTAACTCTCCAGCACAAACTAAATTCCCATCAACGTGTGCTTCACCTTTAACCTTGCCAAATCTTTGTCTTTTAATACTCAATAACTCACAAGAAATTATTAACTGATCTCCAGGAACCACAGGTTTTCTGAATTTAACATTATTTATTCCAGCAAAGACAAAAAGTCCTTTAGGAAGATCGGGCATTTGCGTTACAATTATTCCACCAACTTGAGCCATTGATTCAACAATAAGAACCCCTGGCATTAATGGTCTCTCAGGAAAATGTCCCTGAAATTGAGGCTCATTAATGGTTACATTTTTTACTGCAACAGCTTTCTCCCCCGGGATATGCTCTATAACTTTGTCCACAAGAGCAAAAGGATATCTATGAGGTAACAAACCTAATATGTGCTCTGAGGAAAGTTGATTATTTTCACTGGATAATTTCTTTTCCAAAACAATTAAAGATAAAGTTAATTTTTTAGCGATGAGGCCAATAAGGCATTTAAAGAATGTGATCCTTTATAAACCAAAATTTGAGCCTTAGGTAACCCTACCAAAGCCAAGTCCCCAATAAGGTCCAAAATCTTATGTCTTATTGGTTCATTATCAAATCTTAATGGTGGATTTACCCATTTATCTCCATCACAAACGAGGGCATTTTCCAAACTTCCTCCTTTTATTAATCCAAGTTCACTTAACTCTTGAAATTGATCTTTAAAACCAAATGTCCTGGCAGGAGCGATCATTTTAACAAAACTTTCTGGATTTAAATCAATTACAAATGTCTGATTTCCAATTGCTTTATAGGCAAAACTTATAGTGCTTATAATTGTAGTTTTTTCAGAAGGAGTTGCGGCTATAACTGATCCTTCTTTATTTAAAATAATTGATTTATTAATCTCTCGAAAGAAATTATCTGGTCTAGGTGCTTTTTTTATTCCTACTTCTTCAAAATCTCTAACCCACTGAATTGCCGATCCATCTAAAAGGGGAATCTCTTTCCCATCAACCTCAATATGTATATAACTTAAGCCACACCCTGCCATTGAAGATAATAAATGTTCGATAGTATACAAATTTCTCCCTCCTAATTTAACAGCCGTACAAAGCATCGTACTTCCAATTAAATCCTGAGTTAACTTAAAAATCTTATTAGGTTTATCCTTAAAAGAAACATAATATCCTTCTTTCTCATAGGAGGAAATTTTAACTCTTGTTTTTTCCCCACTATGTAGTCCTATACCCTCTCTGGAGATAACACCAGCCAAGGTATAGCAAGAATCATAATTAGCAGGCCAAGAAAACACTTAAAACTTCCATCCAACTCCAAGTGTATATCTCCAATCTCCACTTAGGTCCTTGCTAGCAACATCTAATCTTAATGGACCTATTGGTGTTTTTACCCCAACTCCTCCTCCAAGGGAATACCCAGAGCCAGATTTCTTTAATAATTTACCAGGTTGTCCAGGGACTGCCTTTTGAGAACCTAGATCACTTCCTGCATCGACGAATAAAGCCCCCGATATCATTCTCCAAACAGGGAATCTATATTCTGCTGTTCCCTCAACAAAACTTCTACTTACAGACAAATCACAAGATCCCCAACCTCTAACAGATGATGTTCCTCCCATACAAAATGCTTCGTAAGGAGGCAACTCCCCAAGAATAGTTCCCGCCTTTAATTGAAATCCAATAGCTTGAGGACAGTCTTCACTCTTAGCATCGATAGACTTACATGCCTTAGTTAAATTTATTAATTTTGTTGGTATAAAAAATGAATATGAAGCTTTCATTCTATTAAAAGTTGGAGAGTTTTTTCCCATTGAAACAAATTGTTCGGTACCAAAGTTAAATTTATTTCCTGAAGTTGGGTTAATGGAATTATTCAAATTACCTCTAGAAGTACTCGCGATAAAACTAACTAATGTATTTTCGTCAGGGCATGAACTATCATTTGGTTTAAATCCAATACAAATAATATCATTTATATTTCCTGTTGTTGGCGTCCTATCACCATACGGTTTTTTATTTCCATCACCATCAATCATTTTTACTTTTTTAAAATTCATTCCTGCAAGAATTCTCCACTTAGCGATCTTAAATGGATCTCCACCATTTAATGGCCTTGAGAAAGAAAATCCACCTCCTATTTTTTCTAAAACTATTGATGAAAAAGTATCAGAGGTTGAAGTACTAGTATCATCCACTGCGTAGATACGCCCATTATTTTCACTTTTAAATTCTTGTGGATAATCTCTTGTTAAAAAAATATTTGATCTAAAAGAAGTTTTATGTTTATCTCCTTTAATCCATGGATCAGATAATGAAAAATTATAGGTAGTTGAATATTCTCCGAAATTTATATTTAAATTTGTAGACCATGCTCTTCCAAGTGCATTTGCTTCCTGCAAACCAATTGAGGCGAAGAGACCTGAACTATTGCTATAGCCAAGTCCACCTGTTAATGATCCTGTTCTTTGCTCGCTCACGTCTAAAAAAATTATGACTTGACCAGGATTTAAATTGTCAGGACCAAGAGAAACCTTTACATCATCAAATAATGATGTGGCATAGAGTCTACCTATATCAGCTTCTAAGATTTTCCTATTAAATATTGAACCAGGTTGTGTTTTTAATTCTCTCTTTATAACCCAGTCTTTTGTTTTTCCTTTTCTAGGCTTTCCATCAGTAAGGAATTCACCATCAGAATCTGGGAATCTTATTTTCACATCAGATATAATACCCTCAGAAACTTTTAATGTTAATTCTCCGTTCTTAGAGATCCTATCGGGTCCGCTAATTCTAGCTAAAGAATACCCTTTTTTTTCATAAAGTTTTTTTATTTTTTCTATCTTATTTTGAAGTTCATTTAAGTTAAGAGTTGTCCCATAATAATTATTAAAAATATCATCTACATATTCATTGGAGATTACAGAGTTTATTGGTTTAAGTTCAACTTTCTTCAAAATTGGATTAGGTACTACATTTACTATTAGTCTCACTCCTAGTGGCCCTTCTTGAGATTTTATTTTAACTCCTGAAAACCAGCCACTAGCATATATTGCATTGAGATCTTGATTTAAAATTTTATTATCAACAATACTTCCTGGCTTTATGCTCATAGAATCATATGCAGCCAATTCAAGTTTTCTACCCTCAGGATGATTTTCCCACCCTTGGATAATTATTTCTGAGATAAGAACACTTTCTTTATTATTGCCATTGTTATCTGCAAGAAGAAATTTCTTCTCATTTCTGATATCAATACTTTGAAATAAACCATCATTAATGTTTGGAATTTCTAAATTTGTTATTGATTGATCAACGTCATTTTGCAAATACTTAGCAGCCAGTTCAGAATTATTTGATATTAAAATCAAAGGAAAGCAGGAAACATTTGTGAAAACCTTTCCAAATTTTAAAAAATGTTTTTGCATAGTACTTTTGTTTAAGATGAAAAAATCATTATTTATTCAGTTGGGTTAAAGAAAATCATTTATTCTTTTATGAATTTCACTATAAGCTTCAATTAAACCACCTAAATCATTCCTAAATCTATCTTTATCAAGACTTACAATTGTATCATTTTTTTGCTTTAGATCCCATAATCTACAATTATCAGGACTTATTTCATCCCCGAGAAGAATATTATTTCTAATATCATAACCAAATTCCAACTTGAAATCCACAAGCTGAAGTTGAATATTTTTAAAAAAACTTTTCAGGATTACGTTAATTTTTAAAGTTAAGTTAATTATAAACTCTAAATCATCAGAGCTTAGTATGTTCATTAATCCAATTCTATCTTTTGTAATCAGGGGATCATTAAGTTCATCATTTTTAAGATAGATATCAATTAGTGGTTTTGATAAAAAAGTTCCAGGTTCAATAGTCGTTTGTTTACACAAAGAACCATAAGCAATATTCCTTAAAACAATTTCTAATGGAATTATTTTTATTTTTTTTGCAATCATTGTATTTTCATTTTCAAGTTTAATAAAATGAGTTGGAATGTTGTTTTTAATGAGAATCTCAAAAATTCTTGCACTAATTAGGCAATTAAGTTTGCCTTTGCCTTCAAATTTTTCTTTTTTCAACGCATTAAAAGCTGTAGCATCATCCTTAAATTCAATTTTAACTTTATCTAAATCATTATGAGTAAATACTTTTTTTGCTTTCCCTTCATAAATCAACTCATATTTGTTATTCATTAATCAAAAACCTCATAATGATGACTAAAGTACTTTTTTGTAATTAACATAATTATGAGAGATCTACTTCAATTGATTTTATTCCATTTTAACTGATTATTCATCGAAACCTAATAACCTCAAAAAACAAGTATGGGAATTTATTCTTCAAGTTCTAATAGCTTCATTAAATTAGAAAATATCTTAATAATTGGAAATGGCGGTAGAGAAAACTCTTTAGCTTGGGCTATCCAAAAAAATGAATTAGTTAAAAAAGTTTATTTAATACCTGGTAACGCTGGTTCAGAAAGAATAAATAAATGTGAAAGAATAAAAATTGATATAAATAATAAAAGTGAACTTTTAGAAAAGCTTAATTTTCTCAATATAGAATTAGTTGTAATTGGACCAGAAATACCTCTAGCAAATGGATTAGCTGATTTTCTTCGCAAAAAAGATTTTAAGGTATTTGGTCCTAATAAAGACGGCGCAAAATTAGAATTCAGCAAATCTTGGGCAAAGGAATTTATGCAACAAGCAAATATTCCAACTGCAAATTTTTGGACAGTCAATTCTCTGGAAGAAGCCAAAAAAATTATCAATTCATCATCAAGTCCACTGGTAGTAAAAGCTGATGGTCTAGCTTCAGGTAAAGGTGTTTTTATTCCTAATTCAAAAGATGAATGCTTTAAGGCAGCAGAGTCAATTTTTAATGGTAGATTTGGCAAATCCGGGAATGTAGTGGTTCTAGAAGAAAAAATTCAAGGGCCAGAAGTTTCAGTTTTTGCTTTATGCGATGGAGAGAGGTATACACTACTTCCTACCGCCCAAGATCACAAACGACTTAACGAGAAAGATAAAGGCCCAAATACAGGTGGTATGGGAGCTTACTCTCCTGCCCCACTATTAACAGAAGATTACCTTGATAGAATTATCAAAGAGATAATTGAACCTACAATAGATGAACTTAATAAAAGAAATATTGACTATAGAGGCGTAATTTATTTTGGGTTGATGATCACAAAATCCGGGCCCAAAGTTATAGAATATAATTGCAGATTTGGTGATCCAGAATGCCAAACAATAATGCCCCTGATGGATCAAAATTTTGTATTTCTTTTAGAAAAATGCTCAATGGGAAATTTAACTGGTGATGAAAAAATTAATACTTCTGATAAAGTTAGTGGCTGTGTAATAGCAACCTCCAATGGTTATCCTTACGAATATAAAACTGGCTTACAAATAAAAATAGGTAAGATTGACTCTAATGATTGCCAAATCTTCGACTCAGGTACTGCTTTAAGTGAAAATGGCAAATTGTTAACTGATGGAGGAAGAGTTTTAAGTATTGTCTGTCAAGATAAAGATTTCGATAAGGTTTTTGAAAAAGCATACAAAAATTTAGAAGAAATTCATTTTGAGGGTATTTTCTTTAGAAATGATATAGGTCATCAAGTCAGAAAAGACTTTTCTTGGGAGAATTAAGTTTATGGTGGACATCAACAATAGAGAAGGCAGAAAATATAACAATACTGATAATGAAGATTTGAATAGTAACTATTGGATTAATGGTTTACTAGCTTGGTGGAGTGGATTCAGTTTAAGAACAAAGTTGTTAGCTATAGCAACTCTCGTAGTAAGCCTGCTAATGACAGGAATAACTTTTTTTGCATTAAATAGCATTCAAAGAGATGCAGGGATGAATGATACTAGATACGCTAGAGATCTTGGCTTATTATTATCTGGGAATGTTACAGAATTAGTTGCGAATAACCAAAAAAAAGAAATTTCAAATGTAGCTGAAAAGTTTTGGAGATCAAGTCGAAACCTGCGTTATATATTTTTTACTGATGCTGAGGATATTGTTCAACTTGGGATACCAATCAGTGCAACACCTACAAGCTCAGACAATCAGTTTCAGCTCACTCGAAGATTAAAACTGCCTGCAGAATTAAAAAAGAGACCTCAATTCCCTTTGGTTAGGCAACATGTGACACCTCAGGGTCAAGTAACAGATGTATTTGTTCCAATGTTATGGAAAGGCAAGTATCTTGGAACTTTAGCTCTTGGAGTCACTCCCAATAAAAAAGCATTAGCAAGTGCTGCCTTAACTAGAGAAGTAACCATTGCTGTTTTTATTTCTATTTGGGTTTTAGTAATACTTGGAGCTGTATTTAATGCACTAACAATAACAAGACCCGTTAGAGAGTTAGTAAGAGGAGTTAGAGAAATTTCAAAAGGAAATTTTAAGTCCAGAATTTCTTTACCTATGACAGGGGATCTAGGAGAACTCCTAAATGGATTTAACCGAATGGCCACACAGTTAGAAAATTATGACGAAGCCAATATAGAAGAATTAAAAGCGGCACAAATCAAGCAGCAATCCCTTATCGCTACAATGGCTGATGGTGCCATATTATTGGACTCAGAAGGCAAGATTGTACTGACTAATCCAACAGCAAAGAGATTATTTCGTTGGGAGGGAAGATTACTAGAGGGTAAACATTTTTTAAATGAAATTCCCGAAATTTTATCTAACGACTTACATACAAATGTAGAATCTATTTTAAATAGGGAAAAGGAGAAAGACGATTTAAGATTTAGTTTAGGAGAACCAGCAAGAACCCTAAGAATTGTATTGCAGTCAGTTTTAGATACAAATAAGGTTGAATTAAAAGGAATTGCTGTAACAATCCAAGATTTAACAAGAGAAGTTGAACTTAACGCGGCACAAAATAGATTTATTAGTAATGTTTCTCACGAATTAAGAACACCACTTTTTAATATCAAAAGTTATGTAGAGACCTTACATGATTTAAAAGATCAACTTTCTGATGAAGAACAAATAGAATTCTTGGGCATTGCAAATTCAGAGACTGATAGGTTAACAAGACTTGTAAATGATGTCTTAGATTTATCAAGATTGGAGTCTGGGAAAATCGTTCAGCTTGAGCAAATGGACATAAAACCAGCAATAGAACAAACTCTTAGAAATTATAGACTTAATGCTATAGAAAAAAATGTTTCATTAGCTCATGATATAGAGGAAACTATTCCTCCAATTCTTGGAAATTTTGATTTACTTTTGCAGGTTTTTGATAATTTGCTGGGCAATGGACTGAAATTTAGTCCAAAAAACAGCTCCCTTATGATAAGAGCTTATACTTGGCCAGATTCCTGTCCAGCTTTCCCTCCAAATATTAAAAATGATGGAGCCCCTCAATGTGAATTAGTTTCACCACTACCAAAAGTAAGAATCGAGATTGCTGATACTGGCTCAGGAATATCGCAGACTGATCAAGAAAAGATATTTGATCGTTTTTATAGAGTAGAGAATTCTGTTCATACTGAGCAAGGAACAGGGTTAGGTTTATCTATAGTGAGGGGAATAATTGAAAAACACGGTGGAGAGATTCGCATGGCTAGTGAATTAGGAGTAGGAACAACTTTCTGGTTTGATTTAGCCTTAGCACAATCTGATAAAGATGAATTATTGACAAAAGCTATTAATAAATCAGATTCTTTTTCAGGTTCTGAAATTAAAGAAATTATCTAATTATTATCTAATCCTTTAAAAACATTTTGAACATTTTGATCAGGTACAACTCTGTGAGGTGCACCACTAAATATTTGCTCAAAATTAGAAAAAGAATCTTTTATTTCTGGACCACTATTTGTTATTATAAATTCTCTTATTCGTTTATCATGCCATGAGCCCCGCATTTTAAAAACATTCAAAGCTCGTGCCATCTCACCTTTTATTTCTACATATTGAAGCAATAATATTGTGTCAGTAATTGTTGAGATATGGGAATCAGTTATAGAATGACTTCCCATAAATTCTTCTGCAGTATTAGTAAAGAAGCCTGCTATCTCTTCTTGTTTTGTATAGCCTGTAACTGCGATTACAAACTGTCTGAAAGCATTCAAACTTACACCTCTGGCTAATGCAGAGAGAGAATCAATAGCCATTCTTTTTGGTTTAAATTGATTAATTTGTGTTTTTATAATTTGTAAGTGATCTTCTAAACCAGTTGATTCAGGATATGCACAAATAATTTTCAATAATCCATCGCTTTCCATTTTTTCAAAATCTATTCCCCAGCTAGTAGCATTTCTAAGCAATTGAGCCCTAGATTCTTCATATGCAAAAAGTATTGCTCTTTCATTATTGTTGTAAGCATCTTCAACAAATTTTGATACAAGCATTGTTTTTCCCGTACCAGTAGCTCCAGTGGCGAGAATAATGGAATCTTGAAAATATCCACCACCACACATTTCATCAAGATCTTTAACTCCTGAGCTAATCCTAATATTTGAGGATCTTTGCGTTAATCTCATTGCTCCAAGAGCAAACACACTTATTCCATCAATTCCCATAGTGAATGGATATTCACCTTTCATATGTACTGTGCCTCTTAATTTCAAAACTTCTAAAGTTCTTCTTCTCTTCTCTGACTCAAGAACATTTCTTAATAAGACAACATTATCAGATACAAATTCTTCTACTCCATATCTAGCGATTGGTCCATAATCATCCACTCTTTCTGTAGTCATAACTGTCGTCACACCTATCTCTTTTAATCTCGCTATAAGTCTAAATATTTCTCGTCTCACAACGTAAATAGCATCATACTGTTGAAAGACTGCAGTTATTGAATCTATTGCAACTCTTTTAGCTTTATATTTTCTTATTGCATAACTAATTCTCTCAATGAGACCAGACAAGTCAAAGTTACCCGCAACATCCTGTCCATCAGGGTCAGGAGAAGCATCCAAAATAAAAAGTTTATTTTGATCAATTAATTCTTGTAAATCCCAACCAAAACTCGCTGCATTTCTAATAATATCTAAAGGTGATTCCTCAAATGTTACAAAGATTCCAGGCTCATCAAAATTGCAAATTCCATGATGTAAATATTGCAGTGAAAAAACAGTTTTACCGGTTCCTGATGTGCCGCTAACGAGTGTACTGCGAGACACAGGCAAACCACCCCTACAAACATCATCAAAACCTTCTATTCCAGTTGGTAATTTTTGTACTTGCATTTTAGTTGATTTACCAAATTTCTTATCATTCATAGTTTTGTGCTAATTAAACAAAAATTAAATAAATTTTGAGTTTATTTTTAATTTTAAAAGTTTCATATAATTTATTTATCTACACTATATTCAGTTTCAGTTAATTCATCAAAAAGTAGATCCAAACCAATTAAAACTTTCTCTCTATCCGAAAGATCTCCTATTATTTTTCTAACTGGTGGCGGCAAAATTTTAGCTAAGGTAGGAGTGGCTAAAATCTTATCTTCTTCTGCAAGTTGTGGTTGTTTAAGTACATCAATAACCTTCAAAGCATAAACTCCTTTAAATTCATTTTCTAAAATTTCTTTTAATGTATTTAAAGCTCTCATTGAATTAGGAGTATTTCCAGCAACATAGAGTTTTAAAATGTATGTTTTTCTTGCTGCCATAGTTATGGTTCCTGAATTGATATAAAAGATTTAAAACAACCCTTGACTTATTACACTACAAAATAAGAAAATAGACAAACCATTATGATTGCTTATTTGGCTAAATCAAATTATCAATTTGAGCCTTATAGCGTCTTTAAGATATGACAAATTCTAAAAAATCCTCAAACAATTCTTTAAAAAGTAATGAATTGTATGCGATAGCAGAAACTTCGGGTCAACAATTTTGGTTCGAAGTTGATAGATACTATGACATAGACAGGTTAAATGCAAAAGAGAAAGACAAGATAACACTGGAAAAAGTTTTACTTTTAAAGGACAAAGATTCCATAACTATTGGTAAACCTTACGTTAAAGATGCAAAAATTGAATTAGAAGTTGTCTCTCATAAAAGAGATAAGAAAATTCTTGTATACAAGATGCGCCCCAAAAAAAAGACAAGAAGAAAGATGGGACACAGACAAGAACTTACAAGAGTTATGGTAAAATCTATTAAAATAGGTAAAGGTGCTCCTAAGTCTTCTTCCCCAAAGGAAACTGTTAAAAAGGAAACTAAACCAAAATCAGAAAAATCTACAAATTAAACAATTCTAATGGCACATAAAAAAGGAACAGGTTCTACAAGAAATGGAAGAGATTCAAATTCAAAAAGATTGGGTGTTAAAGCTTATGGTGGAGAAAAAGTAAGTGCTGGTTCAATCTTAATTCGCCAAAGAGGTACATCCTTTTTGCCAGGGATTAACGTGGGAAAAGGTAAAGATGACACCCTTTTTGCACTCAAAGAAGGAACCGTAAGTTTCGAGAGCATTAAAAGAAATTTAAGAAATAGAAAAAGAGTTAATATTGTTATCTAATTTTCTTGTAAGCTCTTGTAGTTATAAGAATAGGATGAAATACTTCTAAAAAATTTGATTGAAGTGACTCAAAAAACTTCTCAACTATTTTACTATCGTCGATATGAAATGGATATTCATTCTTATCTCCTTTGTAAAAATACCAATTGAATAGAGCAATAGAATTACTATCCATAATCCCACTGAAGGTATTAATTTGAGAAACTGGATCTGCAAGATGTTCCAAAACATCAAGACAAACTATCGTATCAAATTTCAATATTTGTGTATCTTGAATTGTCTTACAAAAGGTAAGTTTTTTTTCGACTCCTAATTTCTTAGCCCTGTATTCAACAAAATTTCTATTTGTTTGATTAATATCTACAAAAAAAACATGCTTAACTTTTGAAGACATAGCGTTAGCTAAGGCATGAGTACCAATACCTCCTCCAAAATCCAAAACTAAATCTCTAGAAAATCTCTGCTGAAGTTTTAAAGTATCAGCGATATAGTCCCTACTTGTGATATGCCAAGCAGCTAAATCAGCTACATGCCTATCTCCCACAATCTCAGTATAAAAATCCGAAACATCACTTAAAGCATCTCCAGGATGGGAATTTGCCAAATTCATCTTTGCATTTGCAAGGAATCCATCTAAATCACATTCTCTAATAGATAAATATTCCATTAAATGTGATTTCAAATTAAAAGCATTGTCTAAAAACTCCTTTAAAATGAAATTATTCTTTTGCAATTTCTTACTCTAAATTTCCAGTGTCAAAATCATAGAATGTTTATAAATCTTTCTCAAAGTATTCTTAATATTTAAAATGAAAACTCAAGATGGATTCTTAGTAATTAATAAAGATAAAGGTTGTACCTCACATGATTGTGTTAAACAAATAAGGAGATTACTAAATACAAAAAAGGTCGGACACACAGGAACCCTTGACCCTGAAGTTACAGGAACATTACCAATCGCAGTTGGTAGTGCAACAAGATTTATTCAATATCTTCCTCAGGGTAAAACTTATATAGGACAAATTAAATTAGGGATTAGAACTAACACAGATGATATTCACGGAGAAATAATTAATCAAAAAAGTTGGCCTAAAATCAATAATGAAAAATTAGATCAATACTTAAATAGATTTAGAGGAATTATTAAACAAATTCCGCCTAAAGTATCTAGTGTTCACGTTAATGGTGAGAGAGCTTATAAGAAATCTTTCAGGAATGAAATTTTTGAATTATCACCAAGAGAAGTAAAAATAGAAGAACTTATTTTAATGAAATGGGACCAAATAAACGGAATCATAGAAATAAAAATCAAATGTTCAGCTGGCACATATATAAGATCAATCGCGAGAGATATAGGAGAAATTCTCAATTCCGAAGGTTGCCTTCTACAACTAAAAAGAATTTCAGCTTGTGGCTTTGATGAAGAAAACTCTATAAAAATATCTGATATCGAAAATGAAAAAGGAAAGAAAAACTCGAAAAATTTTATTATTCCAACAATTTCTGCTCTTAATCACATTTCAACATTTGTCTTAAGTAATGAAAAACAAATCAATTTTTGGCAAACAGGTAGAGCTATTAAAGTTGATATTAATTACTTCCAGGAAAGAAAATCTTTTGACCATAAAAAACCCATAAAAGTAATAGATAAAAAACAAACATTACTTGGAATAGGCTTCTTAAATAAAGAGCTATCTAATATAAATCCAAAATTAGTCCTTAATGCTAAATAACTTCTATAGGTAATCTTTTCTAAAAGGCTTAATCTGAACACCCTTATAAAAATGCTTTAATATTCTTTCAGCTTTTTGACCTCTAGACGCTAGATATTTAGCCCCCCATTGACTCATTCCTACTCCATGCCCAGATCCCTGTCCAAAAGCTATCAAACCCTTTTTTATAGGAAATTTATTATTTAATTCTTCCTCAAAAAATTTAAATCTCACAAAATTACTATTGAGGCCTAATCTCTTTCTTAAAACCACCCCAGAAATTTGATCAGAACCATTAGCCCCTATAAGTTTTACATTTTTTACCCTTCCAGTGCTAGTAATATCTAGAATCTCTATATCTCTTAAACCTCCAATCTTTGGAAATAAATTAGTTAATTCATTACTCGAAAATTTTTTTTGCCATCTAAATTTTGGATTATTTTTATCAAAATCTTTCACACTTGATAAATATGGATATTTATTCTTCCATACATCTTGACTGTTTTCTGTCATTCCACCTGAGCTACTATGGAACAAAGCATTAATTAATTTATTTTTATACGTCAAAACCAAAGATCTTGTACTTTTAACGGCTCTGATAGTTTTATAAGTTCTTGATTCCAAGCCATTATAAACTTGATTTTTCTGGGTTGAATCTATATCAAAAAAATTATTTCCCTTTTGCTTTAAAGCATAAGTTCTTGAGGCAATTGCTTGTGCTTTTAATGCTTCAATAGGCCATTTTGTTGGCATCTCTGAACCAACTACACTACTTAGGTATTTTTCTATTCCTAAAACATTCACTACCAATACTTCAGAATCAAGTACAATGAGGTTAAGTTTACCGGGAAACCTCTTCTGACCAACCCATATACCTCTTCCATCAGAAGATCTAACTTGCAATTTTTGATTATTTTTTAAATCATATTTTTTTTGTTTATTTTTATCAAAATATAAAATTTTTCTATTTTTCTCATTTTTCAAAGTTAAGCCTTTTATTTTTTGACTTGAAAAAAGTTGCCCCTCTATGATTAAAGGAATTGATCTATCTGATCTGATCCTTAAATAGTCATTTTTTGATATTAAAACTCTTATTATTGGCTCTCGAGATGCAAAAACACTTTCACTCTGAAAAACACAAATAAATAAAATACTAATCAGGCAACATTTACTATAATAATTTTTAAATTTAAGTATCACTTTGTTTAAAAAACAAATGCTCAATTTGCCTAAGTTTGACTAAAAGTCTAGATTTAATCCAGATATAAAAATAAAAATATCATAAATAAGTGAATATCACCTTCTTAGGAACAAGCTCAGGAGTACCATCCTTAACGAGGAATGTTTCTTCCCTAGCACTTAAACTATCACAATCATCAGAAGTTTGGCTTTTTGATTGTGGAGAGGGAACGCAACATCAAATAATGAAAAGCAATATCAAATCTTCACAAATCAAGAAAATATTTATTACTCATATGCATGGAGATCATATTTATGGTTTACCTGGACTTTTGGCTACCTTAGGTTTATCAGGAAATAGTAGGGGTATTGAAATTTACGGTCCTTCAGAGTTGAGAAATTTTATAAATTCAGCGCTTAAAAGTAGTTTTTGCAAATTATCGTTTCCATTGCATTTTGTGGAAGTTGAAAATTTTGCATCAGAAAATAAAATCCTATTTGAAAACAATAAAATAAAAGTAAACTGCGCTTGTCTTAAACATAAAATACCTGCTTATGGTTATCGAGTTAGTGAAAAAGATAAACCAGGTATATTTGATGTAAAAAAAGCAGAGTCTCTAAAAATAGCACCTGGACCAATTTATTCAGAACTGCAAAAAGGTAAAAAAGTAGTTTTAGCTGATGGCAGGACATTTGATGGGAAAGAATTCTGTGGACCCCCTAGAGAGGGTGAAAGTTTTGTTTATTGCACAGATACAATCTTTAGCGAATCAGCTGTTTCACTATCAAAAAATGCCGATTTACTCGTACATGAATCGACTTTTTCAGAGGAGGATGAAAGCATGGCATACGAAAAATTACATTCCACAACAATCATGGCTGCCAAAACAGCATTATTATCTAACACAAAAAAATTAATTATTACTCATTTAAGTCCAAGATATACCAAGAAAAACGCAATTACTCCAAGCGATTTGCTTCAAGAGGCTCAAAAAGTTTTTCCAAATACTCAGCTTGCAAAAGATTTTCTAACGGCAGAAATAAAATAAACTGCAACAGTTCGTTAGCAGGAGCGTTGTAAATGACCAACCCATGAAATAATAGTCTTAGGTTTTTCTATTTGATGTCGATCGAAATGGTCTCTATTTTTTCATCACTAAATAAGTCTTGTAAAAGACTATTTATTTTTCTTCCATTAATTATTGGGTTACTTATTAATCCAATATCTGCAAATGCACTCTATCCTAGTGATCCTTCATCAGTTGACGTTCTAAAAGATGATCTTCACGGTGCTGACCTTCATAATACTGAATATGTTAAATATGATTTATCTAATCAAGATTTAGGAGAAGCTAATCTTCAAGGCGCATATATGAGTGTAACTACAGCAAAAAACTCTAGTTTTAAAGGAGCCAATATGACAGACCTCATTGCATATGCTACACGCTTCGATAATGCTGACTTTACTGATGCAAATCTTACTAATGGTGAGCTAATGAAAAGTGTTTTTGATGGAGCAATTATTGATGGGGCTGACTTTACTGATGCAAATCTTGATCTTTCTCAGAGAAAATCATTATGTGAAAGAGCTAGTGGAACTAACTCACAAACTGGAGTTAATACAATTGATAGTCTTGAATGCACTGGCTTAAAAGGTTACATGCCTCCAAAGCCAAAAGCATAATATTTAAAGTTAACCAATTTCAGAAGGGAAGATATTACCAGGCTCTTTTGAGCCTGGTTTTTTGCTGTACCACCATTCTTGTATATCAGAAGAAAATTTCTTTGAAAAAAGAGTTATAACTGTCTCAACAGGTTTTGATCCAGGCTCCAAAATCTGAACTGAGTAAGATGGGCATTTTCTTGAAGCCATATCAGCAACAAACCTAGACCCTATTCTTCTCCAACTGGGCTCCTTACTTCTCCAAGCAAGCCTTGAGCAAGGCCAGGGTAACTCTTCCCTATCATAGAGTCTGCAACATGGGCCAATTACCTTATAACTGTACTGACCTCCATAACTTGATTGAACACTGCCAGTCTTGAAAAATTCAAATTTATCCATTTACAAAAAAAAGCCACCTTCATAGAGGGTGGCAGAGAAATAATCAATAATCAACTTAGAAAAGTTAAATTTTTATAATTAGTACAATTCTTCCTCAGCATGAGTTGTAATTGTTACGTCAGATGTTGGATAAGCAACACAAGTAAGAACAAAACCAGCTTCTAGTTGGTCATCATCTAAGAAACTTTGATCAGACTGATCAACGCTACCAGAGGTAACTTTTCCAGCACATGTTGAACATGCTCCAGCTCTGCAGGAATAAGGAAGGTCGATACCTTGTTCTTCAGCCGCATCGAGGATGTATTGGTCATCAGGTACTTCAATAGTTGAATTGAGACCTTCACCTTCACTGATGAGAGTAACTTTGTAAGAAGCCATTTAAAAAAAAAATTGTTGGTAATTAATACCTATCAAATACATTTTTAACATCGATTAGGTCGATATGTGAGATTTTGAAGTAAAAAATGACACAATAAAATGTATTAAAGAGTATCTATAAGAAAAACTTATATTTAGGTTGAATTGCTGGCTTTTTGCGCAGAAATGCATGCCCAATCTTTTTTAGTTGTTACATCCAATAATTTCAAGTCATTCTTAATTAATATTTTTATAATTTCATCCTTTTGAGAATTCAGAATTCCACTGAAAATGACTTCCCCATTGTTTCTCAAGCACTTATAAATATTTGGAATCATTCCTTTTATTACTTCGGCAAGAATATTGCATAAAACAAAATCAAATTGTGTGAGTTGATTTTTTAAAATTACCTCATTAAAAGATCCCAAATAAGTATTTAAATTGTTCAAATTACCGAAATTTAGTTGGAAATTAGATTTTGTTGAATTTATAGCTAAATAATCATTATCCACTGCATAAACCTCTTTAGCGCCAAGCAATCTTGCGGCGACACTCAAAATCCCGCTACCACTCCCAATATCTAATATCTTTTTATCAGAAAAGAAACTATTCTCCATTTTTTCCAAGCAAAGATAAGTCGAAGGGTGACTTCCTGTACCAAAGGCCGCCCCAGGATCAATTTTTATGATTTTTTTATCTTCAAATTTTTCATTTAGATTCATCCAACAAGGCAATATTAAAAGATGATTTCCTACTAATTCAGGTGCCCAATATTTCTTCCAACTTGTCAACCAATCCTCCTCTTCAATAATGCTCCAATCAAAAAATTGATTCTTAGGGACATTAATATTTAAAAGTTTGCTAATTATTTTTTCAAAATCACACCTAGAACTCTCCCCCCAATCATCGACTGGAAGCCATATATTTACCTCTTTTTTATTTTCATTTGTAATTAAATATTCAAATGAAAAACTAAATATTCCCAGCTCATTTAATTTCCAAATGATCATTTCTTCTGAATCACTTTCTATCAGAAAAGTTAGTTTATACCAATCTTTAATTGCCATTAGTAGAGCTGGTCTCTTTATAGAGTAACTGGATTAGCGTTGGTAATTCCCTCTACTTCAATAATGGTGTCAAGCAACTTATTAGGAATTGGATCATCAATACTTAGAACCATAACAGCTTCCCCTCTAACAATTTTGCGCCCAACTTGCATCGAGGCAATATTTACATTGTTGCTACCTAATAAAGAACCAAGCTTGCCAATAATACCAGGCATATCCCTGTGCCTAGTAACCAGCATGTATCTACTTGGCGATACATTAACAGGATATTGATCAATACTAATAATTCTTAATTCACCATCAGCAAAAATGCTTCCTGCTACGCTATGGTCTCCATTATCTCCATAAGTGGTTAACTGAAGCGAACCACTAGCAAATTCAGGTCTCGCCTCATCTTTATTCTCGACTACCGAAATACCTCTTGAATCGGCTTCTAGAGAAGCATTCACATAATTAATCCTATCTCCCAAAGCTTTACTTAGAAGACCTTTTAGACTAGCTATTATTAACGGCTGAGAAGGATGTTGAACAAATTCACCTTGAAGCTTTACTTCTAGTTTTTGAATCTGCCCACCTGAAAGCTGGCTTATAAGCAGACCCATTGTTTCAGCCAACTGCAAATGAGGTTTTAGACTATCCATAATATCAGGGCTCAAACCTGGAATATTTACTGCAGTTCTAGCAGATAAACCAAGCAAGACATCTCTTATTTGTTCTGCAACATCAACAGCTACATTTTCTTGTGCTTCCCGTGTAGATGCTCCTAAATGTGGGGTAAGTATAAGATTCTTTTCAACCTTCAAAAGTGGTGAATTAGATTCCAAAGGTTCTTTAGAAAAGACATCTATCGCAGCACCTGCAATCAATGATTGATTTAAAGCTTGTGCTAATGCCTCTTCATCAATTAATCCTCCTCGAGCACAATTAATCAATTTTGCGCTACTTTTCATACTTTTAAGTACGTCTATATTTACTAAATTCTCTGTCTCTGGTGTGCGAGGCAAATGCAAAGTTACATAATCAGATTGTTTGAATAAATCCTCTAGTTCAGATAGTTTAACTTGTATTTGTTGAGCCCTTTCAGTTGATACAAAGGGATCATATCCGTAAACTTTCATTCCTAATGCATTAGCAACTTTCGCTACATGAGCACCAATTTTACCTAAACCTACTACACCTAATTTTTTCTTATAAAGCTCATTACCAACAAATTTCTTCCTTTCCCATTTACCTGACAAAGTACTACTATTTGCAATTGGAATATGTCTAGATAAAGCCAACATCATAGCTATAGTATGTTCAGCAGCAGCTATTGTGTTCCCCCCTGGAGAATTAACAACAAGAACTCCTTTTTGCGTAGCGGCCTTAACGTCTACATTATCAACTCCAACTCCTGCTCTTCCAATAATTCTCAGTTTACTTGAAGAGTTAATAATTTCTTCGGTCACTTGAGTACCAGAGCGAATCATTAAAGCATCATAATCTTTAATAATGGAAGCTAGCTCAGAGTCTGAGATTCCTATCTTCTGATCAACCTGAGCAACTTGTGAAAGAATATCGATTCCTGTTTGATCAATTGGATCAGTAATGAGAACTTTTGTCATTTAAGATTGGTTCTTTAATCTTTTACTTTAACTTAATCTATAGTGTATGTATCTTATTTTATTAATTTGAATAAAACACAAACATTTGAGGATTGAAATTTGACTAAAAGTATAGTGATATTTGAGGACATTGATAAATGTATCCAACTATTTGAAGTTTTCAACGAAAAATCAGTAATGCTCTCTGAAGCTATTTTGATCCCACCAAAAAGTGAGAAAATATCATCAGATGAAACAGAATTGCTAAATGCGAAAGCAAATATCTTATTCAAATCTCAAAAATTTGAAGATATAAGAATTTTAAATCCAAAACTTGATAGAAAGATTAGACAAAAAGAAATGAGTAGATGGCTAATGCCATTTGGTTTTATAGCTGGAATAGCTTTTTCTAATATGACAAATTTATCTACTTTCAGTTTTCTTGGTTTGAATAACATCGGTGAATCTCTCATTGGAGGACTTTTAGGAATGGGTTCAGGCTATTTAGGTAGTGTTGTTTCTTCTGCGAGTATCAACATTAATAGAAATAAAGAGTTGAGATCAATTATTAATTTTAATAAAGAGGGTAAATGGCTTGTTCTGCTTGAAAATCAAATTGGAACTGAATTACCTTGGGTTTTGATAAAACAATCAGAAGCAAAAGATATAATTTTTTTAGAAGGATAAATGATTGACTTAAAAGAAATATTAATAAATTCAAACTACAAAAAAGAAACTGAGGAATTAATAAATATTGCTAACTTAGCTTACAAACACTGGGAAACTTATTGGACTGGGTTTAATTCAACTTATGTTTGCGAGGAGATTTTAAAAGATTTTGAAAATTTAAATGATTTCAAATTTTTTATTTATGGAGGATTCTCCTCTTCTCAAAGATCTAGGATAGCTTGCTATAGAGAAGATAGCATTCCTGAAGAAGATGCGCTAATAAGTAATTTTCCAGCTCAAGGAATAAAAATTAATGGAAATTTTTTATTTGATAATGCTACACAAGATGACTTTAGAACCCTTTTAATTGAAAATGGGGTAAATCAAAGTAAAGTAGGAGACATATGGACTATTGGCGATAGGGGAGCACAAGGGATAATTGATAATTTAGATATTGAGCATCTAGATGAAAAGATTTTTTATTTAAGAGACGTAAAAGTAAAAATTAATGTAGTAAGTATAGTTGAATTACAAATACCTTCTGGAAGAACAAAAAAACTTGTCAATACAGTAGAAGCTTCAACAAGATTAGATGCTATAGCTTCAGCCGGCTTTAGGGTATCACGAACCAAAATCATTGAAAGGATAGAAAATGGAATGCTCAGATTAAATGGAAGCAAAGTTAAAAAACCAACTATTAATCTAAAAATTGGCGACAAACTAGAACTTGAAAATAAAGGATTTATTGAAATTCTAAATTTAGAAATAACCAAAAGAGAACGATGGAAAGTTAAATTACTTAGAAAATGAAACGCAACCTGCTATTTTCTTATAAGGGGAATAAAAAATTTCTTCAATTTGGGCGATTAGCTCAGTGGTAGAGCACTACCTCGACACGGTAGTGGCCACTGGTTCGAATCCAGTATCGCCCATTAAAACTTTTGACGACTTAGGTTATATCCACAAAAAATAATTTCATTTTTTAGATTATTAAAAAAGATGAAACTTAATCAAATAATTAATCTACATAAGGGCCTCACTGCATTTGTAGTTGTAGGTCTTATGATTTTTTTTGATAATTTTACGATTGCTCCCTACGTTTATTTAGCTCTGCATGGTACTTATGGATTACTTTGGCTTCTAAAAGAAAAGATATTCCCAGATCCTTATTTTAAAGAAAAAATCAATTTTTTAACTTCAGTTACTGGTTTTATTTTCCTTGGAAGTTACTGGGTAGCTCCCTACATCCTTATCTCATCTCAGAAATCTGTTCCAAATTTCGTAATAGCTGCATCTGTATCTATAAATATAATTGGTGTGTTTCTACACTTTGCTAGTGATGCCCAAAAATATTTTTCTCTTAAATTAAAAAAAGATCTAATTAAAGAAGGATTTTTCAAAAACATAAGGAATACAAATTATCTAGGGGAAATACTGATTTATCTATCATTCGCCATACTTTCAATGAGTTTCATACCATTAGTAATTCTTGCAATATTTTTCTCTATAGTTTTTCTACCAAGAATGATAAAAAAAGATAAATCGCTCTCAAAATATGATTCATTCGAAGAATACAAAAAGAAAAGTGGTCTAATTTTGCCTAAATTAAATGCCTGATAACAACTTACCCAATTGGAGGCAAGATTTAAAATCTTCTAGAAAAAAAGAGGGCAAATCACCCTCTAATAGATGGATACAGCTTGCAACAGTCAGCGAAGAAAATGAGCCAAGATTAAGAACAGTTGTTTTCAGAGGATGGCATAAAGATAGTTCAATGATTATTTTTACAGATAGAAGAAGTGAAAAAATTGGGCATTTAAAATCTAACCCTAATGCAGAAATATTATGGTTCTTTTTGAAAACCAAATCACAATATAGATTCAAAGGAAAAATATATGAATTAAGTGATAACAAAAATTATTGGGATTTATTATCAGAAAAATCAAAATCTTCTTGGTTTTGGGGATCTCCTGGAGAGAAAATAAACCCAAAAGTCCAATCTACTTATGAAATATTATCCAATCTACCCAAGTCAGAAAATTTTGTAGTTCTAAATTTTGAAATCGATTCAGTAGATCTTCTTAAATTAGAACAGCCTGTTCATAAACGATATCTTTGGGAAAAGATTAAGAAATGGGAAAAAGTTGAAATTAATCCTTAAATATTTCTAAATTGTATATTTAGGTTGAAAAACATATAGTGATCAGTCAGTTTTAAAAAAGAAGTATTATTTATATGAATTTCTCAGAAATTCCAGAAAACCCTTTTATTTTTTTATCTTGGGTCACAGCTATAGGGCTATTTATTAGTCTTTCTGAAGCAACGATTAAGATAAAACTTGAGAAGAGAAACAGTTATCGAAAAAGGTTAGAGCTAATCAACAACCTTTATCCTAAAAAGTTAGCTTGAAGTATCTGAGAGTATGTTCGCTTGCAAAAATTGAAATAAGCCACCTTTACCTGTTTCTTCTTTAACTTCAACTTCCTTGGAAGATTTTGCTTTTGTTGAAGCTATAATTTCCTCCTCGTCTTCTGATTTCAAAATTCTGATAATGACTTCATCTAAGGAAAAATTACCTGGACCTATTAATGCAATTGATGTTGCTGAAGCGAAATATAAAAGTAAAAGCTCTAGTAGGAAAATATTAAAACCTGAAGTAACAAGTGCATGGTATATAGCTACAGAAATTGTTCCAACAATTGCCAAAGCTCCGAATCTTGTGGCTAAGCCGATAATTAATAACCAACTACCACCTATTTCTGAGAATGCCGCTATGTATGATAAAAATATTGGGAATGGGAGATGTAATGGTCTTACAAAAGCATCAGCAAAATTTTCTATGTTTGCTAATTTCTCATAACCATGATGTATAAGAACAGTTCCAGTTATAACTCTAAGAATTAATAAAGCAGTATCTTTGCTAAACGACTTGGTAAGAATTGTTGAAAGCACTATAAAAAAATTATCCTTAAGTAAAAATAACTAGTCACATTATCCATCGTGGATTAAAGAGCAAAAGTCGCGCCTAAATAAGTATTTATACTTACTTACTAAAGAGGTTATTTTCTGATGAAGAATTCAACTAAGTTAAAAATTATTTTTTGAAAAATTTTCTAATATTCTCTGATTTATTTTTGGAATATTTTCTTTAAATTTAAAAAACCCTCTTTTAGCAAATTTCCAAGCAAATAAATCTTCATCCCTCACAAGATTAAAAATTTTTTTATGGTGTAAATTTTTAAACTCAGTTATAAAATCATAATTTTCTCCCACTCCTGGATAAATAATGTCTATTTCTTTGGTATTTTTAAAAGTATTTTCCAATAAATAAGGATCAATCTGTTTAACATTATCAAATTGCTCTACAAATTCAGAGACCAAATCTTGTTTAAATTTCAAAACAGATTCAGACAATTTAATTTGTCTTTGTTCATTTTTTAAAAGGATAATAAATACTTTTTTATAGCTTGGAAGTAAATTTTTAAGGGTTGCTAGGTGCAGATCATTTTCAAACATAATCAGATTATCTGATTTAGGATCCATATTATTTTTATATATCTGATCTTCAAATGGTATTTGATTAGATTCTTCAAGAAAAATTTGTTGATTACTTATTTTTTCTACATTAAATCTATTATTTGAAAACTTTCTCAGGTTTGATGATGAAAAAAGATATTGTTTTCCCTTCGTTTGCAATCCTCCGACCCATCTCCAGCTAAGGAGATTAGATGAAGCATCTCCATCAAAAAGATATTTAAAGAAAAACTTTGCTCCCAATTGCCATGGGAGGCCTAAATTAAATATCCAAGTACTCGCAAACCACATTCTTGTATGGTTATGCAAGTAGTTGTACTGCTTTAATTCATGGACCCAAGAATTAAAAAAATCTAATTCTGTATTGCCATTAATTGCACTTTCATATAACTCATAATCAAAATCGAGATTGTTTTCTGAAATAAAATTTCTCCAAACTTTAGGCCTATTCTCCATCCACCCTTTCCAGTAAACTCTCCAAAATATTTCTTCAACAAATTTAGTTGAATTTTTGATTTTGTACTTACCTTTAATATCATGGATCAAATCATATTCCGATAATATTCTATGAGTAATGAAAGGCGATAATTTTGAAACTGAACTTTCGTTATTTGGCCCAAAGTCAAAATTTCTTAATTTTGCATAATCATTGATTTTGTATTTCGCAAAATTTTCCCAGGTATTTTGAGCTTCTAATAAAAATGACATTTTCTCTTAACTCTAAAAAATTTTTTTTTGTATTGATAGAAATTTCAAAAATTTGCCTTCAACTTAATCCTTAAAATTTTTCTATTTCACTTTTAAGTAAATATGTTTGATTGAAGTATTTAATTTAAGCGCCTTATAAGTACATTTTATACTCTTAAATCGCTCTCTTCGTAGGAGGATATTTAGTGGTCAATTACTTTTTAGATCTAATTTTAATTTTCAAATCTTTATTTAAATGATTTTTTCTAAAAGATTTTTAAATATTTATCAAAATTATTATGAATAATTTATTAGTGAGAGATGTAAAGTATCTAGATGAACAATACAGAATAGGTGAAGGCATAATTTCGGATGATGCATTTAAGCAACTTGAAAAGCTCTTTATTCCTGTTGATCCAGAGCCTGACTACTTTAATCAAAAAAATAATAAACTTTTGCCAAAATTAGCCAAAGAAAACTATAAAGAATTTTTGGAAAGTTTACTAACAAAAACAAGATTAAACATTCAACCAAAAATTGATGGCTGTGCTATTGCAATTAGAAACATAGATGGCAAGTTTAAAAAAGCTATTACAAAAAAAGGATTTGATGTCTCAAGCAAAATTAAACAAATTAAAAATGTCCCCGATTGTATTCCTATCAAACGAGATTTTCAAATTAGAGGTGAACTATACGCTACAAACCAAGTTGCCGGCATTTCCCAAAGAATTACAAGAAAATACCTCAATGATAAGAAAGGGATTGGAGAAAGTCTCCGCTTTTGCTGTTTCCAAATACTTAATGGAAGACTTAATCAATACGAAACCCTTAACTATCTTAAAAAATGTGGCTTCAGCACCCCTGAAAGTTACTTCACAAATTATACAAGCGAAATCCAAATATATAAAAAAAATTGGTTAGAGAAAAAAATATTTGCGAAATATCCAACTAATGGGATAGTTATAAAAATAAATAGTAGGAAATTACAGTTACTTAGAGAGAAAAGTTTATCTCAAAATAACGAATGGCAATATGCAATTGAAAAATAATATTAAATAGTACCTTCAATAAGAGCTCACGATACTGACTTCCAGTATTTACAGTAGAAAAGTAATTAAATTTTGGTTAAATTCCAAAGCAATTTGCAGGATTACTAAATGACTGCCACTATTTCAAGACCTAAAATCTCTAACTGGGAAACATCTAATATTCCAAACCTTACAGGCAAAACAGCGCTAATTACTGGTGCGAATAGTGGTCTTGGATACTACACTGCAAAGGCCTTAGCAGAAAAAAATGCTCATGTTGTTATAGCTTGTAGATCGCTTGAAAAAGCTAATCAAACTATCAAAAAACTTAAAGGTCTTAATCCTGAAGGATTATTTACACCTTTAGAATTAGATTTGTCAGATTTAAAAAATATTGTTGAAGTTCAGTCCAAAATTTTTGATAATTTTGAAAATTTGGATTTACTAATCAATAATGCAGGCATTATGCATCCGCCAAAAACTCTTAGTGCCCAAGGATATGAAATACAATTTGCAGTTAATCATCTAGCTCACATGCTTTTGACTCTAAAGCTACTTCCAATTATTGAAAAAAAAGAAGAATCTAGAATAGTGACGGTGACTTCCGGAGCACAATTTTTTGGCAAAGTTGGTTGGACAAATCTGAAAGCCGAGAACTATTACAACAAATGGGAATCTTACTCCAATAGCAAATTGGCAAATGTAATGTTTGCTTTGGAACTAAATGAGAACTTAAAGCACAAAAATATACTTTCTTTAGCTGCTCACCCAGGAATTGCAAAAACAAATCTCTTTACTGCTCAAAAACCTAACCCTGGTCCACTAGAAACATTCTCATTGGAATTATTTAGTCCTATTTTTCAAACTGCTGAGATGGGTGCTTTACCTCAGCTTTTTGCAGCTACTTCACCAGACGCAAGAGGCGGTGATCATTATGGTCCTAGATTTAATTTCAGAGGGCATCCAAAACTATCCCCTACTTCTCCTTTCGCCATGAATAAAAAAGAAAGAAAAAATTTATGGGAAAAAAGCCTCGAAATAATTAATAACTTCTTATAAATTTTTCATTTTTACTAACTTAAGAAAATACTTCAAGATATGTAATTCACTCTCTGAGAGTTTCATAAATTCTGTTAAGGCATCATAATTTTTTTCATCAATTTTTTTTGACAATTGAATAAAACTATCATGGTGTTCATTAACAAAGCGCTCAGCAATCTGAGACGGAGTCAAACCCTTTTCAATTAATTCACCTGGAGCATTTTTCTCCCACTTTTCATAAAACCAAGAGAACCAATATTTTGCAGTATTATCTTCCATTAATTAACTTTTCTTGGGCGAATACTATAAATACTGAAGAAAAATCTCATGATTGAATTACCCTTTAAACACAATTAATATAAATGCAATTATAAATTTAATGATAGATAATCATTCAAGTAAAAGAAATATTAATCTTGTAATTGGATTAGGTAAATCTGGATTTTGGGCTGCCAAGTATTTGAGAAGCATCAATAAGAGAGTAATTGTTTGGGAAAGTAAAGATGGGATAGAATTTTTAGAAAGAAAAACAGCATTAGAAGAACTTAACATCATAGTTTCTCTAAATAAAGAATTTGTGTTTGAAGAAATTCAACCTTTTTTGAAAGAGATCGAATCTGTTGTTGTAAGTCCATCAATACCTTATGACCATATAACTATTATTGAATTAAAAAAAAAGGGAATTAAGGTAATTGGAGAAATTAATGTTGCATGGGAAATTTTAAAAGACACAAATTGGATAGGTATTACAGGCACTAATGGCAAGACTACTGTTACTCATCTACTAAGCCATATACTCTGTGATACTGGATTATATGCTCCTTTTGCTGGAAATATTGGTACACCTTTATGTAAGTATGCTCACTCCAAAAAATATGAAAAAATTGATTGGGTTGTAGCTGAATTAAGCAGTTATCAAATAGAAATATCTCCAGAAGTAAAACCTAATATTGGAATATGGACAACCTTCACAGAAGATCATCTTGAAAGACATAAAACACTTGAAAACTATTTCAACATAAAAAAAAGCTTGTTAGAAAAATCTGATTTTAGAATTTACAATTATGACGATAAAAACCTGAGAAATCACTACGGTTCGCTATCAAGAGGGGTTTGGATAACAACTAGTTTCGACAAATCAAATTTTATTCATTGCGATTATTGGATAGATGAAAAAGCGTACATTGTTGAGAGAGGGAAGAAATTATTCAAACTTGAACATTTTTCTTTAAAAGGAATGCATAATCTTCAAAATCTTTTATTGGTAATTGCAGCAGCAAGAAAAGTTGGATTATCTGGCAAGAAGATTAAAGATTCTTTATCTAATTACAAACAATTACCCCATAGGATGGAAACAATTTATAAAAATAATGATCTGGAAATCATTAATGATAGTAAAGCTACAAATTTTGACTCATCTATTGCGGGAATAAGTTCAATTGAAGGTCAAATAATAATCATTGCTGGGGGTAGATTAAAAGGCAATGAATATAGTGAGTGGATAAAAGTTTTAAAGAAAAAAGTTAAATGTGTTTTCCTTTTTGGAGAAAGCTCAAAAGTCCTAAAAATGGCGCTTATTAATGAAGGATTTAAAAAAAATATTTTTGAATTTTCAGAACTAAAAGAGCTTTTAAATTTTGTTTTTCATTATTTACAAAATAATAGGGTTGGAACATTATTATTCTCACCTTCATGCTCTAGTTTTGATCAATTTAAAAATTATGAAGAGCGTGGAGATTATTTCAAGAAAATAATAAGTGAAAAATTAAAGGTTAATAAATCCATTTTTTGTTCAAGTATCGTTTCGTAATTTTCAGGTCGGTCATCACAACCGTTTACCCTCTAGCAAATATTCACTTAATTAGTTAAATTTTAATTATAAATTAACCACTAGCAATGAGTGAATCTAACAATTTACCTCAAGCAATAAGTCATAAAAAATTAAGTTACTTGATGCTTAAGGCACAAAAAGATTCTCATTTTTCTGATGAATTAGCAGAAATAGAAAGCCCTGAAAAAAGAGAATTTGAAGAGTTAATCAATAATTGGGAAGCTTCAACTAAGAAGGTAGTTAATGAGTTATCAAAAAGAAAAGAGAATTTACTAAAAGATAAATCACCAAATTCCTTAATTGCACTTGGTGCTATGGAAGTTCACCTTAATATGGCTTTGCAAGCCTTAAATGCTTTTAATAAAGGAGTTGATGGGTAAATAACAGATAAATTATAAGGAAGGCATCGAAAATAAGAGAAAATCTAAGTTTTTTTCAGTATCTATAGAAACATCATCATAATAATTAACTTCAAAACCCAAGCCATCTCCAGATTCGAGAAATATATTTGAATTAGAGTCTTTACTTTTTAATAAAAGATTACCTTCTATTATTTGTATCCAATTATATTTATCGATTTTTAATGGCAATTTTTTTTCTTTAATTGGCTTATATTTACAACGCCATAAAGAGATACTTTGATTTAAAGAAAGCTTATTATTTTTAGCATCTTTGTAATTAAAAATAAGATTGTCCCACAACTTTTCATTTAATGAAATTTGATCATATCGAGGTTTGATATTTTCTTTTTGAGGGTATATCCAAATCTGGAACAACTTACATGTCTCATTTTCTTCATTCTTCTCGCTATGAGAGATTCCAGTACCTGCAGACATAACTTGTACTTCATCTTTGTGAATTTTTCCAAGATTGTTTAACGAGTCTCTATGAGTTATTGCTCCTTTTGTTACGACAGTAATAATTTCCATATTTGCATGAGAATGTGTATTAAATCCTGCATTAGGAGAAATAATATCTTCGTTTATAACTCTAATTTTCCCAAAATTATCCCATTTTGGATCTCTATGCTCTGCGAAAGAAAATGAATGCATTGAATGCAGCCAATCTCTTCTTGATAAAAATCTATCATCAGATTTTCTTATTTTAATAATATTAAAAACCATCAAAATTAAATAGAATAAAAAAATTCTAAATAATTAGAAAAATATTTGTAAAATTTTTTGATAAATTATTCTTAAAAAAGCAAATATTAAATTTAAAAATTTATTTTACTCTGAGCCTTACTAGCCTTTATCAATATTTTTTGTGCTTCGTCTCTTGTAAGGCATTTTTCTGCTTTTACATTTAAGTTTTTAAGTTTTTGCAGTTGCTTTGTGTTATTCATAATTTAACTTGTTCTTAACTCTATTTTAACATAAGTTTAAATTAATCGCCTCTTAGACCTTGGCATCAAATCGTTTTTACAGCTTTGAGAATGGAATTATCAGAACAGTATAGAGGATGTATTGGATTATCTTTGATTGTTTTCTTAATTAAAAGCGGTCCCAAAGGATTATCAAAATTATTTTTTCTGATTGAGTTATATTGCATTATTTTTTTTGATATTCTTTTATTTCTATTTAGAAATTTTCCTTTGTTACCCCAACCTAACCATAAATCACAATTTTTATTTTCAGACCAGTGTTTTAAGTTTTCATAAATATGATTATTGTTTCGATAACCCACAGGGTTTTTATGTTTAAAAAGTTTTTCTGGTTTGCTTGAAATAAGAGCAAATAGATTTATTAATTTTACTTTGCCGTAATTATTATTTTTCGAAATTTTGATTATCTTTTTTGTTGTATTATCTAAGAAAACTTCATCCGATAATGAGGGATTTAAACCAATAAATATAATTTCCTTTGTAGATTTAGAAATCTTATAACTTAAACTCCATCTATATAGTTTGTTAGCACTTATTAAACAATTTCTTTCTAGAAATAAATTTTTCAACCTAAACCTACACCTCTAGCCATAAGAGTGGCAAACAAGGGTATTGTTGCAAAGCCTACTAATTCAGTAGCAATGATGAGTCTGAACCTCTTAACTAGATTCTCAGATATTTCAGGTAATTTATTCTTACTTAATGGAATAGCCCATAAGATATATGTTGTTGTTGGATATAAAGAAAGTAATCCCACCAAAATGTAAAGAGAAACCTTTATCCAAAACACAGGGTTACCTGTATAGAAATCTCCTCCTTGACCAAAATACTTAACACGCAAAATCCCAGTAACTAATATTGCAACTCCTGCTAAACCATAAACTACATCTGCAATTATCATTGAGATCGTCTCATTTCTATTGAGACCTACTTTGAGAGTCAATCTTTCAAACAGAAGAGAACCGAAACACAAAATAATTCCTAAATAATGAACATATGCTACTAATGCACTTTTAGCAATTTCACCTGTTAATAAAGTTCCAAATAACATGTTCAAGACAAAATTTATACAATCCTAACCACCAAATGAAGAATTTGTTTAGAAATAAATTAATAACTTAAAAGCAAGGTATTAAATCTAAGACCCTAGATACCTTTTCTGGCCATCTTCATAAAAATCCTTTTTATTCCATACTTCGATTACATCTGGGAAATGTTTTTCCATACAATTATCACAAACTCCATGACTGAATCTAATATCACTAATTTTCGAAAGATATTTTTCTAAATGCATCCAATCGCCCTCCTTATTTTTCACTTCTCTGCAATATGAGCAGACAGATAAAATACCTTCCTGTTTGTGCAAGTTAGACAAAGCATCTAGCAAGTTCAATGACTTTTTTCTAAGCTCTAAAAATGAAACTATTTGCTTGGATAATAATTCCATAATATTGAATTGTTGTGTGGTTAAATTTCCTGGCTTTCTGTCTATTACACAAAGAGTTCCAAGTTTATTACCATCACTATTTCTAAGGGGAAAACCTGCATAAAAACGAATCTTGGGGTCTCCTGTTACCAATGGATTATTTATAAACCTTTCATCCTGGAAAGCATCATGAATAATTAATGGACTATTTTCTTTTATTGCATGGGTACAAAAAGACCAATCTCTTCTAGTTTCTGATATTTGAAGTCCTATTTTGGATTTAAACCATTGTTTATCTTTATCTACCAAAGTCATTAAAGAAATCGGCACATTACAGGTTGTAGCAGCAATTTTTGTAATATCGTCATAACATGATTCTGGCTTGGTTCCCAAAATCCTATATTCAGCTAATGCTTTTAATCTTCTTTCCTCTTCTTCTTTTTTTGATACAAGATTCTGCATTAATCTTCACCAATAATTAAAACTTTAAAATTAAAGTTTCTCCAAAAAACTTTTTCCGTCTAATACTTAATAAAAAAAAGATAAACTTATTGATTTGTTACTTACTGATTTATTACTTATTAATTTATTATTGATTGATTTAACTTTGAGACTGCCATCCCAGCGATCCATCCACTTGTCCAACAATGTTGAAAATTAAATCCACCAGTGATCCCATCAACATCCAAAACTTCTCCAGAAAAAAATAACCCTGGACAAATTAAGCTCTCCATACTTTTAAAATTAACCTCATTAATTTTTACGCCCCCGGAAGTAACAAATTCCTCTCCAAATGGACCTTTGCCCGAAATTATATATTTATCCCTCATTAGAGTATTTATCATTTTCTCTCTTTCATCCGCCAGTAAATCAGCCCACTTTTTCTCTTTATCAATACCTATTTTCTTTAATAAAAAAATCCATAATCTTTTTGTTAATAGTGGAACAGGTCTACTATTAATAAGATTCACCTTGCCTTTATTTAATCTTAAATAATTAATTTTTTCTTTTAACTGCTCATAACTTAAAGAAGACCATTTAATGATTAAGTTAAATTTATATTTTTGGCTATAAAGTTCCCTTGCTGCAATTGATGAAAGTTTTAATACTGCTGGCCCACTAAACCCCCAATGCGTTATTAGTAAATCGCCTCTATTTTGAAAATTCTTATTGTTTAAATTAATTTCTATATCTATGCCCTTTATCGATACCCCACTACATTCATTCAAATTTGGTTCTTTTGTAGAAAAAGTAAAAAGCGATGGTACAGGTTTAACAATGGTGTGTCCAAGATTTTGAGCTAATTTATATCCGCTTGGATTACCTCCAGTTGAAAGAATAATATTTTTTGAAGTTACCTTTGCTTTTTTAAGACTAAAAATATTGAATATATTATCTGGAGTTTTTGAAATTTCTTTTACAAAAAATTTTGTTAGTATCTCTACGTTTTTTGATAAAGCACTTTTACTCAAACAATCAATAACATCTGAAGAAGAATTAGACACTGGGAATACTCTTAGATCTTCCTCTATTTTTAATTTTAACCCTTTTTTCTCAAACCAATCGTATACATCTCCAGCAGCAAAACGATTAAATGATTCCAAGAGCTGAATTCCACCTCTGGGGTAATTCTCAATTAGTTCATTAGGTATCCATGTCGCATTAGTGACGTTACATCTTCCCCCTCCACTAATCCTTACTTTCTCCATAAGTTTTGTAGTTCCTTCAAGAATTATTATTCTTTTTACTCCATTTTCAGCAGCAGTTATTGCTGTCATAAAACCGGCTGCACCGCCTCCAACAACTGCTAAATCAAAAGGTTCCAAAAACTTATTTTTTAATATGATTCAATCTGATAATAGCAAGTAGTTATAATGAAAAATTAGTCCAAAAACCATAAAAAAATAAATATAAAACTTTAAAACTCCATAATAAACAGCTACGATTCTCTAATTTTTAAATTTCTAGAAAAATCAACACAGTCGTTATTTTTATGCTTTAAGTTAATTAAATGAGTATGTTATTTTCTTACGTTAAATATTCTGAGGCCAGTTTTCCTATGACTGGTCAATATACTGCTCTTCTTTTAATAACTTCTGTTATTTGGGTTCTACTTTGGTTTGGATATAGACAAAATAAGATAAATGATGAGATCAAGAAAAAAGAAAAAGAAGAAAGAATTAATGCGAAAGCTCAAAGAAGAAAGAAGTTAGAGAGTTTGTACCCTACTAATAAAAAAACTGTTTAGAATAGATATTTTAGAAAATATGAAAAAAAATAATTTCAACTCACTAATTCAGTACTTACCGGGGATTTTGATTCTTATTTATGTATTCTTTTTAGCATTTACTCAATTTATAAAATAAAATTTTTAAAAATTATTCGTTTTGATTGGAATCCTCTCTGCTTTTGGAGCTGCTACATCTTGGACGTATGCCTGCTTTATTTGGCGCTCGCAAACTCAAAAATATAAATCAATAGATATTAATTTAATAAAAAATATAATAGCTTTTTTAATTTTTATACCTGCTTTTATCAATCTAAGTTCTACAACTGAATTAAAAAACATATTTATCCTACTAATTAGTGGAATAATAGGTATTGGTTTAGGTGATACTTTCTATTTAAAGTCACTACAAACAATTGGCACAAGAAAAACTTTATCTATAGAAACTCTTTCTCCGTTAATTGCAGCTTTATCAGGGGAATTTTTTATTAATGAAAATTTAACAACTAAATCATGGGTTGGAATAATTATTGTTACGATTTCGCTATTCATAATTCTCAGAAAAGGTAACGATTTTAAAGAGGAAAACTCCTCTCTCTCAGAAAAAAATAACTTTAAGATTTTTGCTTTTCCTTTTTTATCAGTTTTATGTGCTGTTCTTGGAGGTCTTTTATCAAGGATGGTTTTCCTTCAAAGCAATTTATCTCCTTTTCTTACAACTGAAATAAGATTATTAGGTGCAATAATTTTTTTAATTAGTCTAAAAGGATTTAAGATTAATTTTTTCTTAAAAAACATAGACAAAAAACAACAAAAAAGATTTTTGATTTCAATACTTCTTGGAACAAATATAGGAATATTTCTACAACAAGTGGTGTTTAAGACCCTCCCCATAGGAGTAGGATGGGCTTTATTAAGCATATCTCCATTAATTGCCTTATTTTTTGCTGAGACTGAGGAAAGAGAAATTACCAAAAAAATAATATTTTTTACTTGTTTTTTATTTTTTGGCTTAACATTAATAATTCTTTAATCTCTGAGTTAATGTAAAAAATACTCATGTTAATAAAAATCAAATTAAATAAAATTACCCTATAAACACTCAAAACAATGAAAACATTAAAGAAAAAAAGACTCGGTACATTGGAAGTTTATATTATTTTTTTAAGCTGTATTTATGCAGGCTTTATAGGTTATAAATCTCTATTAAATGTTTTATTTACTTGAAATTAATTAATTCTTTCGAATGATTTAATCAACTTACCTCCATCTTGGTCATCATCATCATTTGAAGCGAAAAATAAAAAAAATATTCCTAAAGAAGCTATAGATAGCGAAATTGATAATACAGAAAGCTCATCCATAAATTATAAATTTTTTTATGATAAACGAAAAAAAATAAAAGACAGTAAAGAAATACACATTCTCGAAAATAAATATTTCTTTTATTTGTAAAATGAAAAAACACATCCGAACTATTTCGTGAAAGTTCTAATAACTTCCCCCTGTAGTGCAAGCGTAATAATTCAGTATGGAATAAAAAGTTGGCCTATTTGGGAATGTGAGCCAAGCAAATTTCAATGGAATTACGATGATAAGGAAATTTGCTTAATAATTGAAGGTCAAGCGAAAATAAGTACCCAAAACGGTGACATTTACGAGATTAAAGCTGGAGATCTAGTTGAATTTCCTGCTGGACTTAACTGCGAATGGGAAGTAACCAAAAGTATTAAAAAACATTATCGATTGGGTAGCTAAATTTAAGAAAAAAGATTTTTTCTTCTTTACTGTTAAGTCAATGTAGATAAAATATGGTAAATAAATAATTTTCAAGAAGGAGACTAATATTATGCCTTTTACTGATCAAGAATATTTTGAGGTTATTGAAAAAAACGAAATAGTAAAAAAGGCCTTTGAAAATATTAAGCAAATTTGCATTGATTTACAAAAACAAACAAATTGTCCTGAAGAGGATCTAAAAGATTTTCTTGAATTTATTTCTAAACAATGGAATAAATAATAATTAACAAGCCTTTTAGAGGCTAAATTTAAAATTTCAATTTAGTTTTCTGAGACAATAAATTCTAATCTAATTCCTTTTTTGGTTTTGTATTGATACTGGAAGTTCCCTTAGCAGCAGAAACGAAGAAAAAGAAGCCTACAATTCCTGATATACCAAATATCGCAGCCAAAGGATCAAAAGTGAAAGAAAACATAGAATTTATAAAATCAAGATAAATAATAGTTTTTGAATCAAAATTGTACAATTATTGTTAAGTATAAAAAATAACAATTTCGCGTTCATAATGTCATTATTAGTTTCTCAGTAGGTTCAAGAAAATTATTATTTAAATTGATTTTGAAGAATAAAAATATCAATACATACTCAAGATCTATTCGTGCGAAAGATAAAAAGTTTTTAAAAATACTTATAGAAATATTTAATAACACCACCTAGAGGAGCCACAATTATTGTTCCTTTAGATTAATATTGAATTATGACAGAATTGTATTCAGCCTCTTCCTCAATAAGTCCTTTTACAGCGTTACTTTGGTGCTTTTACCCAATTGCGATAGTTGTAATCATTGAGTTACTTCTAGGGGGTAGTTTTGATGATGATAATAATGACGACCAAGATGGAGGAATGCTTATACCTGCATATTCCAGATCTAATATTTGAAATTTTTTTGAATTTTAAACAACAAACTCAATAAATAATTCCAGTGACTTGACTAACAATATTGATACTACTCTTATTTCCCTAATTACTCTTTCCATTCTTATCATTACCTTACTCTCCTGGCTGGTCTTAAGAACCCTTAAAGAAGGTAGAAAAGCTCTAACAGAAATAAATAAGGATAGATCGTAAATATCTCAAAAATCATTTAAAAATATAGGATTATCATTAAAATTATAAAAACTCTTAGATTTATAAGTTTTACTAACAAAAAAGATATATACCTAAAATTTAACAACTTTTCATTCTCAAAGTTTGCTAAACGCATAAAAAACTTAAATTAATACTAGAATTTGATTAAATCTTCTGATAAACAATTACCAATCTATTGATATCCCTTTTTTTGTGAAAGGTCCATTCTTTGTAATTCCTTTAATAAATAAACATGCATCTAAATTCTTTACTTTATATTTTTTCTATAACTTTATTAATTTATATAATGGCGCTTTTTTGGAGAGACTTGCCAAATCAAAAAAAGTAAATAGATAATTAATATTAATTTTGTTGCTTATCAAAATAAATTGAGTTATTAATTTAATATTGGTTTTAATTTTTTTATATAAATGCTGAAAGAATCTTCAAATAACAATAACAAAAATGTATTCTCAGAGATTTCAAGTATTGCAAAAGAAAAAATGATTTGCAAAGACGGATTCTGTTCATTACCAAATCAAAATGAGATCCCAAAACAAGATTCAAATGATATGAATTTATTTGATCCTATTTAGTAAATAAATAATATTTTGATAAATTGAAGATTAAATTGATAATGTTAAATTCATTGAATTTTTAATTTATGCTTAATGAGTTTTTAAAGGCATATAAGGAGTTTTGGATTAAAGCTACAGACTTCAAAGGATTCACATCTCGATCGGACTGGTGGTTAGTTCAACTTGCGAATCTTATAATTTCTTTCCTAACTATCCCAATATTTTTAAAAACTTTTGGTTTTAATGCTTATGGAATAGTTTGTATCATTCCTCAAATAGCAATTGATGTAAGAAGAATCAAAGATTTTGGAAAAGATTGGAAATGGATATTTATTAATTTAATACCTATCTTCGGATGGATCTTGTGGTTCGTCTGGCTAGGCTTTGGTAAGACTGGTAATGGGAAAAATAAATTTATATAGAAATTAACTCCTCATTTTTTTCTTTTTTTAAAATCTACAAATCTTACCTTGTTTCTTAACTCTATTTGTTTCTCAAGAATTCTAAACACATGCATCTCGCATTCGGTTAATTTAAGAAACTGATCGAGTGTATCTTTATCTTCTTCATCAAAATCCTCGAAAACTTCTGAAATAGCAGTACTATTTCTAGAAATAAAATCCTCTGCTACATCTCGTGGATTCTTTCCTGATTCGAAATCCTGAAAAGCTTCATAAGAATTAAGTTCTCTCGTTAACCATTTAAACCATGGTTCATTTTTATTATGTTTTTTATTTATGACTTTCTTCATGAAAAATTTTTTACTAGTTTAATCATTATTATTTATTGATTCTTTGACAGCTGTACAAATACTTATTTTAAAAATTTAATTAAAGATTAATCTTATTTATTTTTTCAAAATAACTCGCATAATTACCATAAATCCTCGTAAATAATTAAGTATTTATTACTCATTTTTTTGTTTAAGAGGTCGCTAGAATTTATTTTTAGTAAAGTACATTGTCAATTCCATTTTACGACTTTCCTTCATCTCCAATTTTAATAATTGGTGCTCTTGGCATTGCAGTAGCGATAGCAGTTTTTTTTGTCTCTTACCAAAAATATTTCAATTCTCCTTTGAACAGAGAGCTTGCAGAAAAGAAAAAAGCCTTAATTAAGGAACAAAAAGAATTAAATGAAAGATTAGAAAAAATAGAACAAGATTTAAAAAATTTATAAAAAATTACTCTTTGAAGAGATGAGTTAATGATCTCGAATTCATGACCTTAATTTTTTAA
>CACNJU010000004.1 GCA_902620895.1 uncultured Prochlorococcus sp.
CCTAATGTAACTAGAATATCTCGATCTTTTAAGTTTTTAAGTCTATTAAGATGTAATTCACGAAACGGTTCCCTTTTAAAAATTGCATCTTCACAGTACCTACCAAAAACTACAAACTTTTCCATTTTTAAATATAAACTATAGAATAAATATATAGTAAATAATTGCATATAATACACGCAAATTGCTATGTTATTTAATACAACTTTCTTTTAATTAATTATGCTAACTGGTAGCGATCTCCTTGCAAAAGTTAAAGAACTTGGTGATGTTAGCAAATCTGACCTAGTTCGCGCCTGTGGATATGTTTCCACTAAGAAAAACGGAGGTGAACGTTTAAACTTTACTGCATTTTATGAAGCACTTTTAGAAGCAAAAGGGGTTAATCTTGGTGATTCTGGTGTTGCAGGTATTGGGAAAGGTGGAAGGAAACTTAGTTATATCGCTACAGTTCAAGGCAATGGAAATCTTCTGATTGGGAAAGCATACACAGCACTTCTTGATTTAAAAGCAGGTGATGAATTCGAAATTAAGCTGGGAAGGAAACAAATCAGATTATTACCTAACGAAGAATCTTAAAGACAAAAGACAAATTGGTTATATTAATTTTCAATTATTTTTCAATTATTTTCAATAATTAATTCTTTTAATTAATAAATTATCCTTGTATTTATTTTTTTTGATCAGCAGCTAAACGCATTTCTTTACAAAATTCACCAACATGATCAACAACATCTTTTTCACTTGAACTAGAAATTCGTTTTACAAATGCACTCCCAATAATCACCCCATCTGCTCCCCACTCACGAACTTTATTAACATGTTCTGGAGTGGATATTCCAAAACCAACAGCGATTGGATTTCTATTTACATCTTTTAATTTAGAGATAAGATTTTCTACTCTATTTTCCATTTTGTTTCTCTCACCAGTGACACCTGTAACACTTACTAAATAAGTAAAGCCTTTTGTATTATCTGATATTTGTTTCATTCTTTCATAAGGAGTAGTTGGAGCTACCAATAAAATTAAGTCCATAGAATGGCTACTTACTATTTTAGAAAATTTATAAGCCTCCTCTAAAGGGAGATCAGGAACTATTAGGCCAGAAACTCCAGCATTAGATGCCATTTCACAAAACTCTTCAAAGCCGAAACACAATAATGGATTTAAGTAAGAAAAAAGGATGATGGGAATATTTAATTTACCTTTTAAAGACTCTAAAAGTTTAATTACTTTTCTTAGGCTAGTGCCTGACTTTAAGGCGCGAGAAGCCGCCAATTGAATAACTGGTCCGTCTGCAAGTGGGTCACTGTAAGGGATACCTAATTCAATAAGGTCAGCACCATTTTCTTGTAACTTTAATAAAATCTCAGATGTTATTTCAATATTGGGATCCCCAGCCATTATAAAAGGCATTAAAGCTAATTTTTTTTTATTTTTTAATTCACAAAACATCACATCTACCTTAGATAAAGATTCATTTTTAGTAATTTGCATTTTGTTATCTTTCATTATTTTCAGATATTTTTCTATGAAAAATTTATGTGTTTTTTTCTAAATCTTCCATTAGTTTTTGCTGCTCTTCCTTTGACAATGAGTTGAATTTGGTTTCTAGTTTATCATTAACAACTTTTTCATACTCTTTTCTATAACGCTTCCTTTGTTCCATAAAAGTCATTTTTCCATTTATAACTCTATAAACATAAGATGTGACCCAAGTAATAACAATCAAAATCAAGATACAACTTGAGAGAGTAGTGGCTGTAAAATTGTCGATCCCAATTTTCGGTGCAAATTTATAACTAATTAATCCAATTAATGAAATAAATAAACCTATTTGTATTACTTTTCCTTTAGTCAATTATTTACCCTTTACCACTTCCTCTTAGTCTGAGATTTAAAAATGGAGAAAATAAAATTAAACCTGGAAAGAAAAGAAATACAAGGCCATAAATTCCTAATCTTTCAAATTTGCCCATAATATTCCATCTATTATTCATCCAGTAAAATAGTAACAATGGGATAACCAATAAATAGGTAGAAATAATTCCTATATAAGCAATTATAGTAACTAATGAATTATTAAAAAAACTTTCCATTTTATTATATGGTTTCTTAGTTAAAACATAACAACTATTGGAAGTTATCGTCAGAACTAAAAATAAATAATTAAATAATGGGAGTGGGGGGACTTGAACCCCCACGAGCTAAATCGCTCGACGGATTTTAAGTCCGGCGCGTCTACCAATTCCGCCACACTCCCAAAGGAATTTGCGCATATTTATCGTAGCTGAAAGATACCCATTTAACCAAGAAAAATTGGAATATTTACACTTTTAATTGTCAGATTAAATCTAATTTTTTAATTTACTATTCCTTCTACTTGCCATTGTAAAGTTTCACCTGCATGAAATGGTTTTATTTGTCCGACGATATTTTTTTCTTCAACAACATCAATATATTCTTTAATTTTGTTAGGTCTAGAAACTAATTTTAATTTTTCTTCATTTGGTGGGACATTATAAAAATTAGGTCCATTCAAACTTGCAAACTTTTCAAAATTATCTAGAGCATCCTCCTCTTCAAAAACTGTTAAGTAGCTTTCTATTGCTACTGGCGAATTAAAAATGCCTGCACATCCACAAAAAGCCTTCCACTTCCTAAGGTGTGGAGCAGAGTCAGTCCCCAAGAAAAAACATTTTTCCCCACTTGTTGCCGCTCTCCTTAAGGCGAGTCTATTATTTTCCCTCTTAGCAACTGGTAAGCAGTAAAAATCACTATTTAAGCCTCCAAAAAACATTGCATTTCTATTTATGTGCAAATGATGCGGAGTAATAGTAGCCCCAATATTATTTTCGCGCACAAAATCCACTGCATAAGAGGTGGTTATATGTTCTAGAACGATTTTTAATTTTGGAAATCTTTTGGTTATTTGAGAAAGTTCTTTATCTATAAAAACTTCTTCTCTATCGAATACATCTACTTCAGAATCAGTCACTTCCCCATGAATTAAAAGAGGCATTCCAGAATCTTGCATTAATTCAAAGATCTTATATAGATTTTCTATTTTCCTAACTCCATGACTGGAATTTGTTGTGGCATTAGCAGGATATAATTTTGCTGCAAAAAAAACATTATTTTTAAAACCCTTAATTAGTTCCCCTTTATCAGTGTCATCTGTAAGATAAATTGTCATTAATGGTTCAAACTTAGAACTTTCTGGTAGCGCTGCAACAATAGATTTCCTATAAGAAATAGCGCTGTTGATTGATGTTATGGGACTTTTAGTATTTGGCATAACAATGGCTCTTCCAAAATATTCCGAAGTAAAATGAATGATATTTTTTAATACAAGACCTTCTCTTAAATGTAAATGCCAATCATCAGGTTTTATTATGTTTAAAGTCTTCAAAATTTTTTCTATTTAATCAATTTTAACAGCAAATTAAAATTGACAATAATTTATAGATATTCGAGGATAGTTATTAACCAATTATGAAATTTTTTATTATCTAAATTAAATCCTAAATATGAGTGATTTTTTATTTCCAATAATAGAAATAGTTTTAGGCGTAGTTCTTCTTTTTGCAGGAGGAGAGTTCTTTATTCAAGGAGCCATATTTTTATCTTTAATTTTAGGAATACCTCAAATAGTAATTGGTTTGACAGTTGTTTCTCTTGGAACAAGCTCTCCTGAGTTGTTGGTAAGTTTGAGTTCAATTTTAAAAGGCAGTGATTCGCTTGCGGCAAGCAATGTAATTGGAAGCAATATTTTTAATGTTCTCGTTGTTTTGGGCATAAGCTCATTGATAACACCTCTTAAAGTAAAAAGCAGAATAGTCAGAAGAGATGTGCCTCTTTTAATGGCAATTTCTTGTGCAGTCTGGGCCATGTCATCAACAGGCTTATTAACATTGCAAGCAGGGATATTTCTAATATTTTGTTTAATCTTAAATACAATATGGGAAATCAATACCATCAATGAGAAAGGAGAGGAGACAAAAGATGCTGAACCAGAGATAGAAGAATTAAAAGATAACTATAAAGGGAAAATGAATATTTTACTAAAGTTAATATTGGGAATATTTCTTTTAAGCTTTGGTTCAAATATTTTAGTAAATGGTTCTCAAACCCTCGCTACTCTTTTGGGTGTAAATGAAATTGTTATTGGTTTAACTATCGTCGCAACTGGGACATCTTTACCAGAGTTAGTAACTTCAATAATTGCTGCATTTAAAGGCAAAACAGATCTTGCGATTGGGAATGTAATAGGAAGTAATTTACTCAATCAACTTTTAATCCTTGGAAGTTGCAGTATTTTTTCAGGATTTAAAGGTTTAGTAATTGAACGGAGTCTAATAAAAGTTGATTTACCTTTTATGGTTTTAACTACTTTTGCATGCTTACCAATTTTCTGGAGCAAAGGAGAAATCACAAGGATTGAAGGATTTATTTTGCTTAATCTTTATATTTTCTACATTCTCGATAAGATACTTTTCCTAAATGGATTTTACTTCCTTTCTGAATTAAGGATCGGTTTATTTATTTACTTTGCATTACTTATAGTATTTCTGATTTTTCAAGAAAAATTAAAATTTTCTAATTCATGATTTTATCCATACATAGTCACAAATTCTTCTGAGATAGTTGGGTGCAAAGCCATAGTAATATCAAAGTCTTTTTTTGTAATCCCTGCATTTAATGAAATTGATACCATTTGAATAATCTCAGACGATGTTTCTCCAAACATATGACATCCTAGGACTTTGTCAGTTAGCTTATGAACTACAATTTTCAACATACATTTTGATTTATTCTTTTTAAAGGTATTAGACATAGGGGTAAATTTGCATTTGAAAATTTTTATATTTTTTTCAGAGTAAATCTCTTTAGCTCTTTTCTCACTTAAGCCAACTGTTGAAATTTCTGGAATAGTAAAAACGGCCTTAGGGATATATTCATAATTTACTTTTCTTTTTTTGTCATTAAAGAAATTATCCGAAAAAACTCTCCCTTGTTCTATTGCTACTGGAGTTAAGTTTGGCTTATTTATGATATCACCAACTGCAAAAATATTTGCGTTGCTTGTTTGATTAAGTTCATCGACATCTAAATATAGACCATCCATTTTTAGATTTAAAAAATCTAAATTTAAAGGCAAAAGATTTGGTTCTCTTCCTGTAGCAATAAGGATATTATTAGTTAGGATTTTATCTCCCGTGTCTAGGGTAGATTCCAAATTTCCATTTACTTTCTTGATAGACTTTAATTGGGTATTGGAGATTATATTAATTTCAGTAAAAGTAGGTGATTCCTCTAGGCATGAAGAAAGATCCTCATCAAAACCATTAAGTAAATGTTGGCCTCTAATTAATTGAGTTACTTCAGTACCTAAATTTCTGAAAATAGAAGCAAATTCACAAGCAATATATCCACCTCCTACTATTAATATTGATTTGGGAAACTTTTCTAATTCAAAAATATCATCACTAGTCCATGCCAAATCTACCCCAGGAATATTTAATTTCTTTGGTTTACCTCCAACTGAAATAAGAATTTTTTTTGAACTTATTTTGTTTTTAATTTTCTTTGTGTTTGAACAAATAATTTCTAATTCATTTTGAGTAATAAATCTTCCTAAGCCTTCAAAGATAGTTATATTCAACTTTTTTAAAGAATTTCTATGTAAATTACTTAATCTAGAAACCTCGTCTCTAACATTTTTCAACAAAATATTTGATTCAAAATTAATACCTTCATTTTTTAATCCATATCCTTCAGAAGAATCCATATTTTTTTTACTTTTAGCTGCATAAACCATTAATTTCTTTGGCACACATCCCCTTATGACACAAGTTCCTCCTATTTGATTTGCTTCTATGATTGCGACTTTTGCTCCATAACTAGCCGCACGTTTAGCCGCCGCGAGTCCTCCAGATCCAGCGCCAACAACAATTAAATCAAATTCAAATTCCAAGACTTTTTTAATCAATTATTATAACGTTAGTTTATAGCTTTAATTCAAATAATGAATGGGATTTTGACATGGGATGATTTAAGTAAATTTGAAGTTGCAGATCTTGATAGAGTCCATGGTATTAATAATTCTTACGCAAATTTAAGATTATTTGGACATAGTGAAAATGATGTATTAGTTACCCTTTATAGGGATAGGCATTCTTGGTGTCCTTACTGTCAGAAGATATGGTTATGGCTTGAATTTAAGAAAGTTCCATACAGAGTCAAGAAAATAAATATGTTTTGCTACGGCCAAAAAGAAAGTTGGTTCCTTGAAAAAGTCAGATCGGGGAAATTACCTGCAATTGAGTTTAAAGGGCAAGTTATAACTGAAAGCGACGATATCATAGCTTTTTTAGAAAATAAATTTGGAACACTTGGATCTTCTATAACATCTAGTCACCTTATCAAAATTCGAGAGTTAGAAAGAGAAATTTTCAGATCGTGGTGTAATTGGCTCTGCCGAGAAAGCTTTAATTTTATAGATAACTCCTTTAGAAAAAAAAGATTTAAAGAATCCATTTCTAAACTCGATGAAATCTTAAGTAGCTCAAAAACAGGGTTTGTTGATCCATCAGTTTCTAACGCGGATGATATAGAGCCTGGTGTTGGAGATATAATTTTTATTCCCTATATGGAGAGAATGAATGCATCACTTATTTATTATAAAGGTTTTAATTTAAGATCTAATTACCGTCATGTAGATAACTGGCTTACCCTTTTTGAAGGGACAAGTGCGTACAGAGGCACTCAAGGAGATTTTCACACTCATTCTCATGATTTACCCCCACAAATGGGAGGATGCTATAAAGAAAGCAATGAAGAACAGATTACTTTCTCTAAGCTAATAGATACTGGGGAGGGTTTAGGTAATTATGAATTAAACCAAAATTATGAGCCAAAATACTATGCAAAAATTGCTCTTAAAAGAGTGATAAAACATAAAGACAACTTATTAAAGGTAAACCCATACAATAAAGAATCCTTTGACGAATCATTGAGATCAGCTTTGAGCCATATGATCACAGGTGAAGTATTAATCCCAAAAAAACTTTCAGGAATCTCTCTAAGATACTTAAAAAATAGAATCTCAGTTCCAAGAGATATGCCAATTATTTCAGCAAGGTTATTAAGGCAATCATTAAATAAAATTGAATCGCTCAGTAATATCAATGAAATAGATAAGATACCTTTCAGACATAGATATGATCAAGATCCTATAAATTTCATTTCTAGTTATTAGCAAAACTATAAATTTTTTCTTGAATCTATTTGTAGTAAATCTCTTATTTTTTGTACTTGACTTGCAATATTTGGATCAATAGATAATTTTTTTTCAACTTGTTCAATAGCATACATAACTGTTGTATGGTCCTTCCCCCCAAACTCATCTCCAATTCTTGGCAGGCTTAGATCCGTACCATGTCTCATAAGATACATACCTATTTGTCTAGCTTGACTTACTGGTTTTCTCCTACTTGAACTGATTAATTCATCAGTAGAAACTTTAAAGAAATCTGACACTTTATTAATAACTTGTTTTGGAGTAACCACTACTCCAACACTATTAGGATCAAGCATGGGAGCAATTGATTGAACTGTCATTGGCAAGCCTGTTATTGATGCAAATGCAACAGCTCTAGTAAATGCTCCTTCCAATTCTCGAATATTCGAAGTGAACCTTCCTGCTATAAATTGAATTAAATCTCTTGGAAGACTCATCCTCTCTTGTTCTGCCTTTTTTTGAAGGATGGCTGTCCTCGTCTCAAGGTCAGGTGGTTGAATATCTGCGGTCATACCCATTGAGAACCTAGAAATTAATCTCTCTTGAATTCCCGACAATTGATTTGGTGGTCTGTCACTTGCAATAACTATTTGACTTCCTGATTCGTGAAGTGCGTTAAAAGTATGAAAGAATTCTTCCTGTGTGTACTCTTTGCCTTCTAAGAACTGTATATCATCTATTAAAATCAAATCTACATTTCTATATTTATCTCGAATAGCTGTCATTCCATCTCTTCGAATACCACTAATAACATCATTTGTAAAAGTCTCTGTAGATACATATTTAACTTTTGCTTCTGGATCTATTTCTACTCGATAATGACCTATTGCTTGCATTAAATGAGTCTTACCAAGACCTACTCCTCCACAAATAAATAATGGATTGAATTCTCTCCCAGGAGATTCGGCAACGGCTAAAGCTGCCGCATGAGCCAACCTACTATTTGGACCTACAACAAATCTTTTAAATACATAGCGTAAATTTAAACCATTAGGATTTTTGAATTGATTTTTTGAAGAATTATTTTGGTTAATACTAGAAAAAGATTTTGTTTTATGATGAACGTTCTGTTCGTTAGGTTTATCTTCACTTGTTAAATCGCTGCTGGTATTCGTTTCAGATTTAAAAACAACTTTTACATCATGACCGCAGATTTCCTTTGCAGCTTTTTCAATAGTTTCACAATAATTCTTTCTCAACCAATCACTAGAAAATGTATTTGGGGCGATTAAAGTTAATAAGCCATTTTCAAAACAATTAAATTTAGCAGGCCTGATCCATGTCTCAAATGAAGGCTTACTTAAAGTTTTTTGGAGTGATTGTTGAACTTCCGCCCAAATAGGATTAGTTGCTTGCAAAGTTTTATTCTCTAGATTATTAATCTAGTTGGAATTTAATAATTGGCCATTATCAAATCACAAGATCACAACAAATTTAAAATTACTTAACAAAGTATCGGCTAAATTTATAAAAATAAATTTTATATTTTTTAATAGGCATATAATTATTTTAAATTTCACTAAATTATTGGATAAAGCACTACTTATTATCATGGCAAAATGGCATGGTTTTGGAAGATGCAAAACAAGATTATCAAAAGATATAGGTAAAAGTAATTCGGCGAAAGTACAAAGTGTAATGACCAAACACACAATTTCAGTCGCAAAATTTCTTCAAGAAAATAGACTGCTTGATATTTCTATTGCCATAACTGGTTTGGGTTTAGGAAATTGTAGAAAATGGTCTAGAGAATTAGGCATCAAAAAATTTAATTTGCAGGGGAAAGGCTGCTTGGGAGAAAAAATGAAGCGGCAAATAATTATCAACAAAAAATTTTGTGCAAGACATAAGATCAAAAATATTATTTTTATTGGTACTGACCTTCCAGATTTATGCCATCAAGATTTATTAAATACTCTAAAAGAGCTTCAGCATAATGATCTTATTTTAGGACCATCTAATGATGGAGGATATTGGCTTATTGGTTTATCAGAAAAAATAATGTTATCAAATACATATTTACCTTTTATCAACATAAAGTGGGGAACAGAAAATGTTCTTCAAAATACAATTGATAATTTTGGTTCTAAAAAATTAAAATATAAGTTTTTAGATAAAAAAATAGATATAGATACAATTATTGATATTGAAAATAGAAAGTAATCGACTTGTCAAAAATTTCAATTATCATTCCAACTATTAATGAAGCTTGTAATTTGCCATTATTGCTCTCAGACTTATCAAGTATTCAGAAAGATGGGGAAATCATAATTGTTGATTCTGGAAGTGAAGATAAAACTATCGATGTAGCGAATATTTATGGAGCGAAAGTATTTATATCCAAAGAAAGGAATCGAGGTCTACAATTAGATATTGGAGCTAAAAATTCAAAAGGGGAGTGGCTCATATTTTTACATGCAGATACAAGATTAACTCATGATTGGTTTAAAAAAATCAATTCATATTTAAAAGGCAACAAGAATAGTATTTACTATTTTGAATTCAAAATTAATAACAAAAAGATAATTTATAGAGTTCTCGAAATTCTCGTGAATTTCAGAAGTAAATTTTTTAAACAACCTTATGGTGATCAAGGTTTGATAATTCATAGAACTACCTACTTTAAGAATAATGGTTTTAGAAAAATACCTTTGATGGAAGATGTAGATTTTTTAAGGAGATTAAACAAAAAAAAAGATTTAAAACAATTAAATTTGCCTATTTTTATAAGTTCAAGAAAATGGGAAAGAACTAATATTTTTCTCCAAGCAATTAAGAACTTGCAATTTAGAAGAAGATGGTTAAAAGGCGAATCGTTAAAATCTATATATTCTGACTACTACAAAAAATGATTAATTTGCATACCAAAATGCACATTTTGAACCTCTAGGTTCTAATGTCCAACCTTGTCTTTTATAAAATGAAACCACTTCGGCATCAGCAAAAAGGGTTACTTTAGAAATTCCAATATTTTTCAATTCTTTTAGGACATATTTCATTAACTCTTTCCCCAATCCAAGTCCTTGATAGACAGGGTTAATAGCCACATCCCAAACTGTTGCTTCTAGAATTCCATCACCAGTGCATCTTGCAAATCCTACTAGTCTGGGGAATTTATCATCATGACGCCATAACCCAACCACCAAAATACTGAAATCTAAAGCTCTTTTTACCCTCCTTATAGGTCTTCTGCTCCAACCAACAGTTTGCAAAAGTTGATCTAGTTCTATTAGATCTAAATCTTTATTTATACTACATACAAATATTTCTTCTTTATTTGTTTGAGTGAACTCATAAGAATTTAAACCATAGAGATCTATCAGCTCTTCCCTTGATAAAGTGTTTGATTTTTTTATTAACGATCCTCGGTTTCTAAAAATCATTAAAAATTCACGAATCCTTTTTGTTGAAGCTCAGAGAGCTGAAAATATAAACCCTTTTTCAGTCTCAATTCACTATGTGTTCCCTCTTCAACTAATGATCCCCCTTTTAAGACTAAAATCTTATCCGAACTTTCAATGGTGGCTAATCTGTGAGCTATTACTAATGCAGTTCTTTTTGAAAGAATTCTCTCAAGATCTTTCTGCAAAGTAGCCTCTGTAGAGGGATCCATAAACGCTGTTGCTTCGTCCATTATTAAAACAACAGGATTTCTAATCGCTACTCGAGCTACTGATAGAAGTTGTCTCTCTCCAGAAGAGAGATTTCCCCCTCTTTCTCTTAGTAAGGTGTTCAAGCCTTCTGGTAATTTTTGTAATAAATTATCTAACCCTAATTCGTTACAAAGATTTTCTAATTCAAGATTGTCTACATTGGAATTTAGTTTTAAATTATCTGCGACATTTCCACTAAAGATAAAGGTATCTTGCAAAACTACTCCCAACATATTTCTAAGAGTTGCAATAGGAATATCTTTGATATCTATGTCGTCGATAAAAATTTGGCCTGACTGAGGCTCATACAATCTACATAAAAGTCTTATTATGGTGGTTTTACCTGAACCAGTTGGCCCTACAAAAGCCACATGCTCTCCTGGATTGATCTTGAAAGATAAATTTTTTATAATATGTTCTCCTTCGTTGTAGAAAAAATTAACATTCTTGAACTCAATTTTGCCCTTAAATTTTTTATTTACATTTTCAGGATTTTCTAAAAAATGTTTTGCGGAAATAGAGTCCTTAATCTGTATTTCTTCATCCAATAATTCATTTATTCTTTCTACAGCTGTTAAACCTCCTTGGATCTGAGTAAATCTTTCTGCAAGCTGTCTTAGAGGCTCAAAAAGTCTTTGCGAATATAAAATAAAAGTTGTTAATGTTCCTAAACCAATATTTCCAGAAGTGACAAGATATCCTCCAACTGCCAAAACCAAGGAAACTGCGGCAAGAGAAATCCATTCTATAAATGCCGAAATACTACTGTCATAGAATATTGTTCCATTTACTGCTTTTTTATAAGCAACTCCAGTATTAGAAAATTTCTTGCTATTGAAAGCCTCTCTTCTGAACATCTGAACGACTTCTAAACCTTGAAGATTCTCCTGAAAATCAGAGTTGAGTTGAGACAATTCTTCTCTTACTTGATAATTGGCTCTTCTATAACGTTTTTGGAGCCAAATAATGAAATATGAAACTGGGATTTGAGTCAAAAGTAATAAAATAGCAAGCCCTCTATCAATTGAAAGCATTGTCAAAGAAATTACTATCAGACTAACGAAGTCGGCAATGACCCCAACTGCCCCACTACCAAAAACCTCGGCTAAAGCATCAACATCATTTGTTAATCTCGTTAATAATTTCCCTACAGGCATTTTATCGTGATACTTAAGAGATAAAGATATTGAATGATCAAAAAGTTCTCTTCTTATTCTTGCTGTCAAACGTTGACCCACTGCCTGGATATTGTAAGTTTGGTATCCCTGCAAAACTAATCTGAATAATACAGTTATTAATAAAGTCAGGATTATGGCATTTATTGACTGCCCAAAGAAAGTTTTACTTAGCCAAACATCTGTAGTTTCATTCTTTAGAATAGTAATTGCTTGACCAACTAATAGTGGTTGAATAGCTCCAGAGAAAGAAACAGGTAACAAAACTATCAAGATTAGATAGATTGTTTTTTTATCTTTAGTTAAATATTTACCTAACTTTTTAATCCTTCGAAAATCTTTAAAAAACATTTAGCTAATCTTCTATAAAGCATTAGTTGATTCTATTGATAAAATAGTATCTCTGAGATGATTATCATCTAACCTCATAGATAAAGGATTTCCAATTAGTCTTGCAGTAGAGTAATAAAGATCATCTATTTTAATTAAACCATTCTCTTTAAGAGTCTTTCCAGTTGCCACCAAATCAACTATTGCCTCTGCCATACCTGTTATAGGACCAAGCTCGACTGATCCTGTCAAATGAACTATTTCTACAGGAATATTTAATTCTTCAAAATAAGATCTTGCTGTTTTTATAAATTTACTTGCCACTTTACAATTCGCTGGAAGATCAGTTGGTTTTGAATAATTGCTATTTTTCTTAACCGCCAACGACATATGACAGCCACCAAATCCTAAATCTAATAACTTGGCGATTTTTAATTCAGATTCTCGTAAAACGTCATACCCAACAATACCCAAATCAGCCTGACCATAACTTACATAAACAGGCACATCTCCATTTCTTACTAATAAAGCTTTTGCCCTTTTGCAATTTGATTCAAAGGTTAATGATCTATTATTTTCGTCCAACGCATCAGAGAAATCTAATCCAGCTCTTTTAAAAGTTGAAATTGAATCTTTTAACAGAGCTCCTTTTGGTAAAGCTATAGTAAACATAGATCAATTTCTTCCAAGAGTTCTTCATTCTAAGTTAACAATGGAATTTAATAAAGCTCTAAATATAATCGGACTTAGAGTTTTAAGTGACAACGTTATTTGGTTGTTGGTAAAAGATAAATCCGTTATTGTTGTGGATCCATCTGTTCACGAACCAGTTATTAGATATATAAATGAAAACAATTTTCACTTAGAAGCTATTTTGCAAACTCATCATCATTCAGACCATATTGGAGGGACGAAGTCTCTTATTGATGGATGGCCAAATGTAAAGGTGATTGCTTCCTCCAAAGAAAAAAAGCGAATACCTTTTCAAAATGTATCTGTAGAGGATGGAGAAACTTTAAATATTTTAGGTGAAGAAGTAAAAATAATTGAAGTATTGGGACATACAAGCTCACATATTGCCTTCTTTTTTAAAGGTGAAAATCCTGTTCTTTTTATTGGTGACACATTATTTTCTGGAGGTTGTGGAAGAATTTTTGAGGGAACATATCAACAAATGTATTCTTCGCTAAAAAGAATCAAATCTTTACCAAAAAATACTCTCATATATTGTGCGCATGAATATACAAAGGCAAATATATTATGGGCATTGAATCTTAAGCCTAAAGATCAAGATATAAAAAATAAACTTTTGGAAGTTGAAAAAAAACTTTCTCTTAATGAATTGACAATTCCATTTTTACTTGATGAAGAGATGAAAATAAACCTTTTCTTAAGAGCAAAAAATTTAGAAGAATTTACTTTTTTAAGAGCAAATAAAGATTTATGGGTTTAAATAGATAGGTATCTTCTTAAAAAAATGTCTCCAAAACAAGTAATTAAAACATCAAATGCGCCAGATCCAGTAGGACCTTATAATCAAGCAATAAAAGCGGGAGATTTTATCTTTTGTTCTGGTCAAATTGCTATAGACCCAGCTTTAAATGAAATAACATGTTTAGGTGATATTGAGAAGGAAACTATTCAAGTTTTAAAAAATCTCTCAGAAGTTCTTAAAGCTGGTGGAGCCAAAATAGAGGATGTAATAAAAACAACTATTTACTTAACTGACTTAAGTAATTTTCAAATTGTCAATAAAATTTATAGTGATTTTTTTAATATAGAGAATCCTCCTGCAAGAGCCTGTGTGGAAGTTTCATCTCTACCAAAAGGAGTTTTAGTTGAAATAGATTGCGTCGCTTTTTTAGATTAATTTCTAATTATTGAGAAATTTGAAATAAGAACCAATTATGCACCATAGTTGTATAGATTATTAGTTGATAATTCATCTTTGATCTATGTCAGCAGCTAAGCTTAATATAGATGAACTAGAAGCAGGTTATCCTTTATTTTGCAAAGCTCTTAGACTATTAATTTTAAAAGGTAACTCAGCTAAAGATATAGAAAAGACAGTTTGTTGGAGTCATCTTGAAACTTTAAATAGATGTCTACCAGGTAGATATAAAGCCCCCACGTATTTAATGGCTTTAATCAAAAGAGATATTGCTAAGCCTAATAATTACTAATAAGGATTAATCTTCCAAATAAAACTTATCAATATCCTTTGAAAAGTCCTTTTCTTTGTCTGAAATTTCTTTATTACTTAAAAATATTGAAAGACTTACAAAATTCTTGCCGAAGCTGATATTTGGATAGATATCCCTTTCTTTACACAATTTCTCAATTTTCCCCATGAATTTACTAATTTTTGAGTATTGCTCAAATTCAAATCTTTTTTCAATTCTCAAAGGTGATTCTCTTTCATTCCACATTTAATTCTTTATTCAAGGCTAATTACACTATACCTTCAACAAAGTTTCATAATAAATTTTTGAAGTTAAAATTTTTAGTCGCTCTCCCAGTAATCAATAATACCGCCAATGGTTAAATCTGTTTGAACTTCTGGATTAGGGCATGCAAATCGAGCTGCAGAGCCACTAGCAGTAAAAACCCAGTTACCTTCTCTAGCACCAACAGGATCAACAGCAACTAATTTCTTTCCTTTATTATTTTCCAAAATTCGTAAATTCATATGACCCAAGCCTGCGACTCTTTGAGTACATACCATCCTTCCTAGAACCTTCATTATTTCCATAATTTATATCCTCCTTTTTTATGACTTGTCAGGATCCCAATGATCTATTATTCCAACAATCGTTAAATCGCTTGGATAAGATTTGCTTCCTGCAGCTTCCCTAGCAGCAGAACTTCCAACACAAATCACCCAATCTCCTGGTTTACAGCCAACAGCATCTACAGCAACCTTTTTTGAAGAACCATCCAATACAACCTGAAGATGTTTGTGTTCAAAACCAGGGATCCTATTGGTTGATACAAGTGGTTTTACAACCTTACAAATTAACATAACTAATGAGCCTCCTCTGTTTTTTTATCTAAAGACATTCCAATAATTTGGGCGGAATGAATGTTGTCCCTATCTCTAATAGTAGAGCAAGTGTGTAACAACCCTTGATCAACTAAATTTTTATACCTAATTGATATCGCATTATTAACTCTTTCACAATCATTTATTGCCCTCTCTTTTGCTCCGGGGACTTTTCCAGAGTAATCAAATCTAATTACCACCGGAATAGGTAGATCTTGAGAAACATTTAATCCAGTAAAAATCTTCACTCCTACATCTAAATCTGGAGCCCCTTCTTCTACTGTATCTAAATGAGCAAAATAAGTTAAATTTCTGAGATGTACTTCTTTGAAACCTATCCCAACTCCAATAAACCTCTCTGCATGTCCAATATCTTCATAAGAACCATTATGAAAACTCTTAACATAATCAATTTGAGAAATATTATTGACAATTAATTTATAAGTAAATTTTTCCAGTCCACTGAGTTTATCTTTTGAAGATTGCTTAGAAATTATCTGGCAAATTTCTCTTTCTGCATCCTCTCTTGAGAAATTTATTGTTGAATTATAAATTTCTAATGTAGAAATAGTTTTTTCTAAATCTATACCTCCATCGCTAGTTGATAAATGTATTTTTAATGAATCAGTGTCTGTATCAAGTCCAATTAACATTAAATCCACAGAAGCTCCGCAGCAAAAGCTATTCTCTACAGCCTCTTTGAAAGCAAATAATTTATTTCTACCTTCTGCTGCAGCTAACTCGTCATTACTCCCATGAGCTGCGCATCCCTGATGCAAAGGATCTACTGAACTAAAGTGATAAGTTACAACTTTTAAGTACCTGGTTTCTTTATGAGCTTCATTAGGAACATTCTCTCTATATCTTTTATGTTCAGTTTTTACCCATCGATTAACAGTATTTTCAATATCAAACAGTGCTCCAGCATGGGATCTTCTTCTTACTGAACTAAAAGGTATTCTCATTACATAAGCAACTGAATGAGCTAATCTTCCATCTGAACAAGGGGTTATATCAAGTAAATGTATTCCACAATCTAAGAGAAATTTTTCAAAGTCTTCGGCATCCCTACTTCCAGCAGCACCTTCAAGTGGATCATTTTTAAAAAAATTGTCGCTTAGTTTCTCATGCTGTTTGAAAGCACACCATGCATATAAAGCTCGCATATCAAGAGGTTTAACCCAAGATTTATCTAATACATGTAGGGGTAAATCTATTCCCAAATTTTTTCTTGATATTTTCTGTGCCTTATTTATAAAATCTTCGTGATGTTGAATTCGAGCAATTTCCTTGAGAGTTGGGACAATTTCATCAAAATCACTTTTTATTTTGCTTTCATACCTAAATAGATTTTCATTTTGGATATTATTGGTTAATTTATGAGACTTTCCAGAATTCCTGAAATTATTTGATTCTTTAGTTTGTATATGGATATTTTCAGTAAAAGTTTTCATTGGAGCTGTTGGCCCCAATGTGAAGTTCTTGGCTTTAGCCAGTCCTCTTAAAGGCATTATTTACTTAACCTCTTGCACCACCTGAAAAGGTAACAAGTTGTCCTTCACGAGTATTTCCACTAGATCCAGTTATCAAGAAATCTGGTTTTTCTGTTTCCTCATTTCTTTTAACTTCCATAGGGGGCATTGCGCTCATAAATCCTGCTCTTGATGGATTTCGCTTTCTAGAAGAAGCTCCCTCTGTACCTGTTACCTTATCGCCGCGATCCCAATCATCACCAGTTACGTTTCCTACTGATTGTCCTTCACCAGTAATTCTTGATGCGACTCTTTTTTCTGGTGTCTTTGCAGCACGTTCTGTCTCTTCAATTTCCATTTTTTGTTTATAAGTAATATTTTTATTCGGTTCAAATCTAAATTTTTCAGTGCCAGTTACCTTATCAACTGCCATATCAAAAGGCCCTGTTACCTTTGAACCATTTTCATATTCATTACCTGTAACTCCTTGAGTATTTTTTTCAGAATATTTATCTCTTGATGGTGATTTAACAGAGAATTCGTTCCAAGAGTTACCTGCTGACTTTTCCGGATTCGCATAAGCAGTATCATTTGGAGGATTATCACAAGCTTGTGAGAACTGATCTCCTCCAACATAAGGAGTCCCTGTTAGGTTTTTACATGCACCTTTCTTAGCACCTGTCATCACTCCGCCAATTCCTGGTTGTTGTCCTGTAAGTCTGGCATTTGAATTATTTCCTGAATTAACTGTTGATCGGGATTTCATATCTTGAGAAATCTCTGTACTACAATTATCATTTATCTGATCTAAGCCTGCGTATGGTGTTCCTGTTAGCACTTTGCATGAACCTGGTTCATCTCCAGTTACTATTTTTGATCTTCCTGTCATAGTCCCGCTAATTAAATTTGACTTTGAAGAAAGGCTTAAACCTACTTTTCTAGCTTCTGGTTTTGGTTTTGAACCGCAAAACTTGTCATATTGTTGAGATCCTATGTACTCATCACCAGTTACATTCTTGCAACTCCCATGCTCATTGCCTGTCATATGGTCTGATCTTCCTACACCTGTACCTGTTACATTATTCCCATTAAGAGTGTTATAAATGCCTACTTTTTCAAATGCTTTACCTTTTGGATTTGGCTCTGAACCAAGATATTGATCTCCAGTTAACTGATGTCCAGAACCTGATTCATCTCCAGTAACCAGAGTGGATCTACCTGGAAGAGATCCAGATACTTTTAATCCATCAGTTGTAGTACTGTGTTTAACCTTTGAAGGATTTTTTGGAACATCTCCACAATAGTTCTGCGATTGATTAGCAGATACATATTCAGTACCTGTAAGGTTTTTACAAGTCCCAGGCTCATCGCCTGTGACCCTCTCAGATCTACCGACTTCATTTCCAGTTACTTTATTACCTGATGTTGTAGAGGTAACAGTAGATCTAAGTGGCTGTTTATAACTTGGTCTATCTTGACAAAATTGGTCAGCCACTTCTGCTCCCATATATTGAGTACCAGTGACAGTTCTGCATGTACTTGCTTCATTACCTGTAGTTTTCACAGATCTATTAGCTTGTGTTCCAGTAACTATTTGACCTGAATCAGTTTCGCTTTTACCAACTTTCCAGCTTGCATCAGCAATATTTTGTTTGGCCCCATTTTTATTTGGACCACATGGTCTAAATTTACCATTACCTTTTTTGCCTGTGGCACCAGTTTTACTTCTTAGATCTCTCACTCTCTGAGAAATCTCTCTACTACTTAAATCTGGGTCTCCCCTTCTAGCTAAAGAAGCTGCACTAGTATTTTGTTTAGTTGCTGATTTCCCATGCTTAGATTGAGCTTCTCTTCTCGCTAAAACAATATCTCTACTTGTATTAGTAATAGGCTTTCTCTTCTTATTAATTCTTCTTTTAACATTTGGTTTTGATAATTTAATTTCTGAATTATGTAAATTTTGAACTTCTTGATTTTTGCTTGTGGCAGTTTTAACTGTGTTTACGGGACTTTCTTTTTTAACATCAGTACGAGTTCTATCGGATGAAGTTATTGCTGATTTCCCATGGGTAGACATTGCTTTTCTTCTCTCTATTACTAACTCTTTACTAGATAAATTTGTGGGTGAAGACTTTCTATTTACCTGAGTTTTTGGAATATGTTTTATAGATGTTGTAGAAAAGTTTTGATTGTTAGGAGAAGACTGAGTCCCAGAAATCTGTATATCTTGAGAAGATCGAACTCTATCTTTAGTAGTTGAAGAATAGGCAGCAGCTTTTTTACCGCTATCACTCATCGCCTTTCTTCTTTCTAATGCAATCTCTCTACTGGTTTTTTTTGACATAATCTTCAAATGTGAAACTCTTGTGAAAAACTTTCTCCAAAAATATTTTTTGGAGAAAGATATTTACTACATAAAGTAGATTTAACGTCCTTGGAAAACTACAAAAGCTGTTCCTTGGCTTTGAGTGTAAGCATCGTATCCGATGATTCTTACATGGTGATCAGGGTATGCTCTATGACATGCCTCTAATTCACTTACAACCAAGTTAAGATCTTTTTCCCCAAAGAATGGGAGCTTCCAATAAGACCAATAAGTTTGCATACTTCCGCTAGGATGAACATGCTCAATAACAGGACTCCAGCCTTGAGCAATTATGTATGCAATTTGATCGTATATTTCTTCCTGGGTCATCGGTGGTAAGAAACCGAATGTTTCCAGGGTTGCAACTGTTTGATAGTCGCCTACTGTGCTCTGGAAAGGCATAATTAATTTAAATGTGAATGAAATTACTCGTAATAGAACGAGATTTGTAGAAGTTTGAGGAGAAGAAATATCTCCTCAATTTTGAAATCTGGTTTAACCTTGAACGTCTAGTTTGTCGACGGTATCAAATTCAAACTTAATTTCCTTCCAAGTTTCAAGAGCAATAGCTAATTCAGGACTGTGTTTAGCAGCTTCCATAAGAATGTCTCTACTCTCTTTTTCGATTTCGCGTCCAGCATTACGTGCTTTTACACAAGCTTCTAGAGCGACCCTGTTGGCTGCAGCTCCAGCAGCTGAACCCCATGGATGACCATGTGTTCCTCCACCGAACTGAAGACAAGAATCATCTCCAAAAATCGCTAGGAGTGCAGGCATATGCCACACGTGAATACCACCTGATGCGACAGCAAATACTCCTGGCATGGAACCCCAATCTTGATCAAAGAAATTACCTCTTGATCTATCTTCGGGAACAAATGACTCTCTTAAGTTGTCAATGTAACCAAGAGTTGTTTGGCGATCACCTTCTAGTTTTCCAACAACTGTTCCAGTATGTAATTGATCTCCTCCTGAGAGTCTCAAACATTTTGCTAGAACCCTGAAATGGATACCGTGTTTTGGATGTCTATCAATAACAGCATGCATAGCTCTATGAATATGTAGAAGCATGCCATTTTTACGACACCAGTTTGCTAATCCAGTATTTGCAGTAAAACCGCCAGTTATATAATCATGCATGATGATTGGCATATCTAGCTCTTTTGCAAATTCAGCTCTTTCGTAAAGCTCTTCTGGAGTATTGGCCGTACAGTTTAGGTAATGACCCTTAACTTCTCCAGTTTCTTGCTGAGCAAGCTTAACTGCTTCTGCAACAAACTCAAATCTTTCTCTCCAACGTTGGAATGGCTGAGAGTTTATATTCTCATCGTCCTTCGTTAAATCAAGACCACCTCTAAGGCACTCATATACAACTCGACCATAGTTTTTACCAGATAATCCTAATTTAGGTTTAATGGTACAACCAAGAAGAGGCCTTCCATATTTGTTTAAACGATCTCTTTCAACTACGATTCCATTTGGGGGACCACCGCAAGTTTTGATGAAAGCGATTGGGAATCTAATATCTTCTAGACGTAAGTGTCTAAGAGCTTTAAATCCAAAAACGTTTCCTACTAGAGATGTTAATACGTTTGTAATAGAACCTTCTTCAAAAAGATCTAAAGGATATGCAATAAAAGCATAAAAAGCTTCAGGATCTCCAGGAACGTCTTCGATTCGATAACAACGTCCTTTATAAAATTCTAAATCTGTAAGTAACTCGGACCAAACTGTTGACCAAGTACCTGTTGAAGATTCAGCTGCAACAGCTGCTGCAACTTCTTCTCTTGGAACACCTTCCTGACCTGTACATTTGAAACAGGCTAGTAAATCGGTGTCTAGGGGTACATATTCTGGAGTCCAGTAGGTATCTCTGTACTCCTTTACCCCTGCATCATACTTCTTACTCATAAGGATAAATTTAGGTCTGTGTAGGGAAAATAATTATTGTGCAAAATTTATAAGTTTTGCTTTATTTATTAGTCCTTCTGACCAAGAAATTCACCGTTACCAAGAGCAGGTTCAACTTCTCTATGAGGACGAGCAATAATGTGAGCTGCAACTAAACCGTCGCCAACTCTTTCACAAGCATCAGCACCAGCTCTTACAGCTGCGTTAACTGCGCCTGTTTCTCCTCTAACTAATACTGTGACATAACCGCCACCAACGAATTCACGACCAATAAGGCGAACTTCTGCAGCCTTTGTCATTGCGTCAGCTGCTTCGATTGCAGGTACAAGTCCGCGTGTCTCGATCATGCCGAGAGCGATACCCATTGTTTCTGTAGCCATTGTCTACTAATTACTAAATGTGGAATGTTCAATCCGAAGAATGCTTCATTAAGTACTTATAAGTCAAGCGTTTTCGATAAAATCTCCATTAATGTTTTTTCTATCATTCATAAGTTAAACTTATCACCCTTGGTACTATTGATATGTCAATACTTATGCAATTTAGTTAGTGCATCAAAACATACTGTTGTGTTAAGAAAAAATTTACATTATGTTATTTCCGTACGAGGCAGGCCCTGTCTACACAGGTGTGGAATGTTCAACCTTTCCTGTCTCCGTATCTAGCTTTGAAGTAAGATAATATTCTCTATAAATTTAATTGTAATTTTGAAACTTCCAGTCCTAACTATTGCGAGTGGCAACCAAACTAAAGTTTCTGAAATTTCGGAAATGCTGGATGTTTTGTCTTTAAAGGTTCAGAAGCAACCAGATTATTTAAATGTAGAAGAGACTGGAGACACATATTTTGAGAATGCACTTTTAAAAGCAAAAGCAGCTGCTTTAGAGACAAAAACCTGGGCATTAGCTGACGATTCAGGCCTTGAAGTGGATATCTTAGATGGTCGACCAGGCATATATTCTGCTCGATATGCCAAAAATAACGCTGAAAAAATTAAAAAATTAATTAATGAACTTTCTGAAAGTCCTTACAGGAGCGCGAGATTTATAAGTTGTATGGTTTTATGTGATCCCTCAGGAAACTTAGTGAAGGATACAACTGGAATATGCTGGGGAGAAATTCTTAAGACCCCAAAATATCCAAATGGGGAGTTTGAATCTATTTTTTGGGTAAAAGAAGCTAACTCTGTTTATGGAGAGCTCTCACAATCACAACTAAGTAAGTTAGGGAGCAGGGGTAAAGCCGCCAAGATTATGTCACCTTACCTCAAAAAAGAAATTGGTTTAAATTAAAAAATTCTCAATAATTTGAAATTTCATCAATTGCTCTTATAGCAGCTGCTGCTGCTTCTTCTACATCTCCTTCTTTCCCTGCCAAAGTTAATCTACCAAAAGCGCCAACTGCCTTTACATCAACAACAGTTATATTTGATGCTTTTTCTGCTTCATTTGCTGCTTTTAAGACATACCCAGCCGGTTCAGTTTCTAATATGAACATGCTCATTCCAGATTGAATCATTGATCCACTTCTGTTTTGTCTATTTATTAAAACAGCATGATCTGGAGTAATAGCTCGAATAACTTCTGTCCAACTTGTTGAAGGTTTGGTTCTTTTTCTAACTTCACTTCCAATAGCATCTAAAACAACATCACCAGAATGTAAAACAGTACTTTGATCTTTGTGGTAAAGAGCAAGAGAGCCAAATGCTCTTTCAACAATCATCTGACCAAGTCTTACATTACTTGCTTTTAAGGCAATATCAGTGACTCTATGCACAGCCATCCCAGGTGAAACTTCCATCCAAAGGCATGAATCTCCAGGTATAGGTAAAAAACCTCTACTAACCGTCCCCATATATGCAGCTAATTGAGGTTGAAGAGAATCCAAAAAAACATATGTTCTCAACTCAATTTGCTCAACTTGACTTGCTTGTCTGGACACCAAAGACTTTTCTGAATCAGTTGTTATAAAACAGCTTGCACCACTGGCCTGAGATTGCACCTCAGATCCTGTTACAAGAGAACTGCCTTTTTTTCGTTCCCCTCTGTTTAAACTAGAAGTTGGTTCCATTCACGCGACTATAACGGATAATGGTTCATTTTTTCTATTAAATTTACTTGCATGCTTCCCACAAAACGATAACTTCAAGTAAAAGATATGCATTTTTATGGGAACTTCTCAAAAAAAAGAACCAAATGTTTCTGGTACTGAAAAAGAATTAACTCCTGATCAAACTCTTGGATTAGTTAGCCTAAGCTTGATGCAAAAACTATCTCAGAAAGACCCATCTTTTAGTTGGTTAGAAGAAGATAAAATTGAAAAAGTAAATCTTAAGAACCTTAGAGATAGATTGGAGTTAACGCAATTAGCTATAGATACTGGAGCACCTTTAACCACTTCAGAAGTGACAGTTTTAATTGGGGCAAAGCCCGGTAAATCTAAGTTAGAAAGAGCAGGATTACTAGCCACGAAAATAGCTAGAAATGTATGGAAGATTTCAAAAATAAGTCAAGGAAATTCCTTCTACAGAAATTAAAATACGCCCCAAAAGTTTTTTTCATAATTCCCATTTAAGTATTTAAACATTCATATAAGTTTTTTAAATGTGTTCATTTTGTAAGAGAACTTATTAATTACTTTCTTAAATTAAAAAGTTTATGCAAGCTTGAAATATAAGCTCTTGAAAATTTTTAATGAGTAAAGTTGAATTTAATAAGGAAACTGGCCCCAGAGAAGTGTTTTGTGGCTTAACTTCAATAGTTTGGCTCCACAGAAGAATGCCTGATGCATTTTTTCTAGTTGTAGGCTCAAGGACATGTGCTCATTTAATTCAAAGCGCTGCTGGAGTTATGATTTTTGCTGAGCCAAGATTTGGGACGGCTATTCTTGAAGAAAAAGATCTTGCTGGTCTTGCTGACGCTCATGAAGAATTAGATCGAGTGGTAAATGATCTTATTGCGAGAAGACCCGAAATAAAAACTCTTTTTCTAGTTGGATCTTGTCCAAGTGAGGTAATCAAATTAGATCTCGCCACTGTCGCAGAGAAATTAAATAAAAGATTTTCAGGTCAAGTGAGATTCGTTAATTACTCTGGCAGTGGCATAGAAACAACTTTTACCCAAGGAGAGGATGGCGCCTTAAAAGCTTTAATTCCATTAATGGAGTCATCAAATGAGGAGAAATTATTATTAGTTGGGACTCTTGCAAATAATGTAGAGGATAGGTTTAAAAAGATTTTTAGAAATTTAGGAATTTCAAATATTGAGAGCTTTCCACCCCGTCAATCAACAGAATTACCAAAGATTGGCAAAAATACAAAGGTTTTATTAACTCAGCCTTATTTAAGTGATACCGTTCGAGACCTAAAACATCGTGGTTGTGAAATAATTTCGGCTCCATTTCCTCTTGGTATCGAAGGAAGTACTGAATGGTTTTTAGCTGCCGCGAAAGCTTTCAAAATTAGTGAACTTAAAGTTCATGAAATCATTTCGCCTTTAATAAATAGAGCAAAACTTGCTCTTGAATCTCACAAAGAAATACTTAAGGGGAAAAGATTATTTCTTCTTCCTGAATCGCAACTGGAGATATCTTTAGCAAGATTTTTGCATAATGAATGCGAAATGGATCTTATAGAAGTAGGCACTCCTTACCTAAATAAAGATTTAATGAAAGAGGAGATTAATTTATTACCTGATAATACAAAAATTGTCGAAGGGCAACATGTTGAAAAACAACTCGATCGAGTGAGAAAATCTAATCCAGACTTAGTAGTTTGTGGAATGGGTTTAGCTAACCCTCTTGAAGCGGAGGGGATTAGTACTAAGTGGTCAATAGAAATGGTATTCAGTCCAATTCACGGAATTGATCAAGCAGCAGATTTAGCTGGTCTCTTCTCCAAGCCTTTAAAAAGAAATCAAATACTAACTTCAAAAACTTTAGTAACTCATTAAAAACTATGGAATTAACTCTTTGGACTTATGAAGGACCGCCACATGTTGGTGCTATGAGAATTGCCTCTTCAATGAAAGACATTCATTATGTGCTTCATGCCCCCCAAGGAGATACATATGCAGATCTTCTCTTCACAATGATCGAGAGGAGGGGGCAAAGGCCTCCAGTAACTTACACAACTTTTCAGGCTAGAGACCTTGGAGGCGATACAGCTGAATTAGTGAAGAAAAATATTAAGGAAGCGGTTGAACGATTCAAACCCAAAACTCTTTTAGTCGGAGAAAGTTGTACAGCAGAACTTATCCAGGACCAACCTGGAGCTCTTGCGAAAGGGATGGGATTTGATATGCCGATTGTGAATCTTGAATTACCTGCTTATAGCAAGAAAGAAAATTGGGGTGCCTCAGAAACCTTTTATCAATTAACAAGAACCCTTTTAAAAGAAAAAGTAAGCTATTCAGAGAAAATAAGTCCTCATAGGTGGAAGGAATTCGGGCGTAGACCAAAAGTCAATATACTTGGCCCTTCGTTACTAGGATTTAGATGCCGAGATGATGTAATCGAAATCCAACGCATACTTTCAGAGCAAGGAATAGATACAAACGTAGTTGCTCCATTAGGTGCTAGTCCAGATGATATTGAAAGACTAATTGATGCTGAAATAAATATTTGTCTTTATCCAGAAATTGCGGAAGCATCATGCGAATGGCTTAAACGGAACTTTGGAATGGAATATACAAACGCTATTCCAATTGGAATAAAAAATACAATCGAATTTATAAATGAAGTTCATAAGAAATTAGATCTTCCATTAACGAATAAAAAAGAATTAGAAAATAAATCAAAACTTCCTTGGTACTCAAAATCAGTTGACTCAAATTATCTGACTGGCAAAAGAGTTTTTATTTTTGGGGATGGAACACATGCAATTGCAGCAGCCAAAATTGCTAAGGAGGAATTAGGTTTTGAAGTAGTTGGTCTTGGAACATACAGCAGGGAGATGGCCAGGCAAGTAAGAGCTACTGCAAAAGATCTAAATATAGAAGCTCTGATAACTAACAATTATCTAGAAGTGGAAGATGCCATGAAAAAAGCATCCCCTGAACTAGTTTTAGGGACCCAAATGGAAAGGCATAGTGCAAAAAGACTCGGGATTCCATGCTCAGTAATTAGTACTCCAATGCATGTTCAAGATGTCCCTGCAAGATATAGCCCTCAAATGGGATGGGAAGGAGCAAATGTAATTTTTGATGACTGGGTACATCCCCTAATGATGGGCTTAGAAGAGCATCTTATTGATATGTTCAAACATGACTTTGAGTTTGTTGATGGTCATCAAAGCCATTTAGGACATACAGCGACAAATACAAAGGATATTTTAAATTGTGACGAAAAAAAAGAAAAAAATAGTAAAGAAGGAATTATCTGGACTGAGTCTGGCAGAGCTGAATTAACAAAAGTTCCATTTTTTGTAAGAGGTAAAGTTAAAACAAATACTGAAAAATACGCAATATTGAGAGGAATTCCAGAGATAAGCGATGAAACTCTTTACGATGCCAAAGCATATTTCAGTTAATTTTTACCAATAAACTATAATTTAGTCATGAGTATTTTCACTCATAATTTAATAGATTTAATCCTAAAAATTCAGTTATAAGAACATATTTCCCGCTTTTAATACAATTAAATACATATTTGTTTAGAAACATATTTCATGTGTATTTACGCTGCAAGAATATAAATAATAATGTGTTTCAAGCTTTAAATGACAAGTACTATAAATAGACCTCTTGATGGCGAAGGGAGTGTTCAAGTAAAGCAAGATCCAAAAATCAATATTGAGGAAGGGGCTTTAGTTATTGCCGTGTATGGGAAGGGTGGCATCGGAAAATCAACTACATCATCAAACCTTTCTGCAGCATTCTCAAAATTAGGTAAAAAGGTTCTACAAATAGGATGTGATCCGAAACACGATAGCACTTTCACTTTGACACACAAAATGGTTCCTACAGTTATTGATATTCTCGAAGAGGTAGATTTTCATAGCGAAGAATTGAGGCCAACCGATTTCATGTTTGAAGGTTTTAATGGCGTAATGTGCGTGGAAAGTGGAGGTCCTCCTGCTGGGACAGGGTGCGGCGGATATGTTACCGGTCAGACAGTTAAACTATTAAAAGAACATCACTTATTAGAAGATACTGACGTTGTTATTTTTGATGTCCTTGGAGACGTCGTTTGCGGGGGATTTGCAGCTCCATTGCAACATGCAAATTACTGTCTAATTGTTACGGCTAATGACTTCGATTCAATATTCGCCATGAATAGAATAGTCTCTGCAATCAAAGCAAAAGCAAAAAATTATAAAGTCAGATTAGGTGGGGTAGTTGCAAATAGATCAAAAGATACAGACCAAATTGATAAATTCAATGAAAGAACAGGTTTAAAAACTATGGCACACTTTAAAGACGTCGACGCCATCAGAAGATCAAGACTAAAAAAATGCACCATTTTTGAAATGGAGCCAACTGAAGATGTTATTGAAGTTCAAAATGAATATTTATCACTTGCCAAAAATATGCTTGAAAACGTAGAACCTCTAGAAGGCATTCCACTTAAAGATAGAGAAATTTTTGATTTATTAGGATTTGATTAGTCTAGATTAATCTAATCCAACCAATTTGCTTGTTAGATCATAAGTTTGTTGAGAGGTCTTCGTATCAATTATTCTTTTTGACAACTTTTGAGAAAAAGCTTTTCTGCCAGTTTTTTGACGATTTCCCCAGCTCCAATGGACTGATGGTTTAGCAAATTCTTTATAAGTTGCCACTTGTGCAACCCTCTCTCCTGCCAATCTTTGTGAAACATATCCTTTTGTTATGAATTTTTGAAATATAGGGAATAAGAATCTAAATAACCAAGGTGTATCTCTAAAAAGTTTTGTATCAGCAACACACCCAGGGTATAGAGAATTTACAATAATCTTGTCTGCAGGATATCTTTTTGATAATTCCTGAACGGTCACCATATTACAAAGTTTACTATCCTTATAAGCCTTACCAGGTTTAAATTTCTTTCCATTCGCCATACTTATTGGAGATAAAAAACCATTTTTGAATCCAGATAAATCTCCCAAATCAGCTGGGGCAGGGATGGGGATCCTTCCGCCAAGTTCTGAATAATTAGCGGTAACAGTCCCTAATACTGTGATTCTTGGCTTGAATACAGTTGATTTGCCATTTAAAATAATTTCTCTTTCAGAAGATAAAATATTTTCAATAAGAAGATTTATCATAAGAAAATGGCTAAAATGATTTACTGCCATAGAGTTTTCAAACCCCTGAGTAGATCTTTCAGGTTTTTTTAATCTTGGTTTATAAACCGCTGCATTACAAATAAGAGAATTTATTGGCTTTTTAAATCTTCCTAATATTTCATCGCAACCTTTTCTCACATCATCCAAGTTAGAGAGATCTATTTCTATAAAGTGAATATTTTTAACTTCCTCTGTTGTCAAGGATTCCTTAGCTATTTTTATAGCTCTTTTATTTGATCGATTAACAGCTATAACCTCCCATCCAAATCTTAATAGAGGTTTTAGAGTATTTAATCCAACTCCTGAAGTTGTTCCTGTTATTAGGACTAAACCCTTAATGTTCTTACTCACTAGCAAAAAAGTTAATAGAAAAATGAAAATTAGAATGATTTAAAATCATCCTTATCAACGCCATATTACTCTGATAATGTCCCTAGAAATTATTTGATCCTGATCCTTCATAAATCTTTGCTCACCTTCAGAAGAGAATAAATCATCAAACTTATTTGTTAAGACATTAAATCTATATTTTTCGTATAAAAACGAGTCTTTAATTTCCCTTAATCTGGTCAACCTTACTTTGGAACTATAGCCAAGTTTAATCAAGCTTATTATTGCTAGAAGGCAAAAACAAATTTTTATAATTAAAACAATTATTGATACAAAATTGTCCTGTTTCTGTTGTCTTTTTATAAATACAAACCTTAAATAATTTTTGTGAAAAATACTATTTTTATAAAAAGATTTTGACAAATTAAGTACTTGATATTTTTACTGAATAAATCAATTCAGTCTAACTATATTATTACCTTATAAATTTTAAATTTTCTAATAGAATTTAGTTCCTACCTAAACTAATTCCAAGTCTTAGTGCTAAAACTCCGGCATGCATAACAACTATGAGGCTTAATGCAATAAGATTTATTGTTTGAGTTGGTTCCATGTTTAAAAATTATTTTCTTTATTCTCCACCGAAAAGAGGAGATTTGAAACACTATTACAAAATGATGTTACGTAATTAACAAATTGAAAGAAAAAATTTATTGAAAATTATTATAAATAAAACTAGCAAAGTTAATTTTGGGAATAGAAAATCAGGGTTTAATTTTTTCGACGAATAATTTACCTGGATTTGATCAAATGGCTTTAGATTTAAATTCTTTAGATCAGACAATTTCAAATCCTGAAATAATTCTTTCATTGAGGTTCTACTATTGGACTGGGGATTGGATTTCAATTGGCTATCACCAAAAGGAAATTCCTCTACATTGGGAAAACTTATTATCAAATGGGAAAATTAATATTGTTAGACGTCCATCTGGAGGGGGTGCTGTTCTGCATTCAGGCGGCATAACGTATGCATTAACATTTAAAAAAACTTACTATAGAATCTTAAGTTATGAAATGGTTAATAATTGGTTAATTAAAAGTTTTAGAGAATTAGGTCTAAACTTACAATTTGGTAATTTACAAAAATCAAGCATTAAAACAAATTGTTTTGGGACTTCATTAATTTCTGATTTAGTTGATCAGGATGGGTTTAAGAGAATAGGTAGTGCCCAATTTCGTAAAAAAGGTGCATTCCTTCAACATGGAGAGATTCAAACAAATCCTTCAAGAGATTTATGGTTCAAATTATTCAAAGAAGAAGCTCCACCAAAAGTAAATTTAAAACTAACAAATGATGAAATAATTGAACATTTGAGAAATTCATTCATGCAAAATAAATCAGATATAAATTTCAAAAAAATTTTCATAGATAATAAAAAAATAGAAAATTTTAATAACAAGAATTATTAAAGATCTCCTTTCCGCTTCATTGAATTAATTATTTTTGGTAATTCAATTCCTAAGGGATAATGATTTTTAAAGTTAAATTTGTTAACAATATCTGAAGGCAAATTAAAACCTAATTTATTCAATACAAAGTTTCCAATTTTTGACCTATCAATTATCCCCAAAGGGATATCTGCAGCATTGAGAACCAACAAAAAACCTTCATTTGTTTCTTCAAGTCTTTCTATAGTTCTCCATAATTTATCGTTATAAGATACACTTTCAAAACTATCGATTGGTTTCTTAAAATCTCCAACAAAGTTCCGTTCCCATTTTTTTAAAGAAACATTTTTTAAAATATTCTCATCAACAAAACCAGTCCATCTCCCATTATTCGTAACAAAAACATATTTATCTAATGCATCCTTTTTATTTTTTATTAATGTATTAAATTCTGATAAATTTGAATCGTATTCAATTTTTCTCAAAGGCTTTAATTTAATCTCAGAAACTTTACTAAATTTAAGTATGTTTTCAATTTTAAAAAATTGACTTTCAGATTTTGAAGAATTAACTCCAAACAAGCCCAAAAAAGAAAGAATAAAACCAAAGTAAAAGTTAAATCTAAATAAACAAACTATCCCAAAAAATAAAACAAAAAAAGATAATAATAAATTAACTTTATTGAGAAAATTCCTTCCTTTATTTTTACTTCCTGAGAAATGCCAAATAATACTTTTTAATAAATTACCCCCGTCTAAAGAACCAATTGGAATCAAATTTAGGAAGCCTAAGAATAAATTAAATATACCCACTCTAGAAATTATATTAATTGCTATTTGTTCTTGAGATAAACTGTTATTACTTATTAATAGTAAGATAAATGCTGTAACAAAGCATAAAAGAGGTCTAACAATTGCGATTTTTATATTACCTAAAGCAGTTTGACAATACTTATCTATTTGTAAGATAGCTCCTAGAAAATAAAAAGTAATTTTTTTTATTTTTACACCCTGATTAAGAGAAACAAAAGTATGGAAAACCTCATGAAAAATAATTGAAGATAATAAGAAAAAAGAAGTTAAAAATCCTATAATCCAAGATTCTTTAATATTATAAATATCACCTGAAGTTAAATTTATCTGATTACTTATACTCCATGAGAATAAAAAGAGAATAGCAAACCAATAAGGATGAACTTTAAAGGGAATTCCCCATATTTTAAAAATTTGCCAACTTCTCAAAAATAATCTCCGCTATATTTAGCAATAATATTAATTTTACACATAGGCTAATCATATGCCCAAGAGGAATACTTTAATTAAAATTTGTGGCTTAACTTCAGAAGAACAAGCTCTTAAAATCGCAAAATTAGGAGCGCATGCGATCGGCATTATTTCAGTGGAAGAGTCGCCAAGATATATCTCAGCGGAAATTAAGAAAAATATTTTTACAACCTTAGAAAGGTTGTATCCAAAAATTGAGAGGGTATCAGTTGTACAAAATTGTCCAATAGACTTAATTATTAAAAATTTCTTAGGAAGCCCAAGTGAAACTATCATTCAATTACATGGAGATGAAGATATTGATTATTGTAAAAAAATAAGGGAAAAAATTCCCCATATTGGCTTATGGAAGGCTTTCAGAATAAAAACAGAAAAGGACATAGATAATATAAAACCTTTTGAGGATTTTGTAGATGCGATACTACTTGATTCTTGGAATAAAGAAACTTACGGAGGTTCAGGAGAAAAAATAAATTCTATATATCTAAAAAATCTTCAATTTAGCAAACCTTGGTGGTTAGCCGGGGGAATATCAATTGAATGGATTGATGAAATCCTCACTGAAATCAAACCAGATGGATTAGATATTTCAAGTAGCATTGAGATATCTCCAGGTTTAAAAGATATAGCAAAAACAGAAGATCTTTTTAAGTTTTTAAAAAGAAATTAGTAATTATTGGTAGCGGACTGCTGTTTTACAAGCTCAAAGAATTCTTGTTTTAAACTTAAATCGTGTCTAAAATCCCCTCTTACTACAGAATTAATCATACTTGTATTTGGTTCTTTGACTCCCCTCCATTTCATACAATAATGTTGGGCCTTTACAATAATACCTAAACCTTTAGGTTCACAAAGTTTTTCGATTTCATCTGCAAGAATCATTACAGCTTCTTCTTGAATATGAGGTCTTGAAAAGACCCAATCAGCAACTCTAGCGAATTTTGAAAGTCCTATAACTTTATTTCCAGGTTTAATACCTATCCAACACTCTCCAAGAATTGGAACTAAGTGATGTGAACATGCAGATCTGACAGAAATTGGGCCAACTGTATAAATTTCATCCAGATTCTTGTCATTTGGGAAACTTGTAACTTTAGGTTGTTCATGATATCTGCCTTTAAAAACTTCATTTAAATACATTTTTGAAACTCTTTCAGCAGTTTCTTGGGTATTATGATCATTTTCAACATCTATTACGAGGGACTTAAGTAAGTCTTTAACTCTTGAGGCAACTTCTTTTTCTAAAATTTCTAATTCTCCAGGATTTATATAATCAGAAATATTATCGTTAGCACTAAATCTTGTACCAGAATTCTTAATTCTGTCCCTAATAATTTCAGAGATCAATTTATTAGTAATCTGGTCGTCAAAGTTTCTAATATTATCGTTGGGTAATGTAGAGGTCATAAAATTTTTAACAGAAAATTGTATGCAACTTAATTAACTGTATCTTCTAAAAGCTTAATTGCTTATACACTATATCACATTCTCTTGTTCAATCGGGCTCAAAAAGCCCTAAAAAAAATCACTTTTTAAGTAAAGAAAAAAATGTTCAGAGAGCTCCTCCAGAAGGCATTAAAGTTAAGTCTTCAATCAGTTGTGATTCAGGTTTTTGAGCCATATATAGAATAGTATCTGATACTTCGCTTGAGGAGAGCATAGAAGTTCTATCAAAATCAGCATTGATAGATTCGGAATCCCAAAGAGGAGTATTTACTGAACCTAAAGTTATTGTGCAGGCTCTGATTGAATTAGATCTCTCCTCTTCCCTCAAGCATTTAGTAAACATCGCTAATGCGGATTTTGAAATACAATATGCTCCCCATTGGGGGAATGCATTATAAGAAGCATGGCTACTCACGTTAATGACTAATCCACCATTTTTTCTCATTTGAGGAACAATTGATCTGCAAATTTGGAAAACACTTGTGAGATTTATTTGCATAGTTTGTTCCCATTGTTTCAAATCCATTTCAACTAAGGGGCCATTAAATGCGCAACCAGCATTATTTATCAAGACTGAAGGGCATCCATAATCCTCAATTGCTTTTTGAACACAATGCTCTATTTCTAGAGGATTAGATAAATCACATTGAACTAGGCTAATTTTTGATTTAGTAGTTAAAAGTTCTCTCTTTAGTTTCTCCATTAAATCCATATTCCTTGAAAGTAAGATTAAATCCCATCCAGCATTAGCAAAAGTAATTGCGGTGGATCTACCAATACCTTTCGTAGCGCCTGTAATAAAAACTAGTTTCAATTTATTCAGTTTTTTGGTGAATTTCACTATAAATCTCTTCAATATTATTTGCTTCGATAAATTCACCTAAAACCCTAAACTTTTTGTATCTTTCCTCAATTAATTCATTTTCAGGCATCTGCAGTAAAGCATTAAGGTGTTTCTCTATAGCCTCTTTTAGTGTATTGCCGGCATCTAAAGGAGCCCAATTATTGCCGCCAGAAGGTTCTGGTAATACCTCATCTATTATCCCCAATTTAAGTAAATCTTTACCTGTAATTTTGAGTGCTGATGCAGCTTCTGGTGCCTTCGCCGCATCTCTCCACAAAATTGATGCACACGCTTCTGGACTAGCAACTGTATAAACACTATGTTCAAACATTAGTAACCTATCGGCAACACCTATTCCAAGTGCACCTCCTGAACCTCCTTCTCCAATGACAGTAGCCACAATTGGGACTTTCAATCCAAACATCTCTCGTAGATTTCTTGCAATCGCTTCACCTTGACCCTGTTCTTCAGCTTTTAAACCAGCATAAGCTCCAGGAGTATCAATAAATGTAAGTATTGGTAAAGAGAATCTGTTTGCATGTTGCATTAATCTAAGAGCTTTTCTGTAACCTCCGGGTTTTGCCATCCCAAAGTTTCTTACTACATTTTCTTTTGTATCCCTTCCTTTCTGATGCCCTAACATCAATACTGGTCTATTATTTATTGAACCTATCCCCCCAATTAGTGCCATATCATCGCCACCATTTCTGTCTCCATGTAATTCGATCCAGTCATCACAAAACATTTGAACAAAGTCTAAAGTGCTAGGTCTTTGAGGATGTCTAGCTACCTGAATCTTTTGTGCAGGGGTGAGCGATTTGAAAATTTCATCTCTTCTCCTAGCAGCTAAGGTTTCAAGCTGTAAAAGCTGTTGGCTTACATCTACTTCTGAATCTCTAGCTAATTCTTTAATTTGCTCTATTTGTTTTTCAAGTTCAACAAGAGGCTTTTCAAAGTCCAGGAGGTAACGTTTAGCCATAATTTAGACAGTTAATACTTTGGGCTGTTTATCAAGTCCAATAGCAGAAAAACCATGTTTTAAAGAAGCTGCTCCAATAAATTCCATCTTTTCAAGAGAAATGTTATTTCTTCCCCAACTAAAGTTGGTATGACACTTTTCAAATTCTAAAATCATAGCTTCTGCAAAGCAAGCAAACATCTCTCTCTGAGGGTTTTGCATCTCTGCAAGTTCCATCATTTTCCAGCCAATATCATTGAAAAACTCTACTATACCTCCTTTTAATACATGAATATTTTCGCCTTGAAATTTCTCATCAAGATTTTTGGGGTATCCACCATCAATCATTAAACATGGTTTTTTTAAGTTATCAGTATCTATCTCAATAGTTTTAGGCATACTTGCTACCCATACAACAATATCGGCTTGAGGTAATGCCTCATCTAAAGTTGCTATGGTGCCACCATCTAATTCTTTTTGTAATAAAGCTAGTGGTTCTTGTTGTCTTGCGACCATAAGAAGTTCAGAAATACCGGTTTTATTTATAAGCCATCTACAAACAGCACTGCCTATATCCCCTGTAGCACCAATAACAGCAACAGTTGCTTGTTTAAGGTCTATCCCAATACGTGGTGCATTTATTTCTAGTTGCCTACAAATAACCCAGGCTGTATGAGTATTGCCAGTAGTAAACCTTTCCCATTCTAATGAAGTATTTCTGATTTGTTTATGCTGAAGAAGATTAAAATTCTCAAAAATAATAGAAGTAAATCCACCTAAAGCTGTAATGTTAATCCCTTTTTTTTGAGCTAGTTCCATAGCATTTAATACTTTTCTTCTTGCCGTTTTAAACCTAGAAAGCATTTCAGGAACAAAGCAAGAATCTATATAAGAACCTTCAATATATATTCCAGTGGCACTCTTAACTTCAACATTTTCAACCAACTGTGGAGGAGCTGTACACCAAACATCCAAGTCTCCAGCAGCAATATGATCAAAGCCAAGCATCGAAGCTTTTCTTTTCGCATCTTCAAAACTGGTTGAGTGGCCAATTAACCCAAACATTTAAAATTTATAAATGGTTTCCATATGATGTTATGAACAATAGCATAGAGATACCTACTTAAATAGGAATGATAAATTATTAATATTCCTTATTAAGAAGAAATAAAATCAAACGATTGCAGCCATCGCCATCCTGGCAATTTCTCTATTATCTAAACCTATTTCCATCAATGTATCTTGATAAGCAATCATAAATTCTTCCATTAATTCTTCCCTGTCCATAGCTAAAACTGATGCATCATCTGCTACTTCATCTAACATCTTTTTAATTAAAGGAAGATTAACCTTATTAGCTTCCATTAATTCCTCTTTGCAAGTAGATAAATTCTCTTTAAGCCACTCTTGACCGTAATTTAAATGAAGATATTCATCTTTAACCACTCCCTCTGTTATTTTTTTTGCAAAAGGATCGGCAACTCTTATGTAAACGTTATAAGCAGAGATTGCGAACGCTTCGATTAAAATGGCTTGTATTAAAAGACATGTTGTTAAATTTCCTTTTTCAAGTGCAATTTGAAAATTACCATGTAATTTAGAAAAGAATTTTTTAGCAAATTCCATATCAGCTTCTACACCTAAATTTCTTCCACATGCAGTAAAGCCTTTTTTATGTTTCATTTCCATTCTCGCCAATTTAGTTAACTCCTCTAATTCATTTGGAATTAAAGTTGCTATTGAAATGTAATTATCGTGAGCCTCTTGCTCTCCTTCTATAACAATTGCGTTTATTCTGCTATATGCATCTTTATAAGAATCTGTAGTGAAGTCTGGCAAATTTAAAGAAATCGGTTTATTCGATTCTTCAATAGTTTTGTTATTTGATTCTAGAGTTTGCATGTCAGTAATCTTTAGCTCATTATGCTTGAATATTACACGATTATAGAGTGTTTATTTAAATATCATGAAAATAGTTTCAATTGTTAAGTCACATTTTTTACTTAAACTTATCTAAGAATTGTTTGGCCAATCTGATTGCATCAGATTCATAATCAATTTGAACCAATGATTTATCAATAATTCCTTTAAATTTTTTCCTAACGACTCATTTGCTCCTCTACTATCCCCTATAACACCTGATTTACTGAAGTCGTCAGTAAGCCAAGCAGTAGGCGCATTACCCTCTAGACTCCAACCTTCAGGGATCTTTCCTTTAATGCCCTCATTTGGGCGTTCATCACCCACTAATTCTGGTTTTAAAGCCATCATCAAACTTGTTTCAGCTAAAGAAGCATGAAGCCCATCCTCTATCTCAGTTTTTGTTAAGAATTCATTCAATCCATTAACACCACTCCATAAGAAACAAGGGAAAACTGCCATCTCTGGTGAGAAACTTCTTAGCTCTCTTGCAGCTGTATTTAGTAGTGAAATTTGACCTCCATGTCCATTAATCAATATTAATCTTTTAAAACCCATTTCAGATAATTGACTTCCGACTTCCTTAATCATTGAGGTTATTAAATTTGAGGAAAGCGAAATTGTCCCTGCAAAACCCTTATGTTCTGGAGAAAAACCAATATATTGCGTTGGAAGTTTTTTTAATGGAATATCATCAGATAATAATTTAAAAACTTCGCTAATAATTTCATCAACAAAAATACTATCTGTAGCAAGAGGCAAATGCGGCCCATGTTGCTCAACAGCACCGAATGGCCAAATCACTGTAGATCTTTTGTTTTTTGCAACACTCTCAATTTCTTGCCAATTTAAATATTCAAATTTATTAGATATTGGTTTAAAGTTCATTAATTTTAATTTTGAGTACTAAGATTTAGAGTATGTTAATAATTAATTATTCTTATTTTACCTACGATGGGAGTCAATAATAAAAACGCCCAAGATATTACCCAATCTAAGGGCAATAAAAAACCTCTTCAGGTACTTCACATAAGCAAGAAAGATACTCAAAAAAAATCTCAAGAAATAGATAATGAGCAAGCCAATTCGCAAGAAGAAATTAAAAAAGAAAATATCGCAATCAAACCTCAAATCATTAAAGATGATTCAGTAAAAGAAATTGAGGACAATAATGAAAACACCAAAGATTTTGATATTTCTCAACAAGACTTAAATAGACCCTTTAATTTTTCTGAGCAAAACACAGATATTCAATTAGAAAGGACTGTTGATGAATTCGATTTTGATGAAAGTGCTTTTTTGGAGGCTTTAAATGAAAATGAGCCAATTGGTGCTACAGGAGAAACAATTTCAGGTAAAGTTATAGCAATCGAAAGTGATGGACTATATGTTGATATTGGTGGAAAAGCACCTGGCTATATGCCCAAAAAAGAATGTGGTTTGGGAGTCATAACGAATTTTAAAGAAAAATTTTCTATAGGCCTTGAAATGGAAGTTTTGGTTATCAAAGAACAAAATGCTGATGGGATGGTGACAGTGAGCGCTCGGGCGTTAATTCTTAGGCAAAGTTGGGAGAAAGTATCAAGTTCCGCAAAAAATGGAGAATTAATTAACGTTTTAATTAATGGATTTAACAGAGGTGGTCTTACGTGTGATGTAGATGGATTGAGAGGATTCATCCCAAGATCCCAACTTGAAGATGGACAAGACTATCAATCTTTTGTTGGCAAAACTCTAAAAGCAGCTTTTCTTGAGGTGAATCCAGAATCCAGAAAATTAGTTCTCTCTGAAAAGAAAGCATCATTAGTCTCTAAGCTCACAAGTTTAGAATTAGGTCAATTAATTGAAGGAGAAGTTTTAGCAGTAAAACCATATGGCTTCTTTATAGATTTAGGAGGAGCTAGTGGACTTCTTCATCAATCCTCTCTAACAAATGGATCGATTCGTTCTTTAAGAGAAGTTTTTAAAGAAGGGGAAATGATAAAAGCTTTAATATCTGAAATTGACCTCGAAAAAGGGCGCATTGGTCTTAATACAGCACTCCTAGAAAACTCTGCGGGCGAATTAATTATTGATAAGCAAAAAGTTATGCAAGAAGCCACAGAAAGAGCACTAAAAACTAAAGCACTTTTCAATAAAAAAGAACAAGATAAATGAAAATTAATAAAACAATGGAGTCAAGTCTTAAATTAAAAATATCAGATTGGGAATTAGACTTCTATTCAAGACCTATTATTGAATCAAATGGAAAAAAAAGGTGGGAGTTAATTATTTGCTCTTCAAGAAGTTATAAGACAGAGGAAATTTTTCTTTGGAATAAAAAATGCCCTGCCAATGAAGTTAATTCAGTATGGCTTACAAAGGCACTGAATGAAGCAATAAGTGAAGCAAAAAATCAAGGGTGGGAGAAGCCTTCAATAGTTCGATTCTGGAGGTCATCAATGAAATCGATCATTAAGAAATCTCTGGAGGCCGTAAGTATTGAGGCTCTGGTAAGTAGGAGAACTTACGATTTATTAGATAGAATCAAATTTCTTGAAAAAGAGATTTATCCAAAAGAAAAAGGTTATGTAAGAGGTGTATTAGCTCCTACTTTTACTTCTAAAATGGAAAACGCTCCTACACCTTTACCTGAAGAAGTAAGGGGTGATGCTTTAACTATTTCTGAAATATCAATTGGAGAATTAAAATCAGCAGAAAATTGGCCTATTGAATTTGGAGATATTTTCCCAATTCAGCAAGATTTAGATGATAATTATTTAGTTCCAGGATTAAGACTTTTTAGCAAAGATAGATCTTTAGCACTTTCTGCATGGTTCAGTTGTTTAGAACCTATTAAATTAGTCATCGATAAAAACCAACTCATACTTGAAGCTTCAGAAGTGGATAAGTGGCTAGTAACTGATTTACCAGAAAAAGATGCAAACATTTTAAGTACAAAGTTATTAGAGAATAAAAAAAATTCTTTTGATTATCAATTTATTGCCATACAGTCAACGCCATACATAGAAAAATTTGCAGGGTTCTGGATCTTGAGAGATATTGAATTAATTTCATAAATTTAGCTTAGGAGCAGACACTATTCCATACAAAGAAATAGCTTTCTCAAAAGCTGCAATTTTTATTCGAAAAAAAAAATTTGAGTATTATTCATCTCCTATCCTTAGTCAAAATAATTTCAAACATGCATATTTTACGAAGTCAAGCTCTGAGAAATTTCTTCAATTATTAGGGAATCACTTCAGTGAAAATTACATAAATTGTGTTTCCAATCAAATCCACAGTAATGTGATAGTGTTTGGATCATTTTCACAAGAGGGGATTAAGGCTGATGCAGATGGTCTTGTTGGTAACAAATGCAATCAAAACTTATGGGTTTACACAGCTGATTGTATGCCAATATTTTTTGCAGATAAAAAAACAAGAAATGTAGCAACATTGCATTGTGGAAGAAAAGGTTTAGAAAAAAAAATAATAAAAAACCTGGTTAAAATTTTCGATAATTTAGGGACATCTAGAGATAACTTACTTGTTGCAATAGGACCAGCTATTTCAAAGGAACATTATATAGTTGATAAAATAACACTCAAAGATTTTTATAGAAAGGCCGAAAACAAAAACATAACGGTCAATTTGACTAAAGCTGAAAAAGATCTTTGTTATAGTGATTCGAATCACTTCAAAGAGCAAAACTTAATTCAACTTGATCTTAAAAGATCTGCTTATAGACAACTTTTAAATGAGAACATTCCTTGTAAAAATATAGACATCTCAAATTTATGCACATACAAATTAAAAAATAAATTTAATTCCTGGAGAAGGAGCAAAACATTCTCGAGACAATGGAATTTTATCTGCTCATAGAGATAGTTAACTTGGACAAATTTCACTAGTTAAGTCTTTGGCGATTAATAATTCAGTCATCTCCTTAGAACCTTTAATATTAAAAACTTTAGCTAACAAAACATTCTCTTTGAAACCAAAAGGTTTTATTTTCACTTTGCTTCCCCTTGGGAATTCACTTTTAAGTAAATTAGTTGCTTTAAGCTCATCATTTTCATTTACATCTACACAAAAAAGTCCAATCGTTAAATTCCTATTTTGATCCCCCACCAAAATAGTATTTGAATTTTTAATTTGAAGAATTTCAGCCGAATTAACTATTACAGGATTAAGAACAGTCAAACAGACTATAATTAAAATTTTTGATAATTTATTCAATTCAGAAAGATCTAGGCTTTTAATTATATTAAAGTTAATTTTTTAGAATGACGAATTTAAAAAAAATTAGTCTTCACAATTAACATATCCAACCATTTGAGCATTACTTTTCCCAGGAGGAACCATTGGATAACAATTTTCACCTCTTCTGACAAGTATATTAATCAAGGCAGGGCCGTCATGGTCAAGAGCATTTTTTAATTCATTCTGTAATTGTTTTCTATCAGAAATTAAGTATCCTTTAACTCCAAAAGATTCAGCAAGTTTTACAAAATCAGGTTCACCACAACTCATATCAGATGAGGAATATCTTTCATCGTAGAAACTTTCCTGCCATTGTCTTACCATCCCTTGCCAGCGATTATTTATAATAATCAATTTCACCTTTAGACCATATTGAGATAAAGTTCCTAATTCTTGAATATTCATTAAGACACTTGCATCTCCTGCAATACAAATTACATCTGAACTAGGTAAGGCAGCTTTTACTCCAATTGCGGCTGGCAATCCAAAACCCATAGTTCCTAAGCCTGCACTACTAATCCATTTTCTTGGAGAATTCCTAAGATATTGAGCAGCCCACATCTGATGTTGTCCTACATCTGTAGTTACATAAGCTTCGGGTGAGAGTTCCCTCACTTTTAAAAGAACCTCCTGAGGATAAATTTCTCCTTCCTTAGGCGGGTCATATAAAGGGTGTTTATTTTTCCAAAAATCAATTTTTTCTAACCAGTTTTTCGTCTGACAAATAAATTTGTTATTCAGAGATTGTTCATTAATTTTGAGAACAGCTTTTGAAACATCAGAAACAATTGCAACATCTACACGTCTATTTTTATTAACTTCTGCCGGGTCAATATCTATATGAATTACCTTTGCGTTAGGTGCAAAAGTATCTAATTTCCCTGTCACCCTATCATCGAATCTAGCTCCAATAGCAATTAAAAGATCGCATTCTGTAACCGCGAAATTTGCGTAAGCAGTTCCATGCATTCCTAACATCCCTAGTGATAAATTGTCTTTTTCATCAAAAGCGCCCTTCCCCATTAAGGTTGTAGTAACTGGTATTTGATAATTCTTCGCCAAAGTTTTTATTTCATCATGAGCCCCTGAAGATATTGCTCCACCTCCTACGTATAGAAGAGGTCTTTCAGAATCTTCTATTAATTTAATTGCTTTATTGATATCGCTATCATTAATTTCTCCATTCCTTTTAAATCCTTTAGGAATAATCTCACCAGGCAAAACTCTTTGATAATTAAAGAACTCCTGACCTACATCTTTGGGTATATCAATTAAAACAGGGCCAGGCCTTCCAGATGAGGCTATAAAAAAAGCTTCAGAAACTACTTTCGCGATATCTGAAGGGTCTCTTATTACCCATGAATGTTTAACTATTGGAAGAGTTATACCAAAAATATCAGTTTCTTGAAAAGCATCTGTACCTATAGCGGGTCTTGGAACTTGACCTGTAACTACAACTAGGGGGACAGAATCCATTTGCGCAGTTGCAATTCCAGTCACCAAATTTGTTGCACCTGGGCCTGAGGTGCCAAAACATACTCCTACTTCACCTGTAGATCTTGCATATCCATCAGCCGCGTGTGAACCACCTTGTTCATGCCTAACCATATAATGCTTTAACCAACCTTCTTGTTCTGCCTTATGAACAGCGTCATATATTGGTAATATCGCTCCTCCAGGATATCCAAATATAACTTTTACCCCATGAATCTTTAAAGAATCCATTAGTGCATCTGCACCAGTTATCCAAACTGGATTTTCATGTTTTGAACTGCCCTTTGAAAAGGATCTCGAAGTAAGGGTCACTAAAGAAATTCAATACTTAATATAAATACTAAACTTAATTAAATACTTTTGCCTCATTTAGAAATGTAATGTCAGAAACGTATTCAAAAAATCTTTTAAAAAATTTAAAATTTTCAAATAAATTTCAATTGTTCTTTATAAGATGCCTAATTTATGTAGGGGTCCAGAGCCTGAAATAAGTTCAATAAAAAGAACGAGAAAAATAATCATTGCAACCCTTCCGTTCCACACTTCTGAACTATTATTCCAACCCCATTGCCACTTCTCTTGGGGGTAAAGTTTAACTTTTTCAGGCAACTGAGAAGCCTCCTCTAAATTTACAAGAGGTTCCTCCAAACAGGAAATCACTAGATCACTAAGGCCTTCAATAAAAGTAGGATGAGTATTTAAAGCCTTAACTCTCCGAAAGTTTTTAATACCAGCCTTTTCTGCAATTTCTTTATATTCAATATCAATTTCTTGTAATGTTTCGATATGCTCTCCAACGAAACTTATGGGGACCACAATCAAATCATTAACATTTGACCTTCCAAGATCAGCTAACACTTCTTCTGTATAAGGTTTCAACCATTCAACAGGACCAACTCTACTTTGATAAGAAAGTGTATGAGGATTACTATGCCCTAAACATTTTTCCAGCTCATTAATAATTAATAAAGAACAATCTTCAATTTGTTGTTTGTAAGGATCTCCAGCTTCCTCTACGTAACTCTTAGGAACTCCATGAGCAGTAAAAAATATATGGGCTTTTGAAGGTGATTCACAAAGTGAAATTTGTTCAGAAATTAATTCGACCATAGACTTTAAATAACCTGATTGACTGAACCAACTCCTTACACATCTCATTGGGACCTTCTTAAATTCATCATCGGAATCTCGCAATTTTTTTAATTCCCTAAAGCTCGAACCACTAGTACTTATCGAAAAATGTGGATACAGAGGTATTACAACAACTTGATCTATGCCATCTGCTTTCATATCAGCAATTGCTGATTCTGTAAAAGGATGCCAATACCTCATAGCAATATAGGTAGTAGCATTAAAACCCTTGGCCCTTAATTTTGATTGTAATTCTCTTGCTTGTTGTTCAGTTATCCTTCTGATAGGTGAACCTCCACCTATAGAAAGGTATGCCTGTTGCGAAGTAGTACTCCTAAGCGTACTAATTAACCAAGCGAGGGGCTTTTGAAAAAAAGGAAAAGGGGTCCTTATTATTTCTGGATCAGAAAAAAGATTGTATAAGAATGGGCCTACATCAGTAATGCGTTCAGGCCCTCCTAAATTCATTAGTAAGACGCCTAGTTTATCCATTTAAAATTTATGGAGATTGAAAATCAACATTAAAAACGTCATTATATGGTCAATTATATAAGTAAATGAACGTAATTCAGGAAATTAATAATGTCAATGATAAATTTGCTACTCAAGGCAGCAAGCTTAAAATCGAAAAAAGAGGCGAGAAATTAAATATTCGTGGTTCACTACCCTCCAAAGAAGATAAAAATAACTTTAAAATTCAAAGAATATCTCTTGGTTTAAAGGCTGATATTTCTGGATTAAAGGAGGCCAAAAAAAAATTGAAATTAATCAATTTACAACTGGAATTGAATCAATTTGATTGGATTAATTGGATAGACAAACCTTATAAAAAGGCAATAAAAGATGGTTTTGAATTCCCAAATAGATTAATTCAATTTGAAGAATTTTTTTTTAAAGAAAATAAAAGTGATTTTCGAACCAGCACTAGAAAAACTACTTGGAGAAGTTCTTACAAACCATATTTGAAAAGAATCCTAAATATTTACAATGATTATGAGAATGAAGCTTTAGAAAAAATATTTCAAAAAACACTTGAAAGTTATAAGGAAGGTACTAGAAGTAGAAAGCAATGCGCTACTTCTTTAAGTGTTTTGGCTAAGTTTATGGATATTAAACTACCAGAAGATTGGAAAATAAATTCTAGAGGATATGGTCTGAACAAAGCAGGATACAGGGATCTCCCTAAAGATGAGTTAATAGAGGAGCTGTGGGAGACGATACCAAACAAGTCTTGGAAATTTGTTTTTGGTTTGATGGCTACATATGGATTAAGGAATCATGAAGTATTTTTTTGTGATTTAAGTTCTCTTACTAATTTTGGGGACAAAATTATTAGAGTTTTACCCACGACTAAAACTGGGGAACATCAAGTTTGGCCATTTCATCCTGAATGGGTGGAAAAGTTCGAATTATCAAAACTTGGTGAAAATCCTGAGCTTCTACCAAATATTAATAGAGACCTTAAAATTACAACCTTACAAAATATTGGAAAAAAAATTACAGACCAGTTTAAGCGTTACTCATTACAAATAAAACCTTATGATCTAAGGCATGCTTGGGCAGTAAGAACAATTTTTTATGATTTACCTGATACTGTGGCTGCCAGAATGATGGGACATTCGGTTAGTTTACATACTCAAACATATCACCACTGGATTACTAAAAGAGATCAACAACAGGCAGTAAATAATGCACTTTTAAAAGTTAAAAGAGTTAAAAATAATTAAAGATTTATAATAATTAAATAAAAATAAGGAACATATGCAAGAAAAAACTTCATCTTCCGAGAAAATATTTAACCTCGATAATCAAGCAAATAAACTTGGAATGGGAGGTAAATTATCACCTGATAGCGATGAGAGCTCATATAAAAAAAGAATGCAACAAAGAAAAGATATTCAAGCCAAAAGACTACAAATTAGAAAAACAAAAAAGGGATTATTGATTGTCTTTACAGGAAATGGCAAGGGCAAGACAACTGCATCTTTAGGTATGGCTTTAAGGACGATAGGTCATGGCTATAAAGTAGCAATAATTCAATTTATCAAAGGAGGCTGGACCACTGGAGAAGAAAAAGCACTTAAAAACTTTTCTTCAAACATATCTTGGCATTCATTAGGAGAGGGATTTACTTGGGAAACACAAGACAGAGTAAGAGATGAAAAATTAGTTCAAGAGGCATGGCATCTAGCTAAAAAATACATACAAAACGAATCTTATAAACTTATTATTCTTGATGAAATTAATATTGCGACAAAACTTGGTTATCTTGCACCCGAAGAAATAATCACTTTTTTAAAAAGCCTAAATGATAGAAAAAATCATATTGTTTTAACTGGAAGAGGAGCATCTGATTCAATTATCAATTACGCTGATCTAGTCACAGAAATGAGACTAATAAGACATCCATTTAAAGAACAAGGAATAAAAGCACAAAAGTGTGTTGAATTTTAGTTGAAGTAAATTATTAACAAAATTTTGTGTACGCAGGTTTAGAATTGTTTAAAGACGCAAGCAATATCTGAACAAAAAATAGATTTGGTGCATTTACTTGCTAATGTCTTAAAAGAATAATTATTGAATGGCTTACAAAAGAGTTCTCTTAAAACTTAGTGGTGAGGCACTAATGGGTGAAAAACCTTATGGTATTGATCCTGCTATAGTTCAGTCAATTGCAGAGGATGTTTCAAAAGTAGTTGAAAATAATGTGCAACTTGCAATAGTAGTTGGGGGCGGAAATATTTTTAGGGGACTTAAAGGGTCTGCTGATGGCATGGATAGAGCGACAGCTGATTATGTTGGGATGCTCGCAACAGTAATGAATGCTATTTCACTTCAAGATGGTTTAGAAAGAGTAGGAGTTGCAACCAGAGTTCAAACTGCAATAGAAATGCAGGAAATTGCCGAACCCTATATCAGAAGAAGAGCTATGAGACATCTTGAAAAAGGGAGAGTTGTGGTCTTCGGAGGTGGATGCGGAAATCCATTTTTCACAACTGACACTACAGCTGCTCTAAGAGCAGCTGAGATAAATGCTGAAGTTGTTATGAAGGCAACTAAAGTTGATGGAGTATATAATTGTGATCCTAATAAATTTAAAGATGCAAAAAAATATTCCTCTCTTAGTTATCAGCAAGTTCTTAGCGATGAAATCGCAGTAATGGATAGTACCGCAATTGCACTATGTAAGGATAACAATATCCCTATCATGGTATTTGATATATTCAAAAAAGGGAACATCTCTAAAGCTGTTGCTGGGGATCCTATAGGTTCATTAATTAGTTAAAGCTTATTTAAATTTTTTTATTATGAGAGAACAAGAAATTCAAGAAAATATGAATAAAAGTATTGAAGCTACACAAAGAAACTTTAATACAATTAGGACAGGCAGAGCTAATGCTTCATTGCTAGACAGAGTTAGTGTTGAGTATTACGGAGCAGAAACACCAATTAAATCACTTGCCACAATAAGCACTGTTGATTCACAAACAATTTCAATACAACCTTTTGATATCTCATGTTTACAAGCGATAGAGAAATCTATTTCTATGAGTGATTTAGGTATTACTCCAAATAATGATGGTAAACTAATTAGAATAAATGTCCCTCCTTTAACAGAAGAAAGAAGAAAAGAATTCTGTAAACTAGCCTCTAAATATGCAGAAGAAGGAAAAGTAGCTTTGAGAAATATTAGAAGAGATGCTGTTGATAAAGAAAAAAAAGACGAAAAAGATGGCCTCATTTCTATTGACGAATCGAGAGATAATCAATCTGAAATTCAGAAAATTACTGACAAATATATTGCTTTAATAGAAACTAAATTGTCTGAAAAAGTGAAGGAAATTCTAAAAGTTTGATAGGATTTGACGTCGTAATAATTGGTGGAGGTTTATCAGGATCTTCCGCCGCTCTTAACCTATCAAAGAAAGGATATTCTGTTTTAATTCTTGAAAAAGAAAAACCCCAAGATTACAAACCATGTGCAGGTGGGATGGCATCCTCAATGCAAAGATTTCTTCCCTTAAATATAGAAGATTGCATAGAATCAAAAATTAAGAATGTTGAATTCAGATGGAAGGCTGCAGATAATGTGACTGCTGATCTGACTGGTGAATCCCCATTTTGGATTATTAATAGAGAAAAACTAGATAAATTATTACTTGATGAATCCTTGAGTAATGGAGTTCAAATAATAAGACCAGTATTGATAGAAAAAATCATAAAAAAAAATGATCACTGGGAAATTACTTGCAATAACGAAGAAAAATATATTTCAAAATTCCTCATAATTGCAGATGGGTCCCAATCCAAATGGGCAGGATATTTCAATTTAGGACCAAGAAAACCAAAATTTGCTAACACAATCTCTTTAAGGTTAAAAGGGTTAGGTGAAATTCCTAGAGATGCAGTTAGATTTGAGTTTGGATTAATAAAATATGGGTTCGCATGGGCATTCCCCCTAAGAGAAAGCTTAAATATTGGTTTAGGTACTTTTATAAATAATGGCCTTTTGGAAAATCAGGCTATAAATAAACAAGTGATCAGAAGCTTCGGTTTTGATGATTTTCCTCCCAAAACAATTAGTAAAAAACTGAGAATATGGAATGGCTTCCACTCAATTAATGGTGACAAAATTTTAGTCGTTGGAGATGCAGCATCTCTATGTGATCCATTTTTAGCTGAAGGAATTAGACCATCTTTAATTAGCAGTTTTTATGCTGCAGAATACATAGATCAGTGCCTATCAGGAAAAGGAGATGATTTAAATCTTTATACAAAAAAAATTAACAACATTTGGGGGAAATCAATGGCTTGGGGGAGGAGAATAGCCCAAGTATTTTATAGATTTCCCAGAACGGGATATCAATTAGGTGTCAAAAGAAAAACAGCTCCTCAACGTATTGCTCAAATATTATCAGGAGAAATGAGTTATGAAGATATTGCAAAAAGAGTTATCAGAAGGCTTTTAACAAAAAGTGGGAATTAATTCTTTTCAATTCAAACTTAAATTTAGTTAGCAGAAATCAATTTATGATTTTTAATCTCTGAATATCTCTTTAGTAGCAGCTCTTCCAATTCTTCTATAGCCTTACTGAATCCAGTAATACCTTCACTAAGCTTTTCACTTGCCATTTGATCTTCTAACATACTTAATCTGAAATCTTTTTCTTCAAATTCGTAGTCAATAGAATTATTTATTTGTGTACTTACATCTAATTTCCTAACTAACTCTCCTTTTTCTTTTTTCAGTTCCTCAAGAAATTTTGGTGCGATTGTCAAAAGATCGCAACCTGCTAATTCTTTTATTTCATCAAGATTTCTAAAACTCGCTCCCATTACTTCTGTCTTAAATCCCTTTTCTTTAAAGTACTTGTATATTTGCGTAACCGAAATAACCCCAGGATCTTCAGCACCAACAAAACTAGTTTTTCCAGTTTTTGCTTTATGCCAATCCAATATACGGCCTACGAACGGAGAAATTAGAGTTATCTTTGCATTGGCACAAGTTACCGCTTGGCAGAAGTTAAAAAGCAAAGTTAAGTTGCACTTAATACCCTCTTTTTCCAAAATTTCAGCCGCCTTAATTCCCTCCCAAGTTGCAGCAATCTTTATCAAAATTCTTTCCTTTTCAATTCCAAAATCTTTGTAAAGATTGATCAATTTTCTCGCTTTTTCTACCGTAGCATCGGTATCAAAGCTCAATCTTGCATCAACTTCTGTAGATACGCGCCCTGAAATAAGTTTCAATATTTCTTTTCCAAAAAATACCGAAACTTGGTCAACAGTTTCTTTGATTAATTCAATTTGGGAGAATCCTTGGGGCAATGCATTTTCTGAACTTTCTAAAGCTTTATCAATTAATTTCACATAATCAGGGTTCTTAGCTGCAGCAAGTATTAGTGATGGATTGGTAGTGGCGTCCCTTGGTTGAAATTTTTTTATCGAATCTAAATCTCCAGTATCAGCAACAACAACAGTCATTGAGGACAATTGTTCTAAAATTGATTTCATATCTAAATAATCATATATATATATAAACTAGCCTTTATTCCTGATGAAATCATCAGATAATGAACTAAATATTTATAAAATTGGAAATTTTTAGGGTTTTTTAACAATCATTCCATGATCTTTAATCTTGGGAGGTATTTTTTCAATTACTATCAAACTCTCAATAATTTCTTTAGCAACTGGCACAGCAACAGTTGAACCATATGCATAAGATTCAGATGGCTCATCAACGACTACAAGGACAGCATATTTCGGATCATTAACTGGTAAGGTAGCCACAAAACTGCAAACTTTTTTACTCGTGTAGGAACCATTTAAGGCTTTTTGGGAAGTGCCCGTTTTCCCCGCTATCCTATAACCCTCGATTTTCACTCCAGATCCACTACCTTTATCAACTACGCTCTCCATCCATTCAAGAACAGTTTTAGAGACTTCGTGTGAAAAAAATTGTTTTTTTGGATTTTTATTAACTCTTTCTATAAAAGTTGAGGTTACATGTGGAGTTACTTCAAAACCCCCATTTGCAAGAGCCGCATGAAGTTGAACCAATTTAAGTGACGAGATTGAGAAACCTTTACCAAAAGAAGTGACAGCAGGCTCAATTGATTGATTTACAAATAAATCTTTTCTCTTAAGTTGGCCAGGAGTTGATTCAAATAAGTCAGTCTCAAGATTTTTATTTATACCTAAATTTTTTAGCCAATTCCAATAAATTGTGGGGTCTAAATTTTGCATTATTTTTACCATCCCAACGTTACTTGAAACCTGCAAAACTTTTGGATAGTCAATGTATCCATTACCTTTTTTATCCCAATTAGAAAGTGTCCATCCTCCAACGTTAATCTTTCCAATATCTTCAACTACTCCATCTTTCTGGATGACTTTTTCTTCTAAAGCTAAGGCAAGATTAATAGGTTTAAAAGTTGAGCCAGGCTCAAATAAATCTTGAGAATACCACCCCCTAAAGAGTTCAGAATCATACTGCCAAAATTTATTTGGATCATATGATGGGACTGTAACCAAAGAGAGAATCCGACCATCATTAACATCCATAACTATTGCAAATCCCTTCTTTGCTTTCCATTTGCTTACTTGCTTTGATAATGCATTATATGAAGCTTTCTGTAATCTTGAATCTATAGTTAGGCCTAAACTTTTGTAATCAGAAATAAAATCACCTGGTGCTGAATTATCCGGCAGAGGAGTTCCATCTCCTCCTCTTTTTATTAAATTACTTTTATTAAAAACTTTAATTTGATTATCTAAATGTAGTTCTAAACCTGCTGAAGCTACATTCTCATCATTAACAAAACCGACAAGATTAGAGTAAAGTTCCCCTTGCGGATAATATCTCTGGGAATATTTAAACAAATCAATTCCGCTTATTTGAAGGTTCTTAATCTCTTCTGCCTTTTCTTCCGAAATTTTATCCAAAAGTTTGATACCACTCATTTTATTATTAAATTTCCTCAAGAGTATTTCATCATTAATACCCAAGATAGGTGACAATTTTTCTATAACTTCTTCAATACTGCGAACTCTGTTAATTGAATCACCAGGAAAATTAAAATATTTTGGATGGGCCCATAATTTATAGAGCGGTTTATCATAAGCAATTAGTCTATTATTTCTATCAACGATTGATCTCCTTTTTTTTAAGGAGTTAGTTTTAGAAGATTGTATTAATCTAGCTTCCCTTTGCAGATCAGAGGCGTTAAAGACTTGCAATTTAACTAACCTACCAAACAAACAAGAAATTAATAGTAAGCTAAAAATATAGAGAAATTTAAATCTTTTTTGATCAAGGGGTATTAGACGAACAATTTTTTTGTATTTTTTCATCAATATCCCCTTTGATATTTGCTATCACTAAAACCTTCAATGAAGGTATTTAAATTTTTCTTAAATGTACTTTCTTTTTTTTCAGTAAGTTTATCTATATAAATTAAATCTTCAGGCTTGGTTTTTCTATAAATGTTTAGAGACTCAAGTTCACGAATATAAAATTCCTCAATTTTGGAAATATAATCAATGAGATTATTATTGATAGCTCTTGTTTTTGATAAGATTTTATATGTATTTGACCATTTCCTTTGGCTATCAAAAGATAAGAAAAATAAGGTGAAAATTAATACCAATAAAGAGATATTAATAGCGTCGAAAATTTGATGTACTAATTTGATATTAATTATGGATATTTTTTCGGAATCTTGTTTACCTTCATATGGAACTTTTTTGTTTAAATTAAGTTGATTCCCATGAGGTTTCATCAATGATTTATTTTTAAATGAAAGGAGTATTACTAATTAAATAAACATCTTTTTGTGTGATTCGCAAGTAAAAAATTAAATTCTTTATGTCCTCAATAAGAACAAATTTAAGAAGGTAAATCCATTCCATAAAGAATGCATAATCACTGAAGAGAACAAACTCCCTGAAGCAATTCTTGTAATTCCTAATCCAATTCCCAAAACAAATAATGGAGGCATTTCTCCCAAACTTAAATGGGCTAATGCAAAGATAAAGGCTGAAACTATGATGCCCGAAATTACTCCAAAATTTCTTGAGAGAGTTGGTAGTAAAATACCGCGAAATATAATTTCCTCAAATAGAGGAGCTAGTAAAGTTGTTGTTACAAATAATAGAAAAAATGATAAGTAATTATTATTATTAAGAACAATTTCCAGCAAAGGGTTACTACCATTTTGATTATCAATCAGACTATTCATAATTAGAGAGATCAATAAAACAAGAGGAACTATGGTTAACCAACCTTTAATACCCTGAATAATTGCATATTTTATGGGCAAGAAATTGAACTGTAAATAATCCTTTTTAAAAGTAAATTCACCATTCAAAGATTTTATTTGATAATAAACTATCCCTAATGGAGGAATAGCCATAAAAAGATATCCAAAGAAAATTTTTAAAGATTGAGACAATTCATTAGAGATATTTTTAGAGAAGAGTTCAACCAAACTGATAGAAAACAAAGGTGATACCACTTCTCCTAAAACAACAAATCCACCTGCAATTAATAAAACCATATCTATTAATTCTAAATCTAAGTATTTAATTTCTTTCCAACCAAACTTTTTCAAAGATATGATTGTCCATATTATTTTTAAAGCCAGAATAGAGCCAATAAATATTGTTAAAAGTGGTATTAGTCTTATGGCTAATATCTTTAAAAACATTTTGCTTGAAAATGATTTTGTTATTAATGCACTATCGTCAAAATCAAATTTCCGGCTTAAAAGGTGATATAAAAATCTATCACCTTTAAATAAATCAAATTTATCAGAACTCGGATTATATGAATTATTATTAGATTTTTTTTCTATCTCATCAATCAGAAATTTAAAGTTTTTATTTTCAAAATCTTTGGATATATTTTTAAAGATTATAGGATCATTTGATTTTGAAGTAATTATTCTAATTAATTTATTTCTTTCTGTTAGCTCTTCAAATGCGACATCGGAGAGTGATTTATTTATTTGATCAACAGGATCATTAATGATAAAAAATTTTTTAAGATTTATAGGTATTGATTGGAGAGATAATTCAGCAATTTCTTGCTCTTTTTGACTAATATCAAATGTGACAGATGGTCTATTTAAACTATCTCTTAAGCCTTGTTGCCATACAAAAAAAGTTATGACTACAGAAATAAAAGCTAAAGTGAGTTTTGACTTAGAAATATTTTTAAAGATCATAAATAAATTATATTATTGAAAACTATACTTAGTTATCATCGAAGTTCCTTATATTTTGTTTCTATTTTAATCACGCCATGAGATGATTAAATTATCTTAATCTTTAAATTTATATAATGGCTATACGATTAGTTTTAGTTAGGCATGGACTAAGCAGTTTCAATGCAAAAGGATTAATTCAAGGAAGAACAGACGATTCATTATTAACTGATGAAGGATACGAACAAGCCCGAAAAGCAGGAAAAGCATTATCAAAACTAAATTTCGATAAAATCTATTCCTCTCCACTTGTGAGAGCGGCAGAGACTGCAAAAACAATTAAAAAGACCTTCAATAAAGAACAAGATATTGTATTCGATGATAATTTGCTAGAGGTAGATCTTAGTGAATGGTCTGGTCTAAGAATTGATGAAATAAAAAAGAAATTTCCAGAAATTTATCCTATATGGAAAAGTGACCCAGAAAATCTAATCTTAAAAAGAAAAGATAATAAAACTTATAAACCAATTCAAGAGTTATTTTTTCAAGCAACAAATTTTGTAGAGGATATTTTAAAAATTTATCTAGACAAAGATGATGCAAATATTTTAGTTGTAGGACATAATGCTATTCTCAGATGTTTAATCCTCTCGTTATTAGGAAAGCCTAATCAAGGTTTTAGGAAAATAAGATTAGAAAATGCCTCTTTATCTATACTCAATATTTCAAGGGAAGATAACTCTTTTAAGACCCAAATTGAATGCTTAAATCAAACTTCCCATCTAAATAAAAATATTCCGAATCAAATTGGAGATTCCAGAATATTTCTAATAAGGCATGGTGAAACTAACTGGAACAAAGAAGGTAGATTTCAAGGCCAAATTGATATTCCGTTAAATGAAAACGGGAAAGAGCAAGCTAGAAAGACTTTTGAATATTTGAGAAATATTTCTTTCAATAAGGCATTTTCAAGTTCAATGGAAAGACCTTATGAGACTGCACAAATAATCCTTCAAAATAGAAAAGAATTAAAAATAGAAAGAATAGATTCACTTTTAGAAATTAGTCATGGATTATGGGAGGGTAAACTGGAAGCAGAAATAAGAGAACAGTGGCCCGTTTTATTAAAGAATTGGCATGATAAACCTGAAGAAGTAATAATGCCTGAAGGTGAATCTATAAAAGATGTATCAGAAAGGTCCGTAGAAGCTTTTGACAAGATTTGTTTATCTCAAAAGGATAATGATCTTAGCCTTCTGGTTGCTCATGATGCAGTCAATAAAACTCTAATTTGCAAAATCCTTGGGATTAATTATTCAAATATTTGGATGATAAAACAGGGCAATGGCGGCATAACTATAATTGACCTTTTTAAGGATCCAAATAAGCCCCCTGTGATTAGCGCTCTAAACATTACAACACACCTTGGGGGAATACTTGATTCAACTGCTTCAGGAGCACTTTAAAATTAGCCTTGTTAAAAATTTATTTTGATGAAGTCGGAGTCAGAAAAAGGCTTTATTTACTGAAAAAGCCAACTTGACTAAGAGGCCAAAATCTGAAATATGCTTTACCAATTATTTCTTTTTTATGAAGAAATTTACTTCCAGGCCAATATCTTCCATCCCAGCTATTTGCCCTATTATCGCCTAAAACTAAAAAATGATCTTCTGGCACTTTTATATTTTCAAATTCACCACATTTATTAAATAGGGATAATGAGCACTTATAAGAGACATAGGGTTCAGGAATTAAATTATTATTTATTATTAATTCTCCATTAGAGTTTACACTTACAATTTCTCCTGGAATTGCTACCACTCTTTTAATATAAGCATCGCAAGCTTGATCCCTCAAACCAGGAATAAACGACATGGGAGGAAAACTCATAAAAAAACAATATCCTTTTTTTGGTAAAGGCTTAGATCTTGATGAAATTAATTTTTTGTCAAACGAGTAAGGTGAGTTAAAAACAACAATATCTCCTCTTTTTGGTAAAGAGTTTCTTAGCGAAAATTTTTCAATAATTAACCTATCATTTATTTGTAATTCTGGGAGCATTGAACCAGAGGGGATATAACGAGGTTCTGCGAAAAATGATCTACAAGAAGAAACAAAAAAAGTTAATAGAATTAGTAGACCCCATTCTTTTAAAAAACTTTTTATGGAAACAGTCATAGGATTAATAAAATCTTGATTTTCTAAACTTATATAAAATCATTTGCATATTCAATTTCGTTAAAACCTAATATTACTTTTTTTCCTTCGTAAATCAAAAATGGTCTTTTTATTAATTTGCCATCACTTAAAAGAATTTGAATAATTTCTTCCTTTGACAAACGATCAATATCAAGATTTAGAGTTTTAAAGGCTTTACCTCTTGTATTAAAAATCCTTTTCTTATCATCAGAGTATTGTTCTAAGGCTAGATTTAAATAATTAACAAGTGGAGGTTCTTTTACAATATCAATTAACTGAAATTCAAAATCTTTGCTTTCAAGCCACTTTGCAGCTTTTCGGCATGTAGAGCATTTTAAATAACTATAAAAAATTATTTTTTTCAATTTAATTTACTAATATTTGATTTCTTAAGTACTTTAAAGTTTTTCTTTTTTAGAGGCATACAACTTTTCAATAAATTTTCAACTACATCAAAATCCCTCCAACCATCAATTTGAATTGTTCTTCCATCGAGTCCTTTACTAGTTCTAAAAAATTCAGCAACATCCTCAAGCTGATTAGGAGCAATTTGATTAATACTCACTATATTAGCCTGCCTAGGATTAGCCATAGGCACACATAAAAGTTTTCCATCATATGCACCACAATCATGCATATCCAAAACTCCAATAGGTCTAGCTTTTATTAGACAACCTGCAAAAGTAGGTTCGTCCATTATCACCATTGCATCAAGGGGAGCTCCATCATCAGCAAGGGTATTTGGGATAAAACCATAATCAAAAGGGTACCTAACTGAAGAATGTAATACTCTGTCTAGGGCCATTATTCCTGCTTCAGAGCAATATTCATATTTATTCCTACTACCTGCAGGTATTTCAACAACAATATTCACTATTCCCTTCATTGGAGATGGAGGTATTGAACTAAGGTCCATCTTTTTTAAAATCGTGATTATGAATTATCTCTTTACCTTGAGATAAAGGTCTGCCAATTAAAATGCTTATTGAAGGTAAAAAAATTGTCAAAAAGGCAAAAATAATACCTAAAGATGTTATTGATAAACTCCTTATACTTAAGGGGTCATCATCATCTCTTTCAAAATCATTTCGAGCAGAACCATGAGAAGATTCTTCGCTTGATTTACTTTGAATAAACTGCTTTGATTTCGTGTAACTCAAGAACTCTTAATTGGTAAAGATTAAGGAGATAATTAAACATCATTATCCTACATTCAAAATGTCAATAAATCAAAACATTGATTGGCGACTTTTTAATTAGTCTTTTTCTAACAAAGACCTAATAGATTTTAGTTCATCTAATATTTGTGCAAGTATATTTTGAGCAGCGGAAGAAGGTGTATTAAAGACCTCTACAGTAACTTCCTTTATTCTTAAAATATCTTTTGCAAATCTTGCTACTTCATTAGGATGGAATTTTAAAGGGTCTTTTTGATCAGTCCTAAATTCGGGATTTAATTTTCTTGGATTAAAACTAGGGTTTAGATTTCTTAAATCTGTATTTGTATACCTATAGACAGAAGCTCTTGATCTATTTAGGTATTTTTGAACTTCATCAATACCTACCAATTCCTCTTCACTAGAAATATTGGAATCTATATTTTCCATAAACTTAAGAAAATGATTAAGTAGTAATGAACTTTTTAAAGAGTTTGAACTACATTACTGAAGAAGTTAGCAGAAAGAATATTCTTAGACTAGCCGTGTTGAGGGACTCAAGACACTTTAAATTATTTTTTCACCTTAATTGATAAAATTAATTATTATTAAGGATTTTTCTGTATGCGCGTAACAACCTCATTTCCTCTGGGGACACTTCGTGACACACCTTCTGAAGCTGAGATTATTTCACATCAATTACTCTTAAAAGCTGGGTATATTCGCAGAGTTAATAGCGGTATTTATGCATACATGCCCCTAATGCTAAGAGTTATTGAAAAAATATCCTCAATAATAGAGAAAGAACTTAATAATATTGGTTGTACAAAATTACTATTACCTCAACTTCATCCTGCAGATTTATGGAAAAAAAGTGAAAGGTGGGAAGGATATACCGCAGGTGAAGGAATAATGTTTAATCTCAAAGATAGACAAGGTAAAGAATTTGGTTTAGCGCCGACTCACGAAGAGGTTATCACGAGTATTGCATCAGAGACCATCAACTCCTATAAGCAATTACCTCAATGTTTTTACCAAATTCAGACAAAATTTAGAGATGAAATAAGGCCAAGGTTTGGATTGATGAGAAGTAGAGAATTCATAATGAAAGATGGTTATTCTTTTCATTCTTCAGAAAACGATCTAGCTTCTTTCTATGAAAAGGTGGGCAATGCTTATGAAAATATTTTTGAATCTTGTGGACTGCAGACAGTAGGGGTTGAAGCTGATAGTGGAGCAATTGGCGGTGCTTCATCTAAAGAATTTATGGTCACTGCTGATGCTGGAGAAGATTCCATTTTGTTCACTCAAAGTGGTTCTTATGCAGCCAATATCGAAAAAGCTGTTTCTCTACCCTCTCAACCTATTCCACTAAAAAATAATATTGCAGAGTGGTTGGAAACGCCTCATCAAAAAACAATCCTAGAAGTTTGCGACAATAACAATTTAGACCCAAGTCAGATTATTAAAGTAGTAATATTCCTTGCACAGTTCGAAAATGAATTTAATGCCCCAATTCTTGCATGCATAAGAGGCGATCAACACATTAATGAAGTAAAGCTTTTTAACTTAATCAATAAATTTCATCACTTCAATCTCCTTAATCTTAAAAAGATTGAAGACAAAAATACCATCGAAAAAAATCTAGTTGATTTACCCTTAGGTTTTATCGGGCCAGATTTAGATAATAAAACTATTAAAGCTAGTTCTAATTGGGAAAAAAAATGGACAAGAATAATTGACCATTCTGCCAGTGACCTTTCAAAGTTTATAAGTGGTGGGAATAAAGTTAATTTCCATAAAGTTTTTCAAGAATTTTCTTTTAATTCAAAAGACTATCTAATTGGTGATATCAGGAATGCAAAAAAAGGAGATAAAATTAGTATTGACAGTAATGAAGAACTTAAAGAAAAAAAAGGTATCGAGATTGGACATATTTTCCAACTAGGTCAAAAATATAGTGAAAAATTAAATGCAAAATTCTCTGATAAGGATGGTCAGTTAAAAAATTTATGGATGGGTTGTTATGGAATTGGAGTTACAAGAATAGCTCAAGCTGCTATCGAACAGAATCATGACCAAAAGGGAATTTGTTGGCCTATCCAGATTTCTCCTTTTGAAGTTATTATTATTCCCACAAACCTAAAAGATCCTATTCAAAAGAACCTTACTGAGCATATATATAACAACTTTTTAATTAATAAAATTGATGTCCTTCTTGATGATAGAAACGATAGAGCTGGCGTGAAATTTAAAGATGCCGAATTAATTGGTATTCCTTTTCAGATAATAATTGGCAGAGATTCTGTTAACAAGGAAGTAGAACTTTTATGCAGGACAAATAATACTAAATTTAAAATTAGTACTGATAAATTGTTGGAAACATTTATTTCTGAATCAGAAATAATGTACAATAAAAAATCTTAAGGTTTATTTTTTGGGAGCAAAGTTATGTTACTGAATTGGACATCAAAAATTTTTTTTAAAAATCTTACCAAAGTTATATCTTTTTCAATATCCTTAATTGTTGTTTTTACACTATTTAGTTCCCCTTCTTTAGCTGCAAAAACCTCTATGACAGGTGACTATACAAAAGATACAATTTCAGTTGTTAAAATATTACAAACAGCTGTTGATACTCCAAAAGATTCTCCAAATAAAGATGAAGTAAGAAGTGAAGCTCTTACACTCATAACTGACTATATTTCCAGATACAGAAATAGAGGATTGGTGAATAAAACTCAATCATTTACAACTATGCAAACAGCATTAAATGCTATGGCAGGTCATTACAAAAACTTTGCAAGTAGACCTTTACCAGATAAACTTAAGGAGCGTTTAACAAAAGAATTTTCTCTTGCTGAAAAAATGGTTTTAAGAGAAAGTTGATACAATTCATTTACTTTTTAAAAGTAAACCAAGATTTTTGAATATATTAAATATTCGCACAAAAATAATGCTCTTCTAAAATTGGCCAATGTTGTTGTAATCGGAGCCCAATGGGGTGACGAAGGAAAAGGTAAAATAACGGATTTACTAAGTCGTTCGGCAGATGTTGTCGTACGTTACCAAGGGGGAGTAAATGCAGGTCATACCATAGTCGTAGATAATAAAGTCTTAAAATTACATTTAATTCCCTCTGGGATACTTTATAAAAATACTTCTTGTCTAATTGGTTCAGGAACTGTTGTAGATCCCAGTGTCTTGCTAAAAGAAATTGACATGTTAATTGATAATGGAATTGATATCTCAGGATTAAAAATTTCATCAACATCACATGTAACAATGCCCTACCATCGAATACTTGATGAAGCAATGGAGGCTGATAGAGGTTCAAACAAAATAGGGACAACAGGTCGTGGGATTGGCCCAACTTATGCAGATAAGTCACAAAGAAATGGTATTAGAATAAGAGATTTGCTCAATAAGGAAAGACTAAGAGATGTAATCGAAATTCCATTAAGAGAAAAAAACGGTTTACTAGAAAAAATCTATGGCATTAAACCACTTAAATTAGAAGAAATTGTTGAAGAATATCTTGACTATGGGAAAAGATTATCAAAGCATGTTGTTGACTGTACTAGGACAATCCATGCAGCCTCAAAAAACAAGAAGAATATTCTATTCGAAGGTGCCCAAGGAACTCTACTTGACTTAGATCATGGGACTTATCCTTTTGTCACCTCATCAAACCCTATATCTGGAGGGGCATGTATCGGGGCTGGAGTAGGTCCCACTTTAATTGATAGAGTCATAGGAGTTGCAAAAGCTTACACCACAAGAGTAGGAGAGGGACCATTCCCAACGGAATTACAGGGGAGTATTAATGATCAACTCTGTGACAGAGGCAGTGAATTTGGAACTACCACTGGAAGAAGGAGAAGATGTGGATGGTTTGATGGAGTTATTGGTAAATATGCTGTATCTGTAAATGGTCTTGATTGTTTAGCCGTTACGAAACTAGATGTATTAGATGAATTAGATGAAATTCAAGTTTGCATTGCATATGATCTCGATGGAGAAGAAATAGACTACTTTCCTACCAATTCAGATGATTTAAAAAAATGTAAGCCGATCTTCAAAAAATTAAAGGGTTGGCAATGTTCAACTGCAGATTGCAGAAAACTATCTGATCTCCCTGAGAATGCTATGAATTATCTCAGATTTTTAGCTGAATTAATGGAGGTTCCAATTGCCATTGTCTCTTTGGGGGCGAATAGAGATCAAACCATAGTAATTGAAGACCCAATTCATGGTCCTAAAAGAGCACTGCTAAGGTAATTTAGTTCCAAATTAATGAAGGAATCCTTTAGACATTTTGAACATAAAAAAGTTGATCTCATTGGTCTAGGCAACGCAATAGTGGATATTATTGTAAATATCAAAGATGAGTTTCTTGAGATAAATAATCTAGATAAAGGATCAATGAATCTAATAAATTCTGATGAATCTCAGAGATTGTTAGAAAATTGCAAAGTGATCAAACAAATTTCAGGTGGGTCCTCAGCAAATACAGTTGTTTGCTTAGCAGAATTAGGCAATCATGTGCAGTTTATAGGGAGAGTGAAAAATGATCAATTTGGGGATTTCTTTTCTGACGATATAAAAAAAAGTAAGACTATATTTAATACTCCACCAACTATTGAAGGTGCTCCAACAGCTCATTCAATCATTCTGGTTACACCTGATGCCCAAAGAACTATGTGCACTTACCTAGGTGCATCTGTAGAGTTTGAACCAAAAGACATTGACTTTAATGTAATTAAGGAAAGTAAATACTTATATTTAGAAGGATATTTATGGGACAGTGAATTAGCTAAAAAAGCTTTTATTAAAGCCGCACAAATTGCAAAAGAATCTAATACAAAAATAATCCTTTCTTTGTCTGATTCATTTTGTGTGGATAGACATCGTGAGAGCTTCTTGGAATTAATTGATAACTATGTAGATATAGTTTTTTGTAATGAATCCGAGGTGTTAAGTCTATTTAATAATGATAAATTAGCAAGCTGCCAAGAAGACCTATCTTCCTTATGTGAATTAGTCATAGTAACTCTTGGAAGCAATGGTTCTCTAATAGTTAACAAAAATAATGTTGAAATAATTGAGTCAATAACAAAAGGCAAGATTATTGATACTACAGGAGCGGGAGATATCTATGCGGGAGGGTTTATCCATGGATTAATAAACAATTTTTCCCTCAAAAAATGCGGAGAAATAGCTTCAATTTGCGCTGGACAAATAATTACGCAATTAGGATCTAGATCAGATATCGATCTTAAAGAGTTAATAAAATAAATATAATCAAATAGCCTTATTCAACCAACTATAATACTTCCTCTCAGCATTGTATTTTTTGTAAATAATCTGAGGGACATCATATGTGGAATTTTTATTTACGAAATCAATTAAACAATCTTTATATTCTAATTTACTTTTTATTGTGATTTCAAACTCTTTAGTTTCTTCAATATCATCATCCCACTCATAAATTGAAAAAATTTGTTTTATCGAAACACAAGCTGCAAGTTTATTTTGTATGAGTAATTTAGCCATTCGTAAAGCATTTGAGTTACTTGATTCAGTTGTTATAATAACTAATAGTTCCATAATGAATTAAACATCAATATTTTTTAATTATGTGATCTATCAAATTGTGATATTGATCAAAAGAGTAAGAATAATCATTTTTAACTTTCGGCCTTTTAACCAAAAATAACTTCATCTTACTTCCAGAAACTATACTCTCCCAGTTTTTCTGAGAATAACTTCCAGATTCTCTGCATAGAACATAATCTATCTCCCAAAAATCACAAAGTTTTTTTTCTAAAATGCTTTTATTTTTTTTACTCGGTTCAAGGATCGCTATGTTTGAATTTTTAATACATGATCCAAAAGCTTTTGTTATACTCTCATAAGTTGGAAGTACCCTTGTAAATACATTTGCTTTACAATTCATATAATAACTAGCTGTATCGTTAAGGAATCTAGATCCTATTGCAAGAAGAATATTCTTATTTTCTATATCAACATTACTTATATCCTTTAAATGATCAATATAAAAAAAATTATTAGTGTTATTTATTAGAGATTTCCTCTCAAATAGTAAAAGAGGTGTATTAATTTCTTTACATGCATTATTAAGATTTTTAGAAATTATTACGGCAAACGGATGAGTAGCATCGACAACGCATGTAATTTTATTTTTATTTATGAAATTAATTATTTGATATTTATTATTTAATTTCCCCGTAATGATATGTAACTTTGGATTTTCAATATAAGCTTGCCCTGCTTTATAAGTTAAAACACTTGCAAAGACTGAATAATTAAGCTCAAGAAGCCTATTAGCTATTACAGGTCCATCCGAAGTTCCTGATAGGATCCAAACATTTTTATAGCAATTTCCTTGATTCTGCATCAGTATGTCTTTAATTAAATAGTAAGTAATGAATCATTGTTTAATTCAGGCGGTAATCAATAGCGCTCCCCAAATGAGGTATACCAAAGAAAACCAAACTCCAATTGCAGAAATGATTGTTAATTTTAAAGGATTACGTAGTGAAGATCCAACCAGAGATCTCAAGATCATAGGATGGGGAAATATTGCCCAAGTAATGGTAGATGAACTAAAGGAAGGGCAAAATATTGTTATAGAGGGACGACTAAAGATGAATTCTGTAACTAGAAAAGACGGAACGAAAGAAAAACAACCAGAGCTAACAGCTTCAAAAATTCATCAAATATCGCCAGTTGATGTAATTAAGTCTGATCAAAAAGAAAATAATGAGTCATTTGAAAATAAAGAAACCGCCAAAAAATCTAGTTGGGATAGTTCACCTCTAGTACCTGAAGTGGACGAAATACCTTTTTAAATCAAATATCAACATTATTTTCTTGAACACTTATAATTAACTTGCTTATTTTTCTTTCAAGCGCGGCAAGTTCGCTTCTGATTTCTGGCCATTTACCCTTATCAAGATTTTCTAGTAGCCATGCTCTATCTTGATCAAGTTTAAAAATTAAATCTCCTTGATTTGCAGTATTAGGATCTTGCATAATACTTGTTAGCCTATTTAAAACTCATTCTACTAAATCAAAATGAAGAAATACTTATCGCCTGGAAACTTAATCGTAACCGCTGGGGGTATATTAGCTTTTGTTGGAATGACTGCTTATTTTACAGACTCAGTGAATTTAAGTGTACCTACCTTTTTTTATGGAGTACCTATTTTCCTAATTGGCTTAGGCTTAAAGACTTCCGAAATACCTCCTGTAGAGTTATTTGACAAGACAAATTTTGCGACAAATAAATTTAATAGACCAAAAGAACTAACAGCATTAGTTAAGGATGTTACAAGATGGAGGTATGGGATAAAAGCTCATCTTGAATCGTCATTAGAATCATTAAATTTGTGGGACGAGGATAACCCCCCTCAATTAAAAGAAATAGAAGAAATTACAAAGGAAGAAAAAAATGGTCTCAGAATGCGTTTCGAATTAAACGCTGTCCCTCTAGAAAAATGGATTGAAAAACAAGAAAGATTAAATAGGTTTTTCGTCAAAGGTCTTGAATCAGAATTTATTATCGATGATAATAAAAAAGAATTTGATTTTATTCTCTTTTATTGAATTTAGGGATATATTTGTAAAAACCTAATTTCTCAATTCAATCAAGTTTTAATGAATTTTAATAATGAATGATTCTCAAAGAGTATCAATATTAAGCGAAGCACTTCCATATATACAAAGTTTCTCAGGCAGAAAAATTGTTATCAAGTATGGTGGTTCTGTTATGGAGAATGATAATTTAAAAAATGCTTTTTTTAGAGACATTGCACTTTTATCAACCGTTGGGGTTTGTCCGATAGTAATTCATGGAGGTGGACCAGAGATTAATAATTGGTTAAAGAAATTAGAAATATCTCCTAAATTCGAAAATGGATTAAGAATTACTGATCAAAAAACAATGGAAATTGTCGAGATGGTTCTAATGGGTAGAGTTAACAAACAAATTGTAAAAGGGATTAATAAAACTGGATCCTTAGCTGTTGGAATATCAGGTCTTGATGGCAACTTAATTCAATCTAGAGAACTAGGAGATGGTAGCCATGGGTTAGTGGGAGAGGTTACAAAAATCAATCCTGAAATATTAGATCCTCTTATTTCTAAAGGATACATCCCAATTATTTCTAGCATTGGATCAACCTTGGAGGGTATTTCCCATAACATTAATGCAGATTTTGTTGCTGGAGAAATTGCTGCTGCAATAAATGCAGAAAAACTTATTCTTCTTACTGATACTCAAGGGATTTTAAAAGAAAAAGATAACAAAAGTAGTCTTGTTGAAAAAACTAATCTCAAAGAGGCAAGGGATTTTATTGATAAAAAAATTGTGACTGAAGGTATGATTCCAAAGACAGAATGCTGTATAAGAGCTTTAGCCCAAGGAGTCAAAGCAGCTCACATAATTGATGGAAGAATAGAACATTCATTACTTCTTGAGATTTTTACAAATTCTGGAATAGGTACAATGATAGTTGCCTAACCCATGAAAACTTATGAGCAAGTTTTAGAAAAAGTAGAACTTGCTTTAGCTAAAGGTGAGTATCATTATTGCATTGAATTTCTTTTGCCCATAATCGAATCATTTCCCTTATCAAGCAAAGAGGGAGTAAATTTAAGAACAATCTTAATAACTGCTCTATGTGGTATCAATAAAAGGGAGGAAGCTAAAAGGTTTTGTAAAGAACTTCTAAAATCTTACGATAATAAGACGAGAGAAAATGCAAAATATTTGATGGAAGTTATAGACTCTCCTGACATTAAAAAGCCAGAAAATTGGAACGTACAGTTTGAAAGCGACCCATCACTCAATAAAAAATCTCTTAACTCACTGCGCAAAAAACGAAAAGTATTGAAGAAAAAAAAATTTATTAATGTAACTGAGACACCAACTGGCGAAACAAAACCCTTTCAGAAAGGCTTTTCACTTATCATTTTTTTAATACTATTATTATTAATTCCACTTTTAAGTGGCTGCGTAAAAATTGAGAATACACTTGATCTTAGTGAACTTGATTCAATAACTAATAATTTAGTGATAGAGAGTAAATACATAAAGAAATTTCCTTGGCAATTAAAATTTGAAGAGAAGATGAAAGATATTTTTCCTGACGCAGAAATTGAACAAGACGAATCAACCTTTTCTTTGAAACATAAAAATCTCAATTTAGAGGATACAAAGCAAGTTCTTAAAATCATCCAAAATACAGCTGGAGAGATAGCGGGAGAATCAACAAATATAGAAACTAATACAACTCAAAAAAACTACATTTTTTTTAAAAAATACTTTTACAGGTTAAATCTGGATCTAAATTCTATTAAAGGCATTGATAATTTAGAACTCATTTTCAAAATTATTCACCCTAATAAAGCTATCCTTACCGATAAAAATAATTCAAATTTAGAAATCGCAAAAAATCTAATAATTTGGGATTTAAATCAAGGGCAGATAAATAGTCTTGAATTTTCTTTCTGGAGCCTCAACAAACTCTTTATTGGGATATCTATTATTTTAATAATTATAATATTGGCTTTTTTATTAAGATTCTATAGATTTAAATTAGGTTCAGATTTACCTCAACTTCCATCAAAGTAATTACAACTCTGCTGGATTAACATCTATTGTTAAAAAAACATTTTTTGGAATAAGTTTCCATAATATTGATCTATCAGGTAAAGGTATCTTTGTTCCTTCAGGACCATGTATTAATATCTGCCATCTAAATTTTTTACCGACTTTAGCTATTAAACTAGGGGCAGGACCAATTAATTTCCAGTTCTTTTTCTCACAAAAACTGAGTAGATATTTTGCTAATTTTATTGCAATTGACTCAGTTAATTCATAATTTTCTCCTGATAATTTAAGTAGGCAAATTGTGCAAAATGGAAATAAATTAGCATTCTTTCTCAATCTCGAGTTTTCAATTAAGAATCTTTCATAATCTCTTTTTTGAAGATACGAAATCACCGGGTGGTTAGGTTTATATGTTTGAAAAATTACTTTCCCTTTTTTTTGCGCCCTGCCAGCCCTTCCTGCTACTTGCAAAAATAATTGTAATGATTTTTCTTCTGCTGAAATATCTGGGCGATGAAGCAACCCATCTGCTGCAATAACTACTGAGAGAGTAATATTGGGGATGTCAATACCTTTTGCCAACATCTGAGTACCGACAAGAATATCAGCATCACCTTTAGAAAACTTTGAAAGAATATCTCTATGACCATCCTTTCCTGAAGTTGTATCTCTATCAAAGCGAAGTACTTTTAAGTCAGGAAATTCTTCATTTAAAAACTCTATTACCCTTTGCGTACCAATTCCAAAAGGTTTGAAAGCCGTTGAATGACAATCTGGGCAACGATTGATCAATCTTGATTTATGATCACACCAATGACACCTTAACCATTTTTTTCCTTGTGATCCGAGATGAACTGATAAAGGAACGTCACAATTGGGGCAATTTATTAAATATCCGCAATTTCTACAACTTAAAAATCCACTATGCCCCCTCCTAGGGATCAAAATTATTGCTTGCTCTTTTTTTAAGCGTAGTTGAGGAAGTAAATGTAATAATTCATTGGAAAAAATTTTCATATTTCCCTTCTTGAACTCATCCCGCATATCAATAATTTTTATTTCAGGAGTCTCTTTACTGGATATCCTTTGAATCATTCTTACCAATTTGAAATTCCTGTCAAAAATACACCTTTTCCAAGTCTTCATTGATGGGGTTGCACTCCCAAGAATTAACTTTGCAGAATTCCTTTTTACTATTTCAATAGCAATCTCTCTTGCGTCATAGCAAGGCATAGGACTATCTTGCTTATAAGAAACATCATGTTCTTCATCCATTATTATTAATCCCAGATTTTTGATTGGAAGAAAAACTGCCGACCTTGTACCTATTACTATTAAAGGTTCATTAGCATTTATAATTTTCTTCCAAACTAAAGTTCTATGATCGGGAGAACAATTACTATGATATTCGTAGACGATATTATTAAATCGCCCACTAAACCTATCAATAAGTTGAGGAATTAATCCAATTTCTGGGGCTAGTATCAAACAACTTTTTTTCTTAAGAAATTGATCTTCAGCAATTCTCATATACACTTCTGTTTTACCTGAACCTGTTTCGCCCCAAAGAAGTAATGAATCTCCTGATTTCATTGTTTGAAATTCTTGAAATGCAATTTTTTGCTCATTTGTAAGATTTGGTTTTTTCGTGGCGATATGATCTTTTAAAAAGGAATTTAATTTACTATTTATATTTTTTTTTCTTTTAGATTTAGCAAGATAATTTTTACTGACCATTGAGTTAATTAGGGTGTAATTAAAACCAGACTTTATTAATTCACTTTGCCAATTACCTTTTTTAGATAAAGTATCTATTAAAAAAAATTCTTTTTTGCTTAATCCATTTTTCTTAAAATCACATTCTTTTTTTGTTTCAATCCATATTTGATCTTTTAAACCTTTAGAGAAATTTTTATATTTACCAATCCAGCCAGGAGGAAATGCAGTTTTAAACATTTTTAAATTACTAACCATATAAAAAGAGGCCAGGGAGTCAATCAATTCTCTCCAAGATTCATCAATTATTTTTTTCTGCAAAATACTTTCAACAAACAAATATCTTATGCTTTTTCCTCCAGTAATATTTGATTCATCATTATTGATTGCCGAAAAGTCTTTTTTGGAGATCACCAACCCATTCAATAATCTCCCCCTAAGTCTCACACTTACAATATCTCCAACCTCTGCTCCAAGATTATTTCCATCTAAATAGTAAAAGCTATCATTACTACTACCTATATCAAGCAAAATTTCCAATTTATAGGAGATATTTAATAACTGATTACTTGCCGGCTTCAAAACTTTTTCTTAGTATTGGATTGTTGAACATTCCACAAAGTGTTTTTTGCACATTGTAAGTATCCTGCTCTTAAGGGAGACATGAAGCTCTGATCATTGACTGAAAATTCAAAAATGATCTGCCTGTCTGAGAAATCCCAAGACTTTTTACTTTAGGTAATCTATAGCACTATTTAAATTTTTCAACAATTTAGAAAACTTTTCTTATTCTCATTTTGTGAAAAAGTTTTTTAAACATTAAGGGGACTTTACTACTAAATGTTCAAATTAGCCCTAAATAAAATTTTATCTAGTTAAATTCACCGTAGAAAGGAGTCAATTATGTGTCCAGTCACAGCAGAATCAAAGAATTCCAAGCCTAGTTCAAAAAAAAAGATCAATAAAAAAATTAATACAAATTTAGAAACAGTAGTTGAAGAAGATAGTAATAAAAATAATCAAAATTTACAGACATCTGCTGAGTTAAACGAAAGCAATATTGAAAATAACAATAATGAATTTAGTTATTCTGAAGAAGAAGATAAAGGGCTCGGGAATATAAAACTTGGGCCAAAAGGTATCTACACTGAAGATTCAATAAGAGTTTATCTTCAAGAAATTGGAAGAATTAGACTTTTAAGACCAGATGAAGAAATTGAGCTTGCAAGAAAAATTGCTGACTTACTCCAATTAGAAGAGCTAGCAACTCAATATGAGTCAGAAAAAGGACATTTCCCATCTGTAAGAGAATGGGCCGAGTTAATAGATATGCCTCTTCCTAAATTTAGAAGAAGACTTCTCTTAGGGCGGAGAGCTAAAGAAAAAATGGTTCAATCAAATTTAAGATTAGTTGTTTCCATTGCTAAAAAATATATGAACAGAGGGTTATCATTTCAAGATTTAATCCAAGAAGGAAGTTTGGGTCTAATAAGGGCAGCGGAAAAATTTGACCATGAAAAAGGTTATAAGTTCTCAACATATGCAACTTGGTGGATTCGCCAAGCCATTACAAGAGCAATTGCGGATCAAAGTAGAACTATTAGATTGCCAGTTCACTTATACGAGACAATATCCAGAATTAAAAAAACCACAAAAGTTCTTAGCCAAGAATTTGGCAGGAAACCAAGTGAAGAAGAAATCGCTGAAAGTATGGAAATGACAATCGAAAAATTAAGATTTATAGCTAAAAGTGCGCAACTTCCCATTTCTTTAGAAACTCCAATAGGGAAAGAAGAAGACTCAAGACTAGGAGACTTTATAGAGGCTGATATAGAAAATCCAGAGCAAGATGTTTCTAAAACTTTACTAAGAGAAGATTTGGAAGGAGTATTAGCCACTCTTAGTCCAAGAGAAAGAGATGTTCTTAGATTGAGATATGGAATTGATGATGGCAGAATGAAAACTCTTGAAGAAATTGGACAGATTTTTGATGTTACGAGAGAAAGAATTAGACAAATAGAGGCAAAAGCCCTAAGAAAACTTAGACATCCAAATCGAAATGGGGTTTTAAAAGAATATATAAAATAAAAAAAGTTAAGTATAATAATTAGCTTTAAAAACTGGCAAAATAATAGCTTAAAATAAATTCAACTTAATTTTTAATTCAAATTCAAAATAATATTTAATGACTAATTTTAAGCTAAAAATAGCTAGTAGAAGAAGTAAGCTAGCAATGGTTCAAACTTTATGGGTTAAAGATCAACTAGAAAGGAATATTCCCAATTTAGAGGTATCTATAGAAGCTATGGCAACTCAAGGTGACAAAATCCTTGATGTAGCCTTAGCAAAAATAGGCGACAAAGGTTTATTTACAAAAGAACTTGAAGCACAAATGCTCGTAGGCCATGCAGATATAGCAGTACATTCTCTAAAAGATTTACCAACCAATTTACCTAATGGCCTTAAATTAGGATGCATTACAAAAAGGGAGGATCCTGCAGATGCTTTAGTAGTAAACAAAAAAAATGACTGTTATAAATTAGAAAACTTACCTGAAGGTTCGATTGTTGGAACAAGCTCCCTAAGAAGACTTGCACAATTAAGAAATAAGTACCCACATCTTGTTTTCAAAGATATCAGGGGAAATGTTATTACAAGAATTGAAAAATTAGATGCAGGAGAATTTGATTGTATAATTCTTGCGGCCGCCGGTTTAAAGAGATTAGGCTTTGAATCAAGAATTCACCAGATTATCCCAAGTGAAGTCTCCCTTCATGCCGTTGGCCAAGGAGCACTAGGCATTGAATGTAAATCTGATGATAAAAAAGTTTTAGAAATTATAAATACCTTAGAAGATAAACCCACCAGTCAAAGATGTCTAGCAGAAAGGGCTTTTTTAAGAGAGCTTGAGGGTGGATGCCAAGTCCCAATAGGTGTGAATAGTAAAATTCAGAATGAACAACTTTGCCTTACTGGTATGGTTGCATCTCTTGATGGAGAAAGGCTTATTAAAGATCAATATATTGGCAATATTAATGATCCCGAAGAAGTAGGCAAAGAACTAGCTAAAAAATTAAAGCAGCAAGGTGCCGAAGAAATACTAAGCGAAATATTTGAAAAATTTAGAGAAAAATAAAATTAGTTAATTTACTAATTTAGGATCAATTTCTTTTTTGTATCTCTCTTCACAATCTTTAATCACTTTAACAGCTTCCTCTATCCCAAAAAAACCATTGACAGTACATGTTCCTGGTTTTTTTAGATCTTTGTAGTGCTCCCAATAATACTTTGTTTCTTTTAACCAATGATCTCCAAGGTCTTCATAACTTGAGATATGATCCATTCTTTTATCATCTGCGAGAACCGCTATTACCTTATCATCGACCTCTCCACCATCATCAAATTTCATCACCCCAATAATCCTTGCTTCCACAATAGATCCGGGTATCAATGGCTCAGTTACCCCAACAATTTCTACATCAAGCGGATCTCCATCTTCATCCCATGTCCTTGGAATACATCCATAAGCAAAAGGATACGCAAGTGATGAATAACCTACCCTATCAAGTTTAAGATGGCCCGTTTCTGTAATTAATTCATATTTATTTATGGTATTAGAGTTCAATTCAACAATAGTGTTTATTATTGTATTTGAGCTATCAGTGAAAGCATTTAGTATGTGCAATAAATTTGGGGTAACCCTGCTTGGGGGCTGATTTAGATTTGCCATCAAGAAATTATTTTTGTTTATCTTACATCCTCACACCTAACCAAATTCTTTAAAAGTAATGTTTCAGCAAAAATCATTTATTTTAGACCTTAAATGATTAATAAAATAGTTTGGCGATAGTTCCTCATTAGTTACAGCTCTTACCAAATCCATACAATTAACTGATCTGCCATATTTATGTATATTATTTTTTAACCAAAAGATGATCTTTTGATATTCACCATTTTCAATTAAGATGTCAATCAAACCTATGTCTTTTTCCATTTGAGAAGATATTTGCGCACTTATAACGTGTCCTAACAAATATGAGGGGAAATATCCAAACGCCCCTTCACTCCAATGAACATCTTGAAGACAACCTTCTGAATCATTAGATGGTTTAATTCCTAGGAGTTCATCATATCTCTTATTCCATTCTGTTGGAATATCTTCAGCAGGTAACCCTCTTTCAATTAAATCTATTTCAAGTTCGGTTCTTATTAATATGTGTAAGCCATAAGTCAATTCATCCGCTTCAACCCTATTTAATCCTGCTTCCAAATGATTAATTGATTTCCATAGTTCTAAATAATTATTAAGCGAACATTCAGCAGAAACAAATTTGTTAAAAAATCTTTTTGAAAAAGATTTGGATTTAACTATTCTATTTTCCCAAAATAAAGATTGACTTTCATGTATACCCATAGAGGTTGCTTGACCTAAAGGCCAAGCAAACCATTGATGACTTTGAGATGGCAAACCCTGCTCATAAATAGAATGCCCCCACTCATGAGCAGTTGCTAAAAAACTTGATAATGGTTCACCTTCAACAATTCTCGTCGTAATCCTGTAATCATTAGGCCCTAATGTAATCGAAAAAGGATGGGGAGATTTACCAACAACAACTAGATCTTTATCTCTCCCAAACTCATCAAGTAGTTGAGAACATAAATTATGTTGAGATTCTGGACTCAAATCCCAATGATATTTCTTAGATTTATTAATCCCTCTAATCAACTCTGGGAGAGTGTCTTTCAAAGGCTGAAACATTTTATTCAGCCACTTTAAAGTTAATTCAGGCTCAAAGGGTTGGGCTAAAGTTTCCCATGGTGAATATTGATCTGATATTTGTTTTGCCTCTTCAATCCGCAATTTAACCAATTCTTCAAAGAAAGGAAGAAAAATTTTAAAATCTGATTTTTCCTTAGCTTCTTGCCAGCTTTCATACCCTTTAGATTTTGCCTTTGCTAGAGACTCAACTAATTTAGGATCTAAATTTCTTTCTCTATTAAATTCCTTCAATAAAAGACTAATATTTCTTTCTTTATCTTTTATCAAAAGTTGATTATCGGAATTTCGTTCAATATCTGCTAGTTCATTTTTGGCAGATTGTATTAAATTAGAAAATTCCTCGGAAGAATTTCTTTCATGCAATACTTTTGCAATATAAGTAAGTTGTTCAGACCTCCAAGAAGCACCTTTCTTTGGCATTCCAGTATTCTGATCCCAATAAAGTGTATTTTGGATTGAACCTAATATTTGTGTTTCTTTAAGGTAAGCACCCAGCTTATTCCAATGAGTTTCAGCCAAAGATTTAAATGGAAATTAAATTTATCTTAAGATAAAAATTTTAATGTCTGCAGTAAAACATGCATCTTTATCCATAATAGGATATTGATTAATTAAGTTTTAACTTATATGGAACAAATATTTTCAAAATTAAAATTCATAACCCATGGCGAGGGTTTTATTGATATCACATATGATTTAAATTTATATGTTAAAAAAAATAATTTTCATTCCGGAATTTTAAATTTAACTTCACTTCATACAAGTTGCAGTTTGACTATTAATGAGAATGCAGATCCAAATGTACTGAGGGACCTAAAAAAGTATATGCAATCGATAGTTCCCTATGATTCCTATTTAACCTTATCAAAAAATAGAGAAGAAATATCCTATAAACATTATCAAGAAGGGGCTGACGATATGCCAGCACATATTAAAACATCCCTAACAAACACTTCTTTATCTTTGAGTTTTCAAGACGGGGAAATTATGCTTGGCACATGGCAAGCAGTTTATTTATGGGAACATCGATTTGATCAAAAGGAAAGAATCATTAATTTACATATAATTGGTGAGAAAAAGTAAGATATCTATAATGTAATAAGTCAGATTTCTTATTTAATGGAACCCTACATTTTGCAAGATGAAGAATTGAATGAATTAGTTGTCAAAATACCTGGCTGGGAAATTAAATCTAAACAAATCCAAAGAGAATTTAACTTCGCTAATTTTATTGAAGCCTTTGCTTTTATGACTAAGGTTGCTTTAGTCTGTGAAAAATATAATCATCATCCTAACTGGGAGAATGTTTATGCAAAAGTAATAATTAAATTAAATACACATGATCTAGGAGGCATTACGAATCTGGATCAAACATTAGCCTCGGAAATCAACAAAATTTTCGATCAATAAAAATATAAACTTGTTTTCAACTATTCAAAATGTCTAAAAATTTATTGCCAGTTACTATTATTAGTGGATTTTTAGGTTCTGGCAAAACTACACTTCTAAATCATATTTTAAAAAATCAAGTTGGTATTAAAACAGCTGTTTTAGTCAACGAATTTGGAGAAATCGGAATAGATAATGACTTAATAATAGAAGGCTCAGAAGATATGATCGAATTAAATAATGGATGTATTTGTTGCTCTATCAATGGCGAATTATTAAATACCGTATCCAAAGTTTTAGAAAGAGCTGAAAAATTAGACTATTTGATTGTTGAAACAACTGGATTAGCAGATCCATTACCAGTAGCTATGACTTTTGCGGCTGGTGATCTTAGAGAAAAAGTAAGATTAGATTCGATAATCACTGTCATTGATGGAGAAAATTTTGATTTTGAAATTAATAACACAAGTGTCGCCTATTCTCAAATTTTATACGGAGATATCCTTCTCCTTAATAAATCTGATTTAGTAAATGAAAAACAATTAAAGAAAATAGAGGAGTTTATAAATAAAATAAAAAAAGAACCAAGGATTTTGAGATCAACTAATAGTGAAGTTGCATTACATACAATAATGAGCGTGGGTCTATTTGAGACGGATAATTTTGAATTCGAGAAAAATAAAAAAAATATAGAACAAAATTCAAACGATCACTCTTCTCATTCCCACGATCACTCTTCTCATTCCCACGATTTGATAAATAATATCGAAGGTTTTACCTCAGTTTCATATGAGACATTTGAACCATTTTCTTTAAGGAAGTTTCAATATTTCTTAGATAATCAAATCTCAGAAAATGTATTTAGAGCAAAAGGAATATTATGGTTTATGGAAAGTGAAAGAAAACACATTTTTCACCTATCTGGAAAGCGGTTTTCTCTAGATGATGAGGAATGGACGAAAGAAAAATCTAACAAGATAGTATTAATTGGGAAGAACTTAGATCACCAAACTATTAAAAATCAACTGTCATCATGTAGATTTAATTCAGATTAGAGTTCATATTAGGATTTAATTATTTTTTGAAAATACTTATTAAAGGATTTAAAAAAGCAGTAACCGAATTAAAACTTTTTTATTTTATTTCGTTTGTTGTTGCACTCTTAGTAATCATTCCAATTTTCAATTTTATTCTTGAAGGAGTTCAATATGTTGTAAGTGGAAATTTTTCATTAGGTATTGCTGGAGGAGAAGAGGTATTAGGTACTTTAAAGGTTTTAGTACTGACAAGTTTTTTTGGAGGAGGATTAGGCACTTTGAATGGATGGTTACTTTCAAATTGTGATTTTAAGTTCAGAAAAGTTCTCCGAATTTGTCAGCTAGTTCCACTAGCTGCCCCAGCTTATCTAGTAACATCTGTTTTGCAGGATTTAGGAAGTATTTTTGGGTATCAAGTAACAGGTTTATGGTGGGGGGTGTTAATACTTTCAATTTCTACTTATCCATATGTATTCATTCTTGCTAACGAAAGTTTTAATAAATTTGGAGTTAATCAAATCAATGCCAGTAGAGGATTAGGAGTTGGGCCATGGATGAGCTTCTTTAAAATCGCTTTTCCAATGGCGTTACCAGCACTCATAACAGGAATAAGTTTAATGTGCATGGAAGTAATGAATGAGTTAGGTACATTTGCATTATTAAATATTCCGAGTATTTCTACAGGTATAGCCGAAAATTGGATAATTGAGGGTAATCCAAAAAGTGCTATTGGATTATCATTGGTAGCCTTATTAATAATTTTCACATTAATTATTTTTGAAAAATTCTCGAGAAGAAAATCTAAGAGGTGGAGTGAAAATCCTGCATCAAAAGATTCTCAAGGTTGGGAATTAAAAAAAACCAGAGCTTTTTTAGCAATAACCATATCTTTATTTCCTCCAATTTTCTCTTTTGGTCTTCCATGTTTTTGGGTTCTGCTCAATATCGATCAAATTCAAAAAGGATTATCTATAGAATTACTTACCCTATCATTCAGAACCATAAGTCTAGGATTTTTTACTGCATTAATAACGATGCTATTCTCTCTAATAATTTCCTTATCCAGGCGCCCAAATAAAAGCTTATTGCTAGGTATAATAACAAATCTTGCTGGAATAGGTTACGCAATTCCAGGCGCTGTCTTAGCTTTATCTTTAATAAGCATTTCTTCTTCAAGATTTAATTTCATCGCTATTTGCTTACTAATTTGGGGTTATCTTGTCAGATTTCTAACTATTTCTAAGGGCTCTATTGATTCAAGTCTTGAGAGAATCTCTCCTAATCTTGATGAAGCAGCACTTGGACTAGGAGAGGATTGGCTGGGTATAATCAAAAGAATTCATCTACCTCTTCTAAAGGGACCAATATTCGTAGGCTCACTTTTAGTTTTTGTAGACACGATAAAGGAATTACCCATAACCTTTATTTTAAGACCATTCGATTTTGATACATTATCTGTAAGAATATATCAATATGCTGGAGATGAAAGAATGTTAGAGGCAATATTACCAGCCATTATTATCATGACTTTAGGCCTTATCGCATCGATGACATTGATACCAAGTTTAGAGAAAAAAAACTAAATTCTTTTAGATAGTTTTCTTATTAAAAAAGGTAAGCTTAACAACAAATCTGCCGAGGTTGATATAACCCTAAAATAAATTAAGCAAATGAGAATTATATTTTGTGGAATACTTTTGCCAACAAAAAAAAGGAAGCAGGCCTCAAAAACACCTACCCCTCCAGGAGCCGTTGGGACTACCAATCCTAAAGACCATGACAAAGAAAAGATAACTAATAAAAATATGCTGTTCAGAGTATTACTTGCATAAAAAGTATTTAAGCAAATATAAAAACCAATAAATTTAGATAAAATAAAACCAATTTCAAGTATTAAAGCTCTAATAGGGAAAAAAGAAACTATATTTATTCTCTCTTCAAATTGATCTTTTGAATTTGGAAGTTTCAAAACCTCAAACACTTTCCCTTTAAGAGACCCTATTCTTTTTAATACAAGATAAATAAATTTCCTGTTTAAAAATACTAAAGGAAAAATTAAAAAAAAATAAATTGGTGAAAAAATTAATCCCAGCGATGCCAATAGAAAAGATGCACACAACATAAAATAAGGTTCTATGAGAGTCGAATACAAAGTAATCTGGGTATTACTTATTTTTTTTATAAAATTAAATCTTTCTACAAAATGCCAAACCCCTCCTGGAACGTATTTAAGAATATTGGTTAAAACATAAAAAGAGACTAGATTATTACTTTTAAATTCTATCCCGAACCATTTAACAATATATTTCCAAGCAAAAGCGTTTAGGTAAATACTTAAAACACAAAATAATAATGATAAAGATAGATTAATTCCATTTCTTTCTAAATTTATATCAAAAGAAATTTGATCAATATTATAAAAAAAATAGATGCAAAAATATAATAAGCTTGAAATAAAGAAAACACTCTTTAAACTACCAAAATTAATTTTTTTAAGGAATATCAAATATGATTGAATACTTTTATTAAATCTCATTTCCAATTTTCAAATGCTTTGAATGTCTTACCTGACTCTTTTATTATTTTTCTTATTTCGTAAGTTGATATTTTATGCTTTAGTTGTAATCTCAAAACCTCATCATTTTCTGGTTTAGTAATTATTGATCCATCTGGTTTCAAAGTTTGTTTAACTTTTATATTTCCAAAAGTCGTTGAACATTCTCCTCTCCGTCTAAGTAATATCCACCTAGATTGGGTCCTTTCACGAACTCCAATAGTGTTGGAATAATCAAACCATAATCGCCTGAAAAATTCTTTTTTCTCTAAGGGCAAGATTGCTTGAATAGAAAATCCAAGTCTGTTTTTTTTCATATTGATAGCTTGAAATGAAACATCGTAAGCTCCCTCCATTCTCAGTTTCTCCACGAAATTAGATATATCTTCGGGCGTTTGATCATCAATCCATGCTTCTTGAATAGATATCTCTTCACACTTTGGACTAATTTGTTCATTATTAATAGAAGAATCTTCAAATGACGTAATTTTATAAACTCTTACCAAATTAGGGAATGAAAATTCTAGGTTACCAATGCCTACTCCATAAGAATTAATAGAATATCTTGAGGGAGGTTCTAGATAGTCGACTAAATTAGCAAGTAAAGCAATGCCAGTTGGAGTTGAGAGTTCACCCTCTATTGAGTCACGGTTTGATAAAACCTTAATTTTTTTTTGTCTTATTAGCTCTATTACAGCTGGAGGTGGAATAGATAATTTTCCATGTTCAGTTTGAACAAAACCTTTCCCCAACATTGGTTCATTGCAATAAACCCTCTTTGGATTTAAGTAATTCAATGCTGAACATACTCCAATTATATCCACCAATGAATCTATAGCTCCAACTTCATGAAAATGAACTTCATCAGGTTTAATGCCATGAACTTTTCCTTCCGCCATTGCTAAAGATTCAAATACTTCATAAATTATTTTTTTTAATTTTTCTTCTAAGTGGCCATTTAAAATAAGTTTCTTAATACTTCTCCAAGTTCTTTTAATAGGTCTACAGTCAATATTCTCAACCTGTGTATTGATTCCTCTGATTGAAAAACTTTTTGATTCCTTAAAGTCTAGTTGGTATAGATCCTTTAATCCAAGATCAATAAGTGGCTGTTCAATAACTTTTTTAGGCACCCCTAAATCATAAAAAGCTCCTAGTAACATATCTCCTGAGATACCAGGAGAACATTCAATTAAAACATCATCCATAAATCAAAGATTTCTTAACTGGTAAAATTGCGGTGGAAATCAACCTTTTATTCTAGTTATTTTTAGAAAGATTTTTTTCAATCACTTCGTAGTTTATTAATTGCAAAGAATTTCCATCTCTGTTGATATCTAAACTTACAAAGCTATGCAAAAGTTCAAGTGAAAGCTCTCCTTTTATGACTAATTTAAAATTTTTATTCTTTAAATTTTTTGACTTTATGGCAGGGCAGATTTTAATAACAATTTCTTTCTTTTGAGTGTTAACAAAAACTAATTCTCCTCTAACAGAAAAATAATTGTCTTTTAGATCTAATTCTTCTAATAATTTTGAGAAGTTAGTTTTTGAAGAATCATTAGGGAAATCATTCAGTTGATAGGGATCCCATATGCCCGCAACCTGTAAGTGCAAGTTTTGAGTATTTTTATTCTTTGGATAAACAATCCAATAATAACTTTTCTTTAAATCAATATGCTTTTTTAAAAGTGATAATGCTTTACCAAGAACTACTGTTTCAATTTTTTCGTCTTTATTGTCAATTAAAAAGCCTCTATTTAATTGTTCATTATTAAGGGGAGTGAATTTACCATTAATAATACCGATTGCTCTATGCTGCAATTGGTTAGTAACTTTTGGGATAGGGTTTTTTAACATATAAAAATTTGGAAATAACAATTTGTCGTATTAAATTACTTATTGTCCTCCAAGCTTTTAAATGACTTTAACGCGTCGTCAATAGCATCAGAGGGATTAGTCGCATAATTCATACTATTTTGTCTCCGAATCATTTCCACAAGTTCAAACGGATTGGTTGGAAGAACTGAACTATCCTCTTCTGTTTTAGTTGAGTTATCAATTTCTAATTCTTCAAATAAATATTCAGCATTTAGGGAATCGCCTTTAAAAGAAATAAACAAAATAAAAAAAATTACCAAAGATATTGGGTTAGGTAGGGTTTTGCATAAATAATTTTTCATTTTATTTAATTTGAAATTTCTTTAAAAGCAAACTTTCTGCTAACTTAATCTTACATAATTTGGGAGAATTTTGTTAATAGCAACTTGGAATGTTAACTCTATTAGAACCAGACTTTCACAAATAATAGATTGGATTAATCAAGTAACTCCAGATATTCTATGTTTGCAGGAAACAAAAGTGATGGATGATAGTTTCCCTATTGAACCTTTTGAAAAATTGGGATACTCAGTTGAAGTTTACGGACAAAAATCATACAACGGTGTTGCTATTATTTCTAAAATAAAACCTGAAAATGTCAAAAAAGGATTTTATGGTTGTACCGACTCTAATCAAGATATTGATATTTTTCTAGATCAAAAAAGATTAATTTCTGCTGATATTAATGGTATTAAAATTATAAATGTATATGTGCCAAACGGGTCTTCTTTAGAATCTAGTAAGTTCAAATACAAAGTTCGTTGGTTAAATTGTTTAGCTTCATTTTTGGACGAGCAAGAAAAAAAAGGAGAATTAATTTGTCTTTTGGGTGATTTTAACATTGCTCCATCTAACTTGGACATTCATAATCCAGAGAAATATGAAGGAGGAATAATGGCATCTGAGATAGAGAGAAATGCACTAAATAATGTTCTGAAAAAAAAATTTATAGATACTTTCAGGATTTTCGAACAAAATACTGGCCATTGGAGTTGGTGGGATTACCGTAATAACGCATTTGAATTAAATAAAGGTTGGAGAATAGACCATATCTTTATTAGCAATGAGCTTTCATCAAAACTTAAAAGTTGTGTCATAGACAGCTCACCGAGAGGTAATTTACGTCCAAGTGATCATGCCCCAGTAATGATAGATCTTAAATTAAACGATATAAATGTAGATTTTTTTGAGGATGAGGATAATCTCTTCGAAATATAAATAAAACAAATTGAATTTCTTTAATGCCTGAAAACTCTTATGAATAAAGAGTTATTTAAGAATGGCATTGTTTTTTTTTAATTTCTTTAAAATTAATAATTTACAATCCAAACTATCGCAATAAAAATATCATAATGTAGAATTTCAATCTGATTGACAAAATTTTTACTTATTTCTAATTTAGAACATGAAAAGATTTTTCTCAAAACATCATTTAGCTAAATTGTGACTGACATATTAAATTACAACAAATCAGGAGAAATTTTCTCTGCCGCCCAACAATTAATGCCAGGAGGAGTTAGCTCTCCAGTAAGAGCTTTTAAGTCTGTAGGAGGTCAGCCAATTGTTTTTGATAGAGTTAAAGGTCCATACGCTTGGGATATTGATGGAAATAGATATATTGACTATATAGGAAGTTGGGGGCCCGCCATATGTGGCCATGCCCACCCTGAAGTTACAACGGCATTACAAGAAGCCATTGAGAAAGGCACTAGCTTTGGCGCTCCATGCGTTCTAGAGAACAAACTCGCCGAAATGGTAATAGATGCAGTCCCATCTGTGGAAATGGTTAGATTTGTTAATAGTGGAACTGAAGCATGCATGGCTGTTTTGAGACTAATGAGAGCATTTACTGGAAGAGATAAAGTGATTAAATTTGACGGTTGCTATCACGGCCACGCAGATATGTTTTTAGTGAAGGCAGGATCAGGGGTAGCCACTTTAGGTCTACCAGATTCTCCAGGCGTTCCTCGTACAACAACTGCCAACACACTCACTGCTCCTTATAATGATCTTGAAGCAGTAAAAAAATTATTTTCTGAAAATCCTGACGCAATTGCAGGAGTTATACTTGAGCCTATTGTTGGTAATGCTGGATTCATTACTCCAGAACCAGGTTTCTTGGAAGGATTAAGAGAATTAACCACTGAGAATGGATCCTTATTAGTTTTTGACGAAGTAATGACTGGATTCAGAATAAGCTATGGAGGAGCTCAAGAAAAGTTTGGGGTTACTCCTGATTTAACTACTCTTGGGAAAGTAATTGGTGGAGGCTTACCAGTTGGAGCTTATGGAGGCAAAAAAGAAATAATGTCAATGGTTGCTCCTTCAGGGCCGGTTTACCAAGCAGGTACCCTAAGCGGTAATCCACTCGCAATGACCGCTGGAATAAAAACTCTTGAATTGCTTAAACAAGATGGCACATACGATAAACTTGATTCGACAACTTCTAGATTAATTGAGGGTATAATTCAGTCTGCAGAAAATAATGGTATCGCTATTAACGGTGGAAGTATAAGCGGTATGTTTGGATTTTTCTTATGTGATGGCCCAGTCAGGAACTTTGATGAAGCTAAAACAAGCAATGCAGAACTCTTTGGTAAGTTACATAGAGAAATGCTTCGAAGAGGAGTCTACCTAGCTCCAAGTCCCTTCGAAGCTGGTTTCACATCACTAGCTCACACTGAAGAAGAAATTGATAAAACTATTGAGGCTTTTAGTGAGTCTTTTAATGTAATAAAAAATTAATAAAAAGTACTTAAAAAATTATCTTCTGCCACCAACAATTACTGGAGGGCTACCTCCTTCTGAACCGGGTAGGCCAGGCACAACTTGTGTACTACCATCCCATTTGTCTAGAAATAGTTTGAAAAGCACCTGATCGTCGAGGCTCCTATTTAATGTCTCGTATCTAAGTGCTTCTTGTTCGGCAATTTCTACTTCTGTCTTTGCTCTTAATAGTTGCTGACCAGCAATTTGCTTTTGCTCAATTGCAGCTCTATATTCTTCAGCAATCTCTAATCCGGTAAGATCTAGACTTTTAACATCTACATAATCGAATGAATTGAGTTCTTTCGCAACAGTATCGCCTACTTTTTCTGAAATAACTGCGAATTCAGTAGCTATTGTTTCAAGCTCATATTGAGAAAAAACTGATTTTAGGGCTTTTAGCAAAGATGGCTGAACAATTTTTTGGTAAACATCACTATTTCTGCTTGCAATCGTTGCAAAAATCCTTCCTGCTTCGTTGGGTTTTACTGAATACTTAACAGTAGCTGTAGCCCTAATAACTTGAAGATCTTTAGTTAAAGTTTCAAATTTTTCGGGTTGAACTTGAGTTTTTATATCAAATGGATATACAGACTGAATAAATGGTAGTTTAAAGTTTAAACCAGCTCTCCTGGAGGGGCCACTTACTTTCCCTAATGTTGTAATTACTGCAACTTGTCCAGAAGGGACAACAAAGAGAGATTGGGTAAGCAGAAGAAAGCCAGTAAAAGAAAGTACAATCAGTAATGTTGCTGTCCCACCAGGACCTGCTGGTGTGACATTTTTAAATGATGTTGACATTAAGTTTTTTCTTTTAGTTAATCATATTTAAATAGATTAATTAGTGCATTAATAAGGCATTTAATTAAAATATTTTTTTAATAATTGAAAATATAAATATAGATAATTTTTAAAAAGTATTTGATTTAAATTCTCGCAAAAGTTCTAAATAAAGATCCTCATCTATCTCCCTAATGTCATATTCAGAAGGTAAAACGCCATGTTTATGCTCATGTACCGCCATCCAACAAAATTTCTCTATTTCTTTTTTTGAAAAACGAGGATATTCTTTTACTTTATTAATCAATGATTTTATGAGAGATCTTGAATAATCTGCCATATTTAAAAAAATAAACTTATTACAGATACTATCTAAAGTTATTAGCTTTTAGAGGAATATTCATAGACTCCTCCAACTCACTAACAATCTTAATTGCTAATTGAAGATCATTTTTGCTCTTACTAGAAACTCTGAGTGTTTCTCCATTGATGCTGACATTAATTTTTTTTATTTGATCTCTAATATTTTTGCTGATTTTTTTTGCTATTTCTTGTTTAATTCCTTGTTTTAATAAAATTGTCTGTTTTACTTTATTACCACTAACCATTTCAATTTCACCGTAGTCAAATATTTTTAAAGATAAGTTCCTTTTTATTGCCTTTTGTCTAATTATGTCATTGACAGCATTTAAGGTCAGTTCGCTATTGGTGATTATAAAAATATTTTCTTTATCCAAATCAACTGAAGTATCAGTTCCCTTAAGATCGTAGCGCTGAGAAATTTCCCTCTTTACTTGATCCAAAGTGTTTACTAATTCCTGTCTATCAAAATCAGAAACTACATCAAATGAAAAACTTTCTGCCATTGCAAATTATAAAACGCTAAATATTTTTAGCATAAATCTTCTTTTAATAAGAAGAAATGGATTAATTTAATCAAAAAATAATAAACTTACCAATTTGCCCATTTCTTCCGCACATCTACAACTATTTAGCAAAGTTTCACTATCATGAAAGGCAAAGCATATTAATTGATCACATCTAGTAATAATTTCTTGATTACAAAGACTACTTGCAAGTGGCAAAGGTAATTCATCATTTTCACTTTTTTCAACCAAATGCATAACTCTTTCAAGTTGATCCTTTATTTCAGGTATTTGTCTATCAAGACTTTGTGGTAATAAAACAGTTAATAGTGATGGATTAATATCTAAGACAGCTCGAATAACAGCTGCATTAACACCTTGAGATCCAGAAGTGAGGATATTATGTCCTTCCTCTGCTAACGACCTTGCTATCAACTCAATTAAGTGGATATCGACGACAGGTACGTGTCTAGTGCCCAAAAAAGCAATTCTCCTTTTCCCATTATCTTGGAGTTTTGCAAGTTCCTGAGCTAAGGCATCAACACCTTCAGTTGCTGGCAGATCTAAAGAGCGACTCAAAATAATAAAGTTCCTATATTTGAAATTAGCATTTTTCTGAGAAATTGCAGGGAAAATCTATCTTTTCCAGAATTCTTTTTAGATTTACATGCTCTTGAACTAATTGGATAGCATAAGATGCTTTAATCGATTCATGTATTCTGACATGACCAAAAGCTTGTTCAATAATTTCTACCGAGGAAAGAGTATCCAATTCCACCTTTAAAATTGGCACCTCCAATTCCTCCGCTCTATGAATCATTTGTGACAAAGGGTCTCCTAAACCAGTTAAAATTAAGCATTGAGTCGAAGCCTCTAAAGCAGCAAGTTGTATATCAGTTCTATCAGCTCCTGTAACTACAGCCATATTTCGTCTTCTTCTGAAAAATTCCATTGCAGAATTTACCCCCATTGCACCAATACTTAATGTTTCAACAAGTAATTGATCTTTTTCGGGGCAACAAATTACTTTGGCATCTAGTCTTCTTACAAGCTCACCAACTGTGACACTTCTAAGCAGTGGTGATTTAGGCATAACCCCAAATACTTCAATATCCAGATCTTTAAGAGAAGGTATTATTTCATTTTTAACTTTTTCGACTTCTTGCGGCAACACTCCGTTCAATACAACTCCAGCCAATTTCTCACCTAATTGTTTTTTCGCATCAAGTAATGCATCCACGCTTTTACAATCTTCCCATAAATTCACAATTAAAACTTTCGCATCTAAATCACTAGCTAGTTGTGGAAGGCTTAAGCCATAAATCATACCTTCATGCAGACTTCCTGCTGCCTCTAAAATATTCAGGCCTTCAAAATTATCTTTAACTAATTCTTTAATTTGATTATAACCCTTTCCTGGGAGTAAGTCTTTATTAAAGATTCTTTTTTCAGCTGATATATTATCCAATAATCCTACTGAAGAAATTAAATTCTCCTCTTTGATATCTAATGTAGATCCAATAAACTTAACATCATCATCTATTAATCCTTCATAAGACATTGAAGGAAGATTAGTAAGTTCAATACATGTTGCCAGCGGTTTTCCAATGCGTACTTTTTTTTTCTCCTGTATAAGTCTTTTTGCTATCCCTAGAACCATTGCAGACTTACCACTAAATGGCTCACATGAACCAATTAACAATATATCGCTCATAATTAGTAAAGTTATCTATCAATAGGTTCAAGATAATATTTTTTTGATAACTAAACAAATATTTATTTATGAGTTTTAATCAAATAAAAAAATAATTTTTTTGGTAAATTTTAATTATTTGGTATTTCATCAAAATCTAGGAAAATGATAAATTTAACCAAAAACGAAAAAACTATAGGGATTACTGGAGCCTCAGGTGCGCTAGGCAGAGAATTAACAAAGTTGTTTCGTCAAAAAGGGTACAAAGTGATTGGATTTACACATAGTAAAACTAATCATGAAATAAATCTTGAATCTCCAAATAAATGGATTAAGTGGAAATGTGGGAAGGAATCGTCATTAAAAAAACAATTAAAAAAGATAGATATTTTAATTTTGAACCATGGTATCTATGATTTGAGTCGAGAAAATTCTAACTATGAAAACTCAATAGAGATAAATGCACTAAGCAAATTCAAATTCTTAAATTTATTTGAAGATATTGCTATTAACTGTAATTCACAAATAAAAAAAGAGATTTGGATAAACACGTCTGAAGCAGAACTATTACCAGCTCTAAATCCCTCATATGAGATTAGTAAATCCCTCATTGGTCAATTAGTTTCTTTCAAAAAAAATCTTCTAGACAAAAATACAAAGAAAAAATTAATAATAAAAAAAATTATATTAGGGCCTTTTAAATCAGAACTAAATCCTATAGGAATAATGAGTCCAAAATTTGTTTCAAAAAAAATTTATGATTTAGCCAATTCAAAAAATTATTTAATAATAATTAGTCCAAACCCCTTAACATATCTAATTTTTCCATTGAAAGAATTTTTTAATTTTTTGTATTGCCAAATTATCTATAAGTACAAATCTTAGTTTCTAGAAATCTCTATCTGTCAATATTTCTATACCATCTTTTAAAACAACTATTGTATGCTCCCATTGAGCAGATAATTTTCCATCTTTTGTTATTACAGTCCATCTATCCTCTAATGTTTTGCAAAATTTATTCCCTTCATTAACGATAGGTTCCACAGCTAATGTCATTCCTTCACGAAGGACGACGTTGGGTAATTCTTTGGTCCGAAAATTAAATACCGATGGTTCTTCATGCAGATTTCTTCCAACTCCATGACCCGTATAATCTTCCACAACACTGAAGCCATTTTTTAAAACAATATCTTCGATTTCTCCAGCCACCTCAAGAAGTGTATTTCCTGCTTTGATTTTCGAAAGGCCTGCATACAATGCTTTATGCGCTACATCACTAAGCTTTTGAGCCTTTGGACTAACTTCTCCCACACAAATAGTTATGCAACTGTCACCATGGAAGCCATTTAAATATGCACCTGTATCAATTTTAACTAAGTCACCATTTTTAATTATTTTATTTTTATTCGGTATTCCATGGACAACCTCATTATTAATACTAGAACAAATACTAGCGGGGAAACCATGGTAACCCTTAAAACTTGGCACAGCCCCAAAACTTTTTATCCTCTTTTCCGCGAAATCATCTAAGTCTTTTGTACTCATTCCAGGTTTAATTAAGTCATTAATTTCCTTTAAAACAGTTGCTACGATCCTACTAGATTTTTTCATCAAGTTTATTTCACGTGAAGACTTTATTTCTATTCCTCTTCTTCTTTGAATAAAAGGAACTTGATCATTAGACTTGAAATTATTTTTATTTAACAAAAGATCTGCAAAATGTCTCATTGGAATAAATAATAGTAATAGGCAAACATTTTTAAAGTAGCCATTATGATCTCGGCTATCTTAAATCTATCAATAACGATAGGTAAGAAACAAAAATGAAATTTTTACTTAATTCTAGGCAATTTCATAAGGCTTTGGCGCCTTGGGTTTTTCTTCCATTGCTTATATCTTCAATTACCGGTCTTCTTTATAGGGTTTCAAAAGATTTATTAGGTTACTCTAGAGAACAAGTGCATTGGTTAATGTCTCTCCATGAGGGAGAATGGCTTGGCGATAATGGGGAATTAATATACGTAATATTGAATTCCCTTGGAGTATTATGGATGCTCATAACGGGATTCCAAATGTTTTCAAAAACAATTTCATTTACCAAAAAGGTTACTAAAGGCGAGTCAAAAGGTTAAGATATAGAACTTGTAGGACAAAAAGACCATCATGGCCAAAGAGAAACAAGAGAATGAATTAGAAACCGGTATTCATACTGAAGCATCAGTTGATGTTGCAGTCGAAAAAAAAGAAAAAAACATGGTTTCCAAAAATACCCAAACCTTAAAAGCATCACAACTTATTAAGGAATTTGAGAATGAACAATTAAAAAAAGAATTCCCCGAAATTTATGTTGGGGACACAGTTAAAGTTGGAGTAAAAATTACAGAAGGTAATAAAGAAAGAGTCCAACCTTATGAAGGTGTTGTCATTGCAAAAAGGCATGGAGGTATAAATCAGACTATTACAGTTAGAAGAATTTTTCAGGGTATAGGTGTTGAAAGAGTATTTATGCTACATAGTCCACAGGTTGCCTCTCTAAAAGTTGAACGTAGAGGTAAAGTAAGAAGGGCTAAGTTATTCTATCTAAGAGATAGAGTAGGAAAAGCTACTCGCGTTAAACAACGCTTTGATCGATAAAGTTGTAAATTAATCAACCTTTTGGTCACAAAGGCGCTTATAATTATTTAAATGCGTCGTTAGTTCAGTTGGTAGAACGCAGGTCTCCAAAACCTGATGTCGGGGGTTCAAGTCCTCCACGACGCGTTTGATCAACATTTTGTAAATCATTTTTCATAAGATGGAGTTAGATCTTCAACCTGGGGACGTAGTAAAAGTCCTCGAATCAGCAGCTTTGGGATGGGTTCGTGCAAGAGTCATCAGAGTTAAGTCTGGTGGAAGAGTTGTCGTACAAAGTGACCAAGGCAGAGAATTTACCGCTAGAGGCAACCAAGTTAGGTTGATAGAACCTGCAGGTTTTAGACCTCAAAAATAAATAGTTGTAAGTATTAAAGCAGCTATAAAACTTACTATTTCTGTAAATCCTCAAATTAATAAACTTTTTTTATTACAACACCATTAATTAAGTATTATTATCTGATAATTTTAAGAGTGATGTTCTAATAAACTTAGAACAAAATTTGGGACCGTAGTTCAACTGGTTAGAGCACCGCCCTGTCACGGCGGAAGTTGCGGGTTCGAATCCCGTCGGTCCCGTTTTTTCTAAAAGAAATTTGGAAAAACGTTTAAGATTAGCCCCAAGTCCAACAGGTTTATTTCATATTGGTACAGCCCGAACAGCATTATTCAACTGGTTGTATGCTCAAAAAATAGGCGGAAAATTTCTGATCAGAATAGAAGATACAGATTTTCTTCGATCTAAATCTAAATACACAGACAATATATTAGAAGGTCTGAAATGGCTTGGACTTAAATGGGATGAAGAACCTATCAAGCAAAGTGAGCGAATATCAATTCACAAAAGTTACATCAAAAAGCTTTTAGAATCTGGAGCTGCATATAGGTGCTTTGCTACAGAAGATGAGATTTCTAAATTAAGAGAAGAACAAAAAAAGAAAGGCTTACCTCCAAAACATGATAATAGACACAGAAATCTTTCAAAAGAAGAAATAGAAACATTCATATCCCAAGGGAGGACTTCAGTAATAAGGTTTAAGATTGATGAAAAAATTCAAATTACTTGGGTTGATCAGATAAGAGGTGAAATCAAATGGCAAGGGAAGGACTTGGGGGGTGATTTAGTTTTGTCAAGAAGGGCAAAAAATTATGAGATTGGAGATCCTTTGTATAATCTTGCAGTTGTGATTGATGATAATTTTATGAATATTACTCATGTTGTAAGGGGTGAAGACCATATCTCGAACACTGCAAAACAAATATTGATTTATAAAGCATTAAATTTCAAGTTGCCAAATTTTTCACATACGCCCTTAATACTTAACAGTGAAGGAAAAAAATTATCTAAAAGAGATAGCGTTACTTCAATCGATGAATTTAGAGATATGGGATATTTACCTGAAGCCTTATCAAATTATATGGCATTTTTAGGATGGTCTCCAAAATCTTCTGACAGTGAAATACTTTCACTTGATGAAATATCTGAAATTTTTGACTTATCAGAAATAAATAAAGCGGGAGGTAAATTCAGTTGGGAAAAACTCAACTGGATGAATTCTCAATATATAAAAAAAATGGAATCAATAAAGTTAAGTGGGATCATAAAGAAATACTGGGAAGATAATGATTGGGTACCTCCATCTCAAGAATGGGCTCATAAGCTTGCAATTTTACTAAGAGACTCTATGACTCTTTTAAAAGATGCCATTGATCAATCAAGACCATTTTTCTTAATCCCTACAATTCAAAAAGATGGTCAAGATTTTCTAGAAAACAAGGATAGCAAATTATCTTTAAAACTAATCTTAAATTATTTAACTGAGGAAGATATTACAAAACTAGATAAAAAGAAAGCCAAAGAAATATTAAACGAAATCTCAAAAATGCATAATATTAAAAAAGGAATATTAATGAAATCATTAAGAGTAGCCTTTTTTGGATCTCTAAGTGGACCGGATTTAATTCAAAGTTGGGAGCTTTTCTCAGAGAGTAAAACTGATATATCTCGAATTGAAAGATGTCTTAAATCAAATTAAATTTAATTTTTTTGTTCTAATTCAAGTCTATTAGCCAATGGTTTAGCTGAAAGACCTTGGATTCCAACTGTCATTAATATAGTAAGAAAAACTAAACCTTGGAGACGGCCAGCCCCAAGAATACCAGCCTGCTCTAATCTGATTGAAAAAAGAGAAGCTACCGCCGCAGTGACAATACCTCTTGGGGCTAACCATGCTAAAAATATTTTTTCTTTTAAGTTCAATTCTTTTCCCACCGTTGCTATCCATATAGAAATAGGACGAACAATTACCATCAACATAAAAACGCAAACAACTCCTCCCCAGCCAAGCGGACTTAATTCACCCCAAGAAACGTCAGCAGCCAAAAGAGGAAAAAGAACTGTTATTGCTAATTGAGCTAATTCACCTATTAGATTATCCAATCTCTCCTTATCTATAACTTCTCTTTTGCCTACAATAAAACCTGCTGCGACAGAAGCCGGTAAGCCTGATTCTGGCAACAAATATTCGCAAATTCCATACACAAGAAAAATAAATCCAAGGGTAACTTGAAGCTCTATACCAAATGAGGCTTCATTTTTTATTTTTTTTAAAATTTCTGATAGTAACCATCCTGCACTTAATCCGATTAAGACTCCTCCACCTAGTCTTTGCATTAATGCTATAAATACATCGTTAATCCCACGTAGGTCACCTAAAGTAAGCTCTAAAAGCAGTAATGCCAGCACTGCGCCAATTGGTTCAAGCAACAACCCCTCAGCTTTTAAAACTTCCGAAAGAGGGGAAGCTAATTTTATTTGTTCCACTAATGGAGATACAACTGTTGGTCCAGTAGCTAGAACGATGGCACTATATATTCCTGCAACTTGCCATGAAAGACCTGCCAGCCAATGAGCAATAAAAATTCCAGCTGATAATGAAATAAAAAGTCTTACTAGTGAAATTTTTAAAACAGTATTTCTTATATTCCCCTCAGGCAGTTTCAAATTTAGACCCCCTTCAAATAGAACCAAACAGACTAGAAGCCCCACAATGGTTTCAAGCCCTTGTCCAAGATCTAAAGGCTCAACCAGTCCAAAACCTGATCTTCCTATAAGTAATCCAGAAAGCAATAAAATAACAACACTGGGGAAACCTGTTAAAGAAGAAAATAATCGAGCACAAGCACCTGCGAATACAGTTATTCCCCAAAGTAATCCAAGCCTTTCAGGCGTCATAAAAATTTATACATAATAGAATTTTTATTATTTTGATTAAATCAACAATCTTATCTGAAGTCCAATAATTACAATACTTTTTAATTTAATTAATCACCTAAATATGAACAATTCTTACTACATCTCTCAAAAATACTTTTAAGTCAAATAAAACTTATTTCTATTAAGAAAATTGGCTTATTAAAGCAATAATTATAAAAATAATTCCTATACCAACAGTTGCCATCCTCCCATTCCATATTTCAGCTTGAGGGGTAAAACCTCTTTTCCACAAATTCAATTCCTTTTTATCCACGAAGTTTTTTGTTTCTTTTATCTCGATTTTAGGTTGTTTGTTCATTGAAGTTAAAAAGGGGGGTCTTCTTCATAAAGAGTATTTGCTTGTTCAATTGATAGTCTTCCTGCGACACCTAATTTAAGAGAACTAAAATGATCCTTAAATTTGATCCTGAACAACGCCGCTGCTCCAATCATTGCCGCATTATCTGTGCAAAGATCAAGTGGAGCTAAATGAACTTTAATAGATTTTTTACTGGCTTCACTAATCATCATTTTTCTTAATGTATTGTTAGCTGCCACTCCTCCAACTACAACAACATTATCCAAGCTATGATCTTCCGCGCATTTTATTGTTCTTTCTACCAAGACCTCTGCCACTACTCTCTCAAAACTTGCAGCAATATCAGGAATTGGGATGGTATCCCCATCCAAATTTATTCTCTCAACTAATCTTAATACGGCAGTTTTTAGACCACTAAAGGAGAAATCATATTTAAGAAATCCACCTTTTTTATCAGAAATCCTACATTTTGGTAAATTAAATTTCATTGAATCCCCATTTTTAGCAATCTTTTCAATTGCCGGTCCTCCTGGATAACTCAGACCCAATAGTCTTCCAACTTTATCAAAGGCTTCTCCAGCAGCATCATCAAAACTTTTCCCAAGTCTCTGCATTCCCCTTCTATCATCAACCTTTATCAATTCAGTATGTCCGCCGCTAACGAGTAATGTAAGAAAAGATTTCTTTGGATAGTTTTCTGAAAATAGAATTGAAGATAAATGCCCCTCCAAATGATGAATTCCCAAAAATGGTTTTGAATGTAACATGCAAAGTGATCTCGCAGTTATAGAACCAACTCGTAAACAACCAACTAATCCTGGAGCTACAGTTGATGCAATATAGTCAACCTCCTCAATTTTGATTTTTGATTCTTCTAAAGCTTTATCTAAAACAAAAGGTAATAACTCTAAGTGCTTTCTAGCTGCAAGTTCAGGCACAACACCCCCCCATTTTGAATGATCTTCAATTTGTGATGCAATTATATTTGAATGTATTTTGAAAGTATCGCCAATATTAGAGACTATTGAGACAGATGTCTCATCACAACTTGTTTCAATAGCTAAAACTTTATGCATTTTTGATTCAACTTGTTCTATTTTAATATTAATTTCTTACTTAACACACTTTAAAGGAATTTAAGATTGCAACTTATGAAATTCTTTTTTTCAATCATAACCTCAGTTTTTCTGTTCCTAGGAATTACTCCAATTGCTCTAGCTGCTAATGGACCCACTCTAAATGCAGACAGAGCTAGTACAGAATATACTGCCTCAGCCCTCACAAAGTGCTCTGAAAACCCTAAATTCATTGAGAGAGCAAATTCTGCAACTACTCAAAAAGATATAGCAAGATTTGAAAGATACGGGAAAGCATCATGCGGAGATGATGGTCTTCCACATTTAATTATCGGTCCTCCTCTTGAGCCATGGGGAGCCCTTTTAAATAGAGGTCATGAAGGAGATTTACTTATTCCAGGAGTATTGTTCATTTACATTGCTGGAATTATAGGCTGGTCCGGAAGAGAGTATCTGATTGAATCAAAAAAGACTAAGAATCCAGCAGATCTTGAAATCATTATTGACCTAGACTTAGCCAGAAAATGTCTTGTTAAAGGAGCGCAATGGCCTCTTCTTGCTAATAAACAAGGTAGAAATGGAGATTTAAGAGAGAAGGATAATAATATTACACTTAATGGTCCTCGCTAAATTTCCCAAAAAAAAACTTTCATAAAACAAATGTTCAAAATTCTAAACACAAAATTTGTCAGATCTGCCCCAGTAGTAGCAGCAATTTGGCTTAGTCTTACAGCTGGAATAATTATTGAGTTTAATAGGTTTTTCCCAGATTTATTATTCCATCCAATGAGCTGATAAAAGAAAAAATAATCAAGTTTTTATTAACTTGATTATTTTTTTTGCAGTTTCATCAACATTGTGATTTGTTAATGCAAAATCAAATTGATTTGATACTGAAATCTCATAATTTGCCCTTGAGAGTCTTTTTTTAATTGCCTCCTCTTTTTCTGTACCTCTATTTCTTATTCTTCTCTCTAACTCTTTTTTATCCGGAGGAAGTAAAAATATAGACAGTGAATTAGGGAACTTATTTTTTATTTGCCTTGCACCCTCTACTTCAATTTCAAGTAGTACAGTAAACCCCTTTTTTATTTTCGAATCAACAGAAGACAAAGGAGTTCCATAGTAGTTTCCAGCGAATTGAGCCCATTCAAGAAAAAGATTTTGTTCAATCATTTCTTTAAACTTTTCTTGATTTAAAAAGTAGTAATTTTCACCATCCTTTTCTCCCTCTCTAGGTTCTCTAGTAGTTGCAGATATTGAAAGCCAAAAATTTTTTTCTTTACCTAATATTTCTTTAACAACAGTTCCTTTACCCACCCCGCTGGGTCCAGTAAGGATAATGAGTTTTTTTTGATTTTTCATATTAAATTTTTTACAGTAGGATAAACATCTTGTGAACTAAAAAGTAATAATGCAAAAAGGTGTTCCACAGATAATGGATATTACATCTATTAGATCTGTCTTGCATTATTTAACAAAGAATATCTTACCTACAAAGTTTGAAACTGCCCAACAACCAGATCCCAATACAGTTCAATTATGTTTCAGAGGAGTTGATGCTCAAACATGGTTAGAAGTTTCATGGAATGGAGACTCGCCTAGAATACTAAAGATAAATAAGCCAGAAAAGATTGGGAGAGAAAGCACACTTTCTAAACAAATAAGATATGGATTAAAGTATATGGCTTTAATTTCGATTGATCAAGATGATTTCGAGAGAGTTATAAAATTTGGTTTTGCAAAAAAACCTGGAGATGAAATTAGTAAATATTTAATCTTTGAGTTAATGGGAAAACATAGTAATGTTTTTTATTTAGATAATAAACATAAAATAATTGCAGTTGGTAAACAAATTAAATCAAGTCAATCTAGTTTTAGAACAATTTCAACAGGATCAATTTATTCTGGCCCTCCAGTCAATATGAAAAAAAGACCTAGAGAAGATGAGTCTTTTCAATCATGGAAAGACTCAATTTCGATAGTACCTGAGTCTTTAAAATACTGTTTAATAAATACCTATCAAGGAGTCAGCCCTATACTCACAAAACAATTAGAGGTTGTTAGCAAAACTGGCGATTCGGAAATAATGGGAAAAAATATTGATTTCATTAGCGATTCAGACTTAAAGGAAATATTTAAAAATTGGAAGATTTGGATAAATAGGTTTAAAAATAATAACTACAACTTTTCCATTTTTAATAAAGATTTTTATTGTGTTTGGTTTTTCGATAAAGAAATTAATTGCGAAAATCAAATAGATTTATGCACCGGTATGGAGAATTATTATGATTTTCATTTGAAGCAAAAAAAACTCGAATTATTAAAAAAGAAAATTAAAGGGATAATTTTTAAACAGACCAATACTGAGAAAAAGAATTTAAATATCCAATATGATCTGCTGACAAAATCAGAAAACTACGAGGTATTTAAAGAAAAAGCCGATAATATATTCAGTTCAAGTGAACTCAAAAAAAGAGATATTATTAAAGGACAAAAACTATATAAAAAGTCAAAAAAACTGAAGAGATCTAGAGAATTGATAAAAGAAAGATTAAGTATTTATGAGACGAATATTGAAAGATTAGATGAATTCACTACACTTCTAGAAAATCTAAATTCTTTAAATAATGAAAAACTATTAACGAGAATCAAACTACTTGAAGAAATTATGGAAGAAATATGTAATGACTTTAATATTAATATCAAAAGGCAAAGAGAAGATAAGAAAAGTATATCTGAGATACAATCTTCACCAATTCAGGTTGACACTCCCACAGGATTGAAAGTTCAGGTTGGGAGAAATATGAGGCAAAATGATTTAATAAGCTTTAAATTTTCAAAAAAAGGCGATCTATGGTTTCATGCACAGGAATCACCAGGTAGTCATGTAGTTTTAAAGTCTTCATCTCAAGCAGCATCTGAACAAGATCTTCAAATAGCTGCAGATCTAGCTGCTTTATTTAGTAAGGCAAAAAGAAACATTAAAGTTCCAATTAATTTAGTAAAGATCAAAGATTTACAAAAAATAAAAAAAGGAGGACAGGGTTGCGTTTCCTTTAAAAATGGAGAAATTATTTGGGGAAATCCTACAAGAGGAGAAGATTACATTAAAAAAAATCTTAAAACAGTAATTTAGTTTATAATAAAAAAAATTTTAAATCTAAATGTTTGATTTTCTTTTGGGCACTCATGAATTTTTAGGAAATCATAGTTTCCCAGAATTTATTGTCGGATATCTATTTGGTGCTGCTTTAATAATTGGAGCTCCTACTGTTTTCTTATTACTTGCCTTCGTAAGCGCTTTAATGAAAACAAATGGGAAAATGGGTGGATATAGAGAATATGAAACATATGGTGAATCATCTCTTAATGATGCCCCTCCTTTCTTATTACCAGATCCAACTAATCCTAAATTAAGCAAATAATTAAATTAAACGAAAACAAATTGGACTTTGAAAATAGTAAATTTGAACCTTTTTCTTACAGAATCTCTATTAAATAATGAGAGGTACAGATCAAAGTGAAAATAAGCTATCAGATTTGATGAGTTTTAGTGATCATCTAGACGAGCTCCGTCAAAGGATACTAAACTCAATTTACTCAATACTTATTTCAATATTTTTTAGTTTTCTAATTATAAAGCCATTAATATCTTTTTTAGAAATCCCGGCTGGTGATATTCATTTACTACAGCTTGCCCCGGGAGAGTTTTTATTTGTAGCTATTAAAGTCGCAGGTTACAGCGGATTAATAGTTTCTATGCCTTATATTTTTTATCAAATAATATTATTCATTTCCCCTGGGTTAACAAAACAAGAAAAAAGCCTTATATTGCCTGCAGTTTTTGGTTCAGGTCTTCTATTTTTTTTGGGATTAATTTTTTCATGGTGGATATTAGTTCCTGCAGCCATAAATTTCTTTATAACTTTCGGTGCTGATATTGTTGAACCAACTTGGTCTATAGAAAGATATTTTGATTTTGTACTCTTATTAATGTCTAGCACTGCCATAGCTTTTCAATTGCCAGTATTACAATTTATTCTTGGTTCTCTTGGAATAATTACAACAGAAAAAATGATTTCAAATTGGAAGATAGTTGTAATCTCCTCAGCAATCTTATCTGCAGTGATTACCCCTTCAACAGATCCATTGACGATGTCATTGCTATCTATATCGATAGTGTTTTTATTTTTTGTAGGTACTGGATTAACTTACTTATCAGAAAATCTCAAGTCAAAAACTCTTTCATCTTCTCATTAAGATTTAATTGCAAGCTGACAGCTCTGCCTAACCTTGGCTTAGCATTGACTTTCATTAGCCATTCCCTTACTTCCTCTGAATACCCACATCTATTTAAAATCTCAATTTTATCAGCTATTGATCTTTTATATTCATCTTCACTTAAAGGAAATGATTCCTGTCCAAGAAATCCCCACATCATTTGAAAATAAACAAAATTTCCTCTTCTAAACAATCTAAAATCATATTTTTTTCCCCAGCGATGAATCAAATAATGGATAACTTCATCTACTAGTAATGGGTTCATTTAAATCAATTAATTAAGACTTCCTAAACATTTACTTTAAATTATTAAAAGTCCTATCTATTTGCAACAGAAATTGAACAATTTGATCCATAATAACTAATAAATAACAGAACCAAGTAGCGAATGACTCAATTAAGTTCCAATGATGTCCCTTCAATGGGTCGAAGGCAATTTATGAATCTTCTTACATTTGGTACTGCAACTGGTGTTGCTTTAGGAGCTCTTTACCCCGTAGCAAATTATTTCATGCCTTTAAGAGCAGGTGGAGGCAGTGGTGGAACATCTGCTAAAGATGAATTAGGGAATCCAATAACCAAGACAGGTTGGTTAGCTACCCATCAAGCAGGAGACAGAAGTCTTGTGCAGGGTCTAAAGGGCGATCCAACTTATTTAATCGTTAATGAGAGTGGGGAAATAGGAGAATTTGGCTTAAACGCAATTTGTACTCATTTAGGTTGCGTTGTCCCATGGGATAGTGGTGCTAATAAATTTATATGTCCTTGTCATGGTAGTCAGTACGATACAAATGGGAAGGTAGTCAGAGGGCCTGCTCCTTTATCTCTAGCTCTAGCTCATGTCGATATCGAAGATGATGCTGTACTCGTCAAACAATGGTCAGAAACTGACTTTAGAACTAATGAAAATCCATGGTGGGCATAAAAAATGATAAGTCTTAAAAATCAAATCATGAAAAAAACAAGTTTATTTATCTGTACTCTGCTTTTCATTTCTAGCATTGTATTTTATCCAAGGATCACTTTTGCTTATCCATTTTGGGCTCAGCAAAACTACGAATCTCCCCGAGAAGCCACAGGGAAGATAGTCTGTGCAAATTGTCATTTAGCTCAGATGCCTACAATTGCAGAGGTTCCACAATCTGTTGGTGCTGATAGTGTTTTCAAAGCTGTTGTCAAAATACCCTACAAAAATGACTTAAAAGAGATTGGAGCTGATGGTTCTGAAGTTCCATTACAAGTTGGTGCTGTTGTAATGCTGCCTGATGGTTTCAAACTTGCTCCTCAAGAAAGATGGACAGAAGAGATCAAAGAAGAGACAGAGGGAGTATATTTCACTAATTACAGTGAAGAGAAAGATAATATAATCATTGTCGGACCTTTACCTGGCGATACTAATAAAGAAATTGTTTTTCCTGTACTTTCCCCTGATCCATCTACTAATAAAGAATATCACTATGGAAAATACTCGTTACATATCGGAGGCAATAGAGGTAGAGGTCAGGTATACCCAACTGGAGACAAAAGCAATAATGTAGTGTTCACTTCTTCCATCTCAGGAACTATAAACTCAATAGAAACAATTGAAGATGGTAGCTATAAGGTCAATATAGAAAACGAGAATGGTGATATAACTACTGAATCGGTTCCTGTTGGTCCACAACTTATCGTAAAAGCACAAGACAAAATTAATGCAGGTGACCCGCTTACTAATGACCCCAACGTTGGCGGCTTTGGCCAACTAGATGCTGAGGTTGTACTTCAGAGCCCTTATAGAGTAATAGGATTGATTGCATTCTTTATTGGTGTAGGTCTAACACAAATACTTTTAGTATTAAAGAAAAAACAAGTAGAAAAAGTGCAAGCAGCAGAGGGTATCTAACTTCCTTTCAATGCTTACACTTCAAGCTTTTATACAATCTCCAGGAGAAACTTTTTTAAATTTAGGATTTCTAACTATTAGATGGTATGGATTGCTTATTTCGGTTTCAGTTTTAATAGGTCTATTTGTCTCTAAAAAACTTGCAAAGGCAAGAAATATTAATCCAGAGTTAATTAGTGAAATACTTCCATCATTAATAATCTTTTCATTAATTGGAGCTAGAGCTTATTACGTAATTTTCGAGTGGAGGCAATATAGCGGAGAGAACTTTTTTACTTCTTTTGAACTATTCAATAACATTATTCAAATACCCTCTTTTCTTGCAGTTTGGGAAGGAGGCATAGCAATCCACGGAGGTCTAATTGGAGGATTGATATCTATTATCTATTTCTGTAAGACGAAAAAAATTAATTTAAAAACTTTTATAGATGTATTAATACCCTCGATTATTCTTGGACAATCAATAGGAAGGTGGGGAAATTTTTTCAATAATGAAGCCTTTGGAGTTCCTACAAATTTGCCTTGGAAGTTATTTATACCTATCCAAAATAGGCCTTTAGAATTTCTTAATTATGATTTTTTTCATCCTACATTTCTCTATGAGTCATTTTGGAATCTCTTAATTTTTATCGTCCTTATTATTATCTTTAATAAACAAAATAAAACAGATTTTTTCAGGCCTGGCCTTATTAGCTGTATTTATTTAATAAGTTATAGCTTTGGAAGATTCTGGATTGAAGGTTTAAGAACTGACCCACTATGCATTGGTGGACTTCCACCTTTCTGTGATGGAGGTATAAGAATGGCTCAATTTATAAGTATTTTTCTATTTTCTTCTGGATTAATTGGAATATTTTTTTTAAGATTAAGAACAAATAGTGGGAAAAATAGAAAGGATGAATAATAAAATATCCTTTATTGGTGTTGGTCCAGGTGATCCAGAATTATTAACTTTAAAAGCATTAAAAAAAATAAAAATTGCAGATGTCATTATTTGGACTGATTCTCTTATTCCAGAAAAGATTTTAGATTTTGCTAAAGAAGGTTCTGAAAAAATAAAAACTAGTTCTCTCAACTTAGAGCAAATCACCTCAATTATGATAGAAAAATTTCAGGCAGGGAAAACTGTTATAAGGTTGCATGATGGAGACCCTTGCCTTTTTGGAGCAATTAGAGAGCAAATCGAAATTTTAAAAAACGAAAAAATTGAAATCGAGGTTGTTCCTGGAGTAAGTGCTTTTCAAGTTGCTGCAGCATATCATGAAGCTGAATTAACTATCCCTGACGTAACTCAAACAATAATTTTAACTAGAGCAGGAGGGCGAACAGGGATGCCCGAAAAAGAATCTCTGAAAGATCTTGCGAAACACAATTCCTCTATATGTCTTTATCTAAGTGCTAGGCATGTGAAAAAGTCTCAAGAAACTCTACTAGAGTTCTACCCTCCAGAGACTAAAGTAATTGTTGGATTCAGAGTATCTTGGGAGGATGGTTGGACATCATTAATAGAATTAAAAGATATGGAAAAATTTTCTATTGAGAAAAGACTAATTAGAACAACAATTTACATAATTAGCCCAGCGATTAGTAATTCTCAAAAAAGATCTAATCTTTACAATCCATCTTACAGGCATTTGTTTAGGAATAAATAATCTTTAAGTTGTTAGAAAAATATTAATTACTATAATTAGTAAAAATTTACTTGCTTTGAAAGAAATAAAATCTGTTTCGGAAATTAACAATAAAGGAAGAGATTCCTCTTTCAAGAGAATCGGAAATTTCATTAAAGAGGCTAGGTTAAGTAAAAATCAATCTATTGAAGAATTGGCTTCTGATTTAAAAATCGGAGCTCATCAACTAGAAGCCATAGAAGAAGGTAATGAAGAAAAACTACCTGAAAAAGTATTTGTCAAAGCAATGATTAGGCGGATTTCACAGAAGCTCAAACTTGATACAGAATTTTTAATGGATGAATTCAAGACAGAGAGAAAAGAAGTGAAAATTGAAGAAATAGTTGAAGAAGTTTCCAAAAAAAATTATAAATCTAGGCAATCCAATAATTTTAATCCACTAGGATTCCTAATATTTATTTTAATTTCAGGCTTTCTCGGACTAATCGCCTCATCCTTAATTTTCAATTTATTTTCAGATTCTTCTCAGAATCAAACTCCAAAACAAGAACTAATTAAAAAAACTAAATAACTTTTAATTCCAAATTCTTTAGTTCTTTTATTACATTACGGCATAATCCTAAGTTCCATTTTTCAAGAAGAAGATCATGGTTTCTATCTAAAGGTAAAAGCTGAAATATAAGATTATTTTCCTGTAATTTTATTTGAACTGAGGAGATCACCTTGTCAGGTCTTTGATCAAGAGCTGCTGCTAGTCTCAGGATTAATGACATTTCAAGAACTAATGTTTTATCTTCTTTGGATATTAAATTTTGCCAAGACTCATGTCTTTTCTTGGGTAGAGTCTTTCTATGGTACCTAGCAATTGAAGCAATAATATTTGTTTCTGCTTCAGAATATCCCAACAACTCACAATTTTTTATTAAGTACCAAGAGTGTTTGTGATATGAACCAACATTCACATATTTGCCACAATTATAAAGATTAGAAGCTGCCCAAAGAAGTTCTTTAGCTTTAGGGTCATTATCGCTATGAAAGATATTTTTAGTCTGATCATAGATTTGAAAGGCAATATCAATAACTTTCTCAGTTCTTGTATTATCTACTCCAAACTTTCTGGCCTGATGGACTATAGTTGTTTTTCTAATATTGCCTTGAATATTTAACTCATTTTTAATTATCCCTTTACGAAGCATCCAATCCACAACCAAACCCTCTCTCAGCGCCCTCTCACTTATTATTAATTCATCAAAGTTCAACATCTCCATTGAGGTGTTTAATATCAATGCTCCTGGAATAATTATTTCTGCTCTTCTCTCACTTAATGAAGGTATTTTCTTGATTTCCGAAACTGGCAATTTAATTAGTTTTTCTAATACATTTTGTAAATCTTCCCTTTTAAATTTATAACCATGCAACTTTTGTTTAGATTCTCCCAAATCAAGTGAAATCAAATTTCCTAATGAGGTTGCAGTGCCACTGGTTGCAATCATAGATAAAGGCTTATCGCCCTCAGATCTACTCTTTATTTTTCGAACAGATGGTTCTAAAGATCCTTTAATAAAAGTTGTTAAAAAACTCGATCTTTCTGAAGTTATAGACCCTTTATTTAAAAAATCATTTTTAAGTCTTACAGCACCAATTCTCGAACTAGTAAGAGCTATAGCATCTTTTTTATCTGCAAGTATTAATTCTGTAGATCCTCCTCCAATATCTATGATTACAAAAGACTGATCTTCAAAAGACATCCCAGAAAGAACACCAAGATAAATTAATCTGGCTTCCTCGGAACCACTTATCATTTCTATTTGAATATCAGTTTCATCAAGAACTCTTCTAATAAAATCTTGACCGTTTGGAGCTTCCCTAACTGCACTCGTTGCTGCTGTTACTATTTGTTTTACTCCATTACTTTTACAATATTCCTTAAATCGCTTAAGAGTAACTAATGCCCTTTGGATTGATTCTTCAGTAAGATTACCCTCCTCATCTCTTTCTCCAAGACGAGTGGTTGATTTATCAGTAAATTTTATTGAAAATGATTTTAATTCTAGATTAATTTCTGCTACCAAGAGATGTGTAGAGTTAGTTCCAATGTCAATAGAAGCAACTAAAATTTGTTTTTCTTGAAAATATCTTAAATCTTGTTTCAGTATCATTTCTTTTTATAAGACGAAGATATCTTTAATCCATTAATAAATATACCCAACATTGATTATTAAATAATAGAAATTATTTAATCCTAGTAAGATTATTTAAAGTTATGAAATATACAATAGGTCATATGCAAAATAAAAATCGACAAATTAAATTAAGTACTTTTTTTGAATTATTAAGGTGGAATAAGCCGACTGGAAGAATGATCTTACTTATTCCTGCTGGATGGAGTTTATATTTAACCCCAGAAGCTAATCCAACATTTTTAATGTTACTAAGAATAATATTGGGAGGACTACTAGTAAGTGGATTAGGCTGCGTGGTTAATGATATTTGGGACAAAAAAATTGATCAAAGAGTTGTTAGGACAAAAAATAGACCTCTAGCTGCAAATAAAATCGGTCTTAAAACAGCTTATTCAATTCTTTTCTTTTTAATTTTATGTAGCTTCTTTTTAACTTTGTCACTACCTCAGCCTGGAAGAACCCTTTCCATTTCACTTGCTTTTTTAGCTTTACCTATTATTTTAATTTATCCTTCTGCCAAAAGATGGTTTAAATATCCTCAATTAATCTTATCCATATGCTGGGGTTTTGCTGTCTTAATTCCCTGGGCCGCAAATGAAGGCAATTTAAATAGTATTGTTTTATTGTTTTGCTGGCTAGCTACCATTTTTTGGACTTTTGGCTTTGACACGATTTATGCTTTAGCAGATAAAAAATATGATATCAAAATTGGAATAAATAGTTCCGCTGTTAACCTCCAGAACAATACAAGAATAACTATTCAAATTTGCTATTTTTTAACTTCTTGTTTTCTCGCATTATGCGGATTTATTAATCAAATGGATTTTATTTTTTGGCCAATTTGGCTTACAACGTCAATATTAATGCAGAGAGATATACTGAAAGTATTTCCTGAGGAAATGCAATCAATAAAAAATATTGGGAATCACTTCAAAAATCAATCAATTTATGGAGGAGTCCTTTTATTAGGAATTATTATTGCCTCATAAATTCTAAATATGTTTTTTAGATTAAAAAAAGGGGATCTAATAGATATTTTAGCTCCGGGCTCCTTTATTGATGAAGACGAAAATTTTCAAAAAGGTATAGAAATCTTAAAAAACTGGGGCTTGGAAATTAATGAAAATAATTCTCTATCAAAAAAATTTGGTTATTTTGCAGGTGATGATTTAACTAGATTCGAAGAACTAGAAAAAGCACAAAATAGTAAGCTAATCATTTTTGCAAAAGGTGGATGGGGTTCAGCAAGACTATTAGAAAAAACCCCTTCTTGGCAGCATGGTTTAATGCTTGGATTCTCAGATACATGTTCTTTACTACTATCTAAATATTCTCAAGGATTTATAGGTTCTATTCATGGGCCCATGGTTACTGGCCTTTTCAAAGAGCCAGCGTGGAGTCTTGAAAGATTAAGAAATTTACTTTTTGAGGGATATGTTGCGGACATACGAGGAATTCCTTTAAGAGGTGGGAAAGCTAAAGGAGAAATTATAGTTTCTAACTTAACTATTGCTACTTTTTTAATTGGTACTGATCACTTTCCAGATTGCAAAGGGAAAATAATAATTTTTGAAGATATTAATGAAGATATTTATAAAATTGATCGCATGTTGACTTACCTCAGAATGACTAAAACACTTACTGAAATTGCTGGCATTGGATTCGGAAGTTTTTCTAATGATTCCTGCGACCTTGAATGGAAAGATTTACTAAAAAACTGCATTATTGAAAGACTTCAAGAGTTTGATTTTCCTATTCTTTTTGACCTCCCAATAGGCCACATATCCGGAAATGCTTGCATTCCTTTAGGATATGAAGCCATCTTAAATGGTGATGATGGCATTCTTAGTATCGATTCACCTCTTTAACTAGGGGTTCTTCACAAAAAGTTTTGCTATTTTCAAATCAATAGGGGATGTAATTTTTATATTTGAATAAGTTCCTTCAATAATTTTAACTTTCCAATTAAGCATTTCAAATAGAGAGGCATCATCTGTGACATTCCAGTTTTTATCAATTGCCATCTTATGAGCTTTTTTTAATCTATCTACTAAAAAGCCCTGAGGAGTTTGCGCTGCCCATAAATAATTTCTATCTGGTGTTTCTTTAATAAAACCTTCATTATCAACAATCTTTATTGTGTCAGTTACCTTAGTAGCCAAAATTACTGCTTCATTTTCATCTAATTGTTTGGCACAAAGGTCTATCAATTCAGGATTAATTAGACATCTAGCACCATCATGTATCAAAACTTTTTCAGCATCTTTTGGCAGCGCTTTTAGACCATTAAAAACTGACTGTTGTCTGGTGTCACCACCATTAATCCAATGAACTTTATGGGCAAAATCCTTTGTTGAATTTAATAATAAATTTTTATCTTTCGGTTGACCAATTATTCCAACCCAATTTGTTGAGCTCGCAGAAAATACTGATTTAAGTGTCCAATAAATCAAAGACTCTCCTTCTAAATCAATAAGTAATTTATTTTTTCCAGCTTTCATTCTGCTACCGCTCCCTGCAGCTGGTATTAAAAAGTGCACAATAGAAGGTCTTAATATTTTCTAGACAATTATAAATAAAAGCAATATCTTTACACAAATAGTACTACGATTGAAAATTATAAAATTTCATAATGTCCAATACAGATTCATTATCAGGCAAAGTTGCTTTAATCACCGGAGCTAGCAGAGGAATTGGTAAAGAAATTGCTTTAGAACTAAGTCGCTTTGGAGCAGAAGTTTTTATTAATTACTCTTCTTCTGATGACAAGGCTGAAGAAGTTGTAAATTCAATAAAAAATTCCGGAGGTAAAGCTCATAAATTAAAATTCGATGTTTCAAGAGAGGATTCTGTCAGTTCAGCTTTTGAAGAAATCATAAAAATTAATGGCTCCATTGATATTCTTATTAATAATGCTGGTATTACTCGAGATGGACTATTGATGAGAATGAAATCGGAACAATGGGATGATGTATTAAATACAAACTTAAAAGGGGTTTTTCTTTGTACAAAATATGCTTCAAAATTTATGATGAAAAAAAGAAGTGGTAGTATCGTAAATATTTCATCTGTTGTTGGAATAATTGGTAATCCCGGTCAAGCAAATTATTCTGCAGCCAAAGCTGGCGTTATTGGATTCACCAAAACTTGCGCTAAAGAATTTGCTTCAAGAGGTATAAACGTAAATGCAATAGCTCCAGGCTTTATAGAAACAGAAATGACTGAAAAACTTAATACTGAAGAGATACTTAAGGTTATCCCTTTAGGGAAATTAGGAAGTTGTACTCAAATTGCAAACTTAGTTTCATTCTTAGTTTCAAGTGATGCAGGAAGGTACATTACAGGTCAGACAATCAGTATAGACGGAGGTATGAGTATTTAATTATGTACTCTCGTAAGGCTGGCCCAGTTCATCTCTTAACCTTCTAATTTTTTGTAAAAGTTTTAGCCTTCGACTTCTAGCAGTTAATGTCAAGAAAAATCTTAAAGGAAAGTATATTAATGTCATAGCAATCGCGAGGATTGCGGTAAGAGTAAAAATAAGATTATTTGTTTCTTCCATAACTTAAAGATACTCTTATTTGAGTTAATTTGTATGTCTCATTAAAAAGAAATTCGGCTTTCCCCACTTAATTAAATATCCCTTAAAAATGATTCTATGGGAGATTAGAATAGGAATAAAGATTGAGTAAACATGGCCAAACAGTTAAGTTTTTCTAATGAGTCAAGAGAAGCGTTAGAAAAAGGTGTGAATTTCGTTGCTAATGCAGTAAAGGTTACTATTGGGCCAAAAGCAAAAAACGTTGTAATAGAGAAGAAATTTGGTTCGCCAGATATAGTAAGAGATGGATCTACAGTTGCTAAAGAGATCGAGATTGAAAACCCCATCTCTAATTTAGGTGCGAAATTAATAGAACAAGTTGCATCCAAGACAAAAGAAAGTGCTGGTGATGGAACAACAACAGCAACCATTTTGACTCAGAAGATGGTTCAGGAGGGATTGAAAAATATTGCTTCTGGCGCAAACCCTATGGAGTTAAAAAAAGGTATGGAGGCAGGCCTATCTCTTGTCTTAGAAAAATTAAGTTCCAAAAGTATTTCATTAAGTGGTTCTGACATTCAAAAAGTTGCAACTGTTAGTGCTGGAGGTGATGAAGAAATTGGATCTATAATTTCTAAAGCAATGGATATTGTTACTTCAGATGGGGTAATAACTGTCGAAGAATCGCAATCATTAGAAACAGAATTAGATATAACTGAGGGTATGTCTTTTGATAGAGGTTATAGTTCTCCATATTTTGTAACAGACCAAGAAAGACAAGTTTGTGAACTTGAAAATCCTAAAATATTAATAACTGATCAAAAAGTCTCAACTTTAGTTGATCTAGTTCCAATACTTGAAGAAATTCAGAAGTCAGGCTCACCTTTTCTAATTCTTGCTGAAGATATCGAAGGAGAGGCTTTAACTACTCTGGTTTTAAATAAGAATAGTGGGGTTTTAAATGTTGCTTCCGTAAGGGCTCCACTATTTGGTGAGAGAAGAAAAGCTGCCCTCGAAGATATTGCAATTCTTACAGGGGCTAAGTTAATTAGCGAAGATAAATCGATGACACTTGATAAAGTATCGATTAATGATTTAGGTAAAGCAAAAAAAATAACTATAACAAAAGACAAAACTACAATTGTTGCCTTCGAAGACACTAAAGATTTAGTTAAAGCGAGAGTAGAGAAATTAAAGAGAGAAGTTAATATAACTGAATCTGAGTATGATCAAGATAAAATCAATGAAAGGATAGCCAAACTAGCTGGAGGAGTAGCTCTTATCAAAGTAGGAGCTGCCACAGAAACAGAGATGAAGTATAAAAAGTTGAGAATCGAAGATTCCCTTAATGCTACGAAAGCTGCTATTGAAGAGGGTGTTGTTTCTGGAGGAGGACAAACTTTAATTGAAATATCAGATGACCTTTTAAATTTAAGTGAAACATCATCAGATGATTTAAGAACAGGGATAAATATAGTCAAAGAAGCCCTCTTGGAACCCACCAAACAAATAGCAAAAAATGCTGGTTTTAATGGAGATGTAGTTGTCGCTGAAATTAAAAGACTTAACAAAGGCTTTAATGCTAATTCAGGAAAATATGAGGATTTAAAAGATTCAGGGATATTAGATCCAACCAAAGTAATAAGATTAGCGCTTCAAGATTCGGTATCTATTGCAGCTATGCTCCTCACAACAGAAGTTGCGATGGCCGACATTCCAGAGCCTGAAGCCGCAGCCTCTGGAGGACCAGGTGCAGATCCAATGGGAGGAATGGGTGGCATGGGAATGCCAGGTATGGGTGGCATGGGAATGCCAGGTATGGGTGGCATGGGAATGCCAGGTATGGGTGGCATGGGAATGCCAGGTATGATGTAAAAGCTAACTAGCTTTTTTTTCGTTGTTAATCCACTTTCTTAAATTTTTAATATAAGGTAGGGGTAATTTTGGACTTTCAGTATATTGATTTATTGTATTAGAATTTTGATTTTTGCTAGATATTTCATTGATTATAGTGGTTTCCAAGCCATTTGATTCCCACTTTGTTTCTTCAATATTTTCAAAAGTTTTTGATAATTCAAGCTTAATTTGTTCTTGATTTTCGTCATGCACTTCATCAATTAAAGATGTATGTTCTTGGTTTTCTTCTTCACGTTGATTTTCTTTTTGTAGTGAACTATGGATTAATAAATCATTTAATGAATCAATCCCAAATCTATGGACCCACTTAAGAACAACATTTTCTTTAAGCAAAAAATTATTTTCTAAAGAAGCTTGTTTAAAAACTTCTATTAAATGATTTTTTAAAAGCATAAAATTTCTAATTTAACTTTCTGTTTAACAGAGGCCTTATAATAATCAAGGAAAAAACTGTTAAAGAAAATAAAATCGAGATACAACTCTTACAAGTTAAATCACCATATGGGGCATGTAAAGCCACTAATTCTAAATCCATAGTTTGAGTATAGGCAGTCCTAATAGGTTCAATAGCAAAAGTTAATGGATTTAATGAAGCTAACCAGCCCAACCAATTTGGCATAAAAGAGATTGGAGCTAAAGCAGTACTCGCAAATAAAAGAGGTAAATTTATTACGAATATAAGAGCGATTAATTCAATATGTCCAGGCAAAACAAACGCTAAACATAAACTTATTGATGTCACAAAAAGAACTAATAAAATTAGTGTTGTAAATACAATTCCTAAACCATATAGGTTAGGCCATCCATAACCCAAAATGTATGAAACAATCATTATTACAATACTCTGAACAAAGCTCAAGATTGTTATGTAAAAGAAAGAAGATAAAACTATGGATAATCTACTGGTTAAAGGAGCCACAAGTAATCTATTAAGAAATCCAAACTCTCTATCAAACATTAAAGGAAGACCAGAGTTTAGGGCTCCGCTAAAAGCAGTAAAAACAATAAGTCCTGCTCCTAAAAAATTCCCATAAGAATCAACTCCTGGTAAAAAACCTTCAGGAGCTTTAGAAAATAATGCCCCAAATAAAAAAAGCCAAATTATTGGTTGTAATATTCCTGCTAAAAGAGTTGATGGTCTCCTTTTTAATTGAATAAATAATCTCTTTGTTAAGGCAAATGTTTCTTGATATAAAAAAAATAAATTATACTGTTGTAATTCCATAATTAGCAGTAATTACTATTCATTATAGTTAGTTAACCAAAAGTTTTTTTATCGCATGGATTGCTTTGATTCTTTTTTTAGGTCTCTTTTCCCTGCCATAGAAATTTCAGCATCCAATAATGTTTTCCCAGTTGCCTGAAGATATACATCATCCAAGCTTGGCTGACTTTGGGTAAGAGAAAAAATTTCGAACTTTGAGAAGGCCAATTCCACTTTTAGCTTCGTAAGTAAATCTTTTTGCTTATCTGCTACGAAATTTATCGAGAAACCTTGAGCTTCATTTATGATGATCTGACTAATTCCATCTATTGAAGATAAAATTTTACATATATTTTTCGCTTCTTCCTGATTACTAAATTCTCTTACTTTCAAAGTTACTCTATCTCCTCCTAATTTATTTTTGAGCTCTGCAGGAGTCCCTTTTGCTATAACTCTTCCATCATCAATTATCACTAATCTGTCAGCCAATTTATCTATTTCATCAAGATAGTGACTACTTAAAATAATGGTCATTCCATTATTTCTAAGATCTTTCAAAAGTTGCCATATGATATTCCTACTTTCAATATCTAAACCAACTGTAGGTTCATCCAAAATTAATACTTGGGGTAAATGTAAAAGTCCAGCTGCCAGATCTATTCTTCTTTTCATTCCCCCTGAATAAGTTCCGCACTTACGATCAATCCAATCATTCATTTCTAATTGATCTATTAATTTATTTATCCTTTCAAATTTTTTATTTTTGTTGATGTGATATAAATCTGATTGAAAATCCAAAAGCTCTCGGCCAGTTAATATTTTATCAAGTGCAATTTCTTGGGCAACATAACCAATTAA